>JBGSYJ010000290.1:0-54436 GCA_041750915.1 Thermoanaerobaculia bacterium | reverse complement strand
ACTGCAATGTTGAATGTTGAAATTGTGAATTTTGAATGTTGAATGAAGACCCGGTGCCCAATTCAACATTCACCATTCACAATTTCAACATTCAACATTCGGTCTCCTGGCCCGGTTCGAGCGTCAAAGTTAGTGCATATGCCCCCTGCCCCTCTCCCCGTTCACACGGGGAGAGGGGAAAACTACCCCCCGCCGCCCCTCACCTCGGCGTACAACTGCTCGAGACGCGTCGCGGCAGGCTCGAAGCCGAACCTCTGCGCTTCGGACGCGCATGCCGCTCCAACGGTCCTCGCGTTACCGCTGAGGAACAGAGTCGACGCGATCGAGGCCTGGGAGGCCGCATCCATGCCCGGGCTGATCAGGGAAGCCGCAAGCGACCCGAGAACGCTCTCGATTCCATCAATCGGACGGCTGACCACAGGTGTCCCGCACGCCATCGCTTCGATCACGGCGCGGTGCCCTTCATCGGAGCCCGCGGCAGTGAAAAGCATCACGTCCATCCCGGTGTAGTACGAAGCCAGATCGTCTTCGTGATAGCCGGCCCATACCAGCGTCCCGTCGATGCGAAGATCGCGCGCAAGCCCTTCGAGATGCGGCCGGTGCGGCCCTTCGCCCAGGATCAGCAGTTTTGCGGATGGAATGGCGGTCAGGATCAGGGCAAACGCCTCGAGAGCTTCTTCAAAGCCTCGCTGCGGCGCGATCTTTCCGATGACACCGAACAGCGGCGTGTCGACCGGCAGACCGAGTGCCGGCCGCGCACTCCGGATTCCCGGTCTGAACTCACTGAGATCCACCGGAGGCGGAGTGAACCAGACTTTCCGGTCGCGGATCGGCCTTTCGCTGGCGAGCATGTGGTTGACTACGGCGATCCCATCGGTCGATTTGAGCAGGTCACGGGTCGGAAGGTCGTTACGCAGGGGACGCCGCGCATGGAAAGTCCGGACGATCTTTCCCGTTCCCCGCGCGGCGAGCCGGGCCAGCCAGTGATCGAACGTCAGATGCGCGTGGATCAGATCGATCGACTCCCGGTGCACGAGTCGTCGAATCGCCGAGCCGTTCCGGTAGATCGTCCACGGATTCTGCTGCTTCGAAATGATGCCGTAGGTGAAGTCGTGCCCGCCAATCTTCTCTTCGAGCAGACCCCCTCCGACATAGGCGAAGCGCGCATCGATCCCGCGGCTGCGCAGGGCAAGAACCTCGCTGAAAGCGACCGCGGCTGCGCCGGTCCATTCGTGGAATGATGCGAGATGCAGAACTCTCAGTTGTGTCCCCTCGAAGCGTGAAAGCCGGTTCCGGATTAAAAATGCTACACTACCGCCCGCATGGCCGTTGACGCAGGATTGCTCGAAATTCTCGCCTGTCCCCTCTGTAAGGAGGAGGTCAAGCTCCTGTCTCTACCGGAGCACACCCGGACCACTGTAAAAGATCGCTACCGCGACAAGTTCCGGGATGAAGAGCCGGTAGTGGAAGATGGTCTGCAATGCGTGAAATGCCATCGGATCTATCCGATCGTGAGCGACATCCCGGTGATGCTCATCGACGAAGCGATCGAACAGCCCTGAGCTCAGCGGCGTTCGCCAGCCGGCTCGGACTCCCTTCCGACCTTCCCCCCGCTGTCCGCTACGCCGCCCTCTTCTACCTCGCGCACATCCTCTGCCTCGGATGGAACGCCACCGCGCAGGGCTTCCTCGCGCTATCGATCATCGCAGCCGGCATCGCACTCCGCCGAAGGCAGCTCACGGTCCCTTTCCATCCCCTCTATCTTCCCCTTCTTGTCTACCTCATCGCCTCGACGATTTCTCACATTCTGCGACCGAACCGGTGGGAGGGCGGACTAGAGACGAGCGATTGGTTCTACTTTCTCGCATTTCCACTCGGGATCACTTTACTCGGAGCTGTACGCAACCTCTTCGAGCGCAGCATCGGCGCGCTGATCGCAGTCGCCCTCTTCCTCTCGAGCTACGGGCTCGTACAGTACTTCATCCTCGGCTACCACGAGAAAGAGCTCGAGAGAAGGATCACCGCTTCCCTCTCGCACGTCATGACCTTCTCCGGAATGATGGTCGCGATGTCGCTGCTGCTCATCCTGCTGGCTTTCCGGCGGCGGGATCGTCTCACGTCCGCAGCCGCTGCGCTGACGTCGCTGGCTCTCATCCTGACATTCACGCGGGGAGCGTGGATCGGCTGGGGAGCCGGCCTCGCCGTCATCATGCTCAGACGCCGCGCGCGCTGGCTGCTATACCTCGTCCCCGTCATCATCCTGGCGGTGACATTCAGTCCGCTGGCTCTTTTTTCACGCCTCGTTTCAACCTTCGACGTCGAGCAGGCGTCGAACCTCGACCGAATCCGCATGGTGCAGGCGGGCATGGCAATCATCGCCGACTATCCGCTCTTCGGCGTCGGTCCGACGAACGTCGAAGAAGTCTATCCACTGTACAGAAGCGCCGACGCGCCGCGCTTCGTTGTTCCACACCTGCACAACAATGTCGTGCAGATCTGGGCCGAGCGAGGCCTGTTCGCCCTGATCGGCTACGCCCTGTTGATCGCAATCTTTCTCAAAGAATGCATTTCCCGGCGACATGAAAACTCGCAGACGCGCGTCTGGGCCGACATCGGAATTGCAGTCGCGGTCGCGCTTACAGTGGCAGGAGCATTCGAGTACAACTTCGGAGACAGCGAAGTTCTCTTCACCACACTCCTGGTTTTTTCACTCGTGACGCACGGCACGGCACGCTCCGATAGCTCCGAAGGGACAAGGAATGCGGCAGCGCCCGTGCTCTCCCTCTCCCGGCGAAGTCGGGGAGAGGGTGGCGCGCGGCATCCGCGCTGATGTCGAGGACTTGCGAGATCGTCGCGCGCGGGGAGAGGGGGAACGAGGCAGCAGATTGATCACCGCCAGCTGGTGAAGAATGTACAGCTGCTCGCTCACTGTTTGAGGTTGTGCCACGCGCCGCCGGCGGCGGGCCATTCGAACTTGAACAGGGACGAGATGACCGGCTTCCAGTCGAGGAGCGATCTGCCATCCGCCCAGTCTGGTTCCTTCGGCCGCCGGCGCGAGTAAACCGCGCGGTAGAAGGTTCCCGGCTGGATCACGTCGAACAGCTCGCTGACCTCCGCCCTCGAGCGCGGCATCAGCAGCGGCTGCTGTCCGCGGTTCAGAACCTCCCGCAGCGAAATGTTCGCGTAGAAGTTCGAACGCAGATGCAGCCCCGCGTCACGGCACATACGGCTCCACTCCCGCAGCGGCAACGACTGATTCAGCGGACCGAAGATATCGCTCGCGATGTACTCAGGCGTCTCGTCGGTAAGATTCACCGACGGATGAACCATGATCGAATCGTGAATCGCAAGCACCGCCCGACTTCTCTTCGTGTCGTGAAACTCATCAGGATTCACTCCGAACAGCGGGAGCGAACGCGGATCTGGAGACTCGGATGAATCGCCCCGTTCACTCCCAGTACGAGCGTGCCCCATTTCGACATTGCCTTCACGAAATAGCGGAGCGTCTCCCCTGGATCGGGAATGTACGAGAGCACCCCATGACACGAGACGAGATCAAATTCCCCACCGGTAATCTCCGGCAGCCTCGAGTCGGTGAGGTCGGCTACTTCGAATCGGATTCGATCCCTTTTCGGGCACCCCACGCTGAAGCCGCCGCGCCGTCTCTATCGAGCGTGGGCTGAAATCGACTCCGACAACGTCCGCCGTCGGGAAGCGCCGGGCGCACGCGAATGCCTCGCTTCCGACACCGCATCCCGCAACGAGAATCGTGCGGACCGGAGGTGCCTCCGGGTCGGATACTGCAAGAATCCACTCGAGCGGCGGCAACGACCACCGCTCCCCTTTTCTTCGCAGTTCCGGAGGCGGATAGGGACGACGCTCATAGATCCGCCGGACGCGGCTCTGAATGTTCACCGGGACCTCGCATCAGTTGGGAACGGGACATATCGTAGCTGATTCCGGCCCCGTTCCCACCTGGCAGGGCCCTCCGAGGCCCTGCCTCTTCCGAGCCGTGAAGTTGTACGACGCCTGGAGCGACGACCCGTGATGAAAGGTCCAGGTGCAGTACGTCTCGACGATATGGAAAGGCAGGGCCTCGGAGGGCCCTGCCACATGAGGCTCCCCTGTTTTGCCAGTGTTAGGGGATACTAGTCGCCTCTTTCCAATGTCCCGGTTGTACAGCCTGCCCGCCTCCGGTATGGACCGGGCAGGCTGTCTGGAGAGTGATCGATGCCCGCTTCGGAACGATTGCTGGCGAGGGATCTGAGCACGGCGCTCAGCGGGATCGTGCTGTTCGTCGCTGGTGGAAAGTCCTGGACCGTCGACGACGCCCTCGCCGCAGCGGTCTTTCGCAATGAACTCCACGACGCGATCCGCGAAACGCTCGAGCTGGCAGGTGCGGAGGAGCTCGCAGAGGAGCGGGGTCACGAACCCGATTCCGAAGACCTCCAGGCGTTTTCAGACAGATACCGTTACGCCCGCGATCTCATCACCGCAGGAGAGACGGAAGAATGGATTCGGGCTCGCGGGCTGACCACCGATGAATTCGGCGCCTGGATCGCTGCGCGAGTATGCAGAACTGAGCTGCCGGACGCACCGCCTGCCGGGGAGCTCGAAGACCTCAACCGCCGACTGGCTGTGCACCTCTGGATGTCAGACCGCATGGATGCTCTCGACGACGCGCTGCAGCGACGTGTCGCGAGTGCGCTCGAGATCGAACAAAGTAAAGAATTGATCGACATCACAAGGGCGCGCGAGGCGTTTTTTGCTCGCCACCAACTGGACATATCCGGCATCGCCGAATGGCTCGAGAACACGCAACGCGCGCAGGCGTGGCTCGACGAGATGCTCCGGCTCGAAGCCGCCTACGAAGCCATCCGATCAAAGGCGCTGACAGCCGAGGCGAGGCAGCGGCACCTTCACGCGCTCGGAACAGCTCTCGAACGCGTCGCGATCCGGACGCTCGACCTCGACTCAGAGGCCGCAGCGAAAGAAGCGGTTCTGTGCGTGCGGGAAGACGGCACGACGCTCGAGAAAGTGGCGGAAGAGAGCGGGTACATCTCCGAGGAGACAGAGGTCTGGCTCGAAGGAGTCGAGCCGGGGCTCGCGCAGCGGCTGTTCTGCGCCGAAGTGGGAGAGGCGCTCGCACCCGTCAGTGTGGATGACGGATTCCGCGTCTACCAGCTCATCAGAAAGCTCGACCCTTCTCTCTCCGATCCCGCCGTAGTCGAGAGGATCGATCGGGTTGTTCTCGATGAGACGTTCGCAGACCTCTGCAGCCGTCACATCCAGCCGTCAAATGCGATTCGCGTGGTGAGATGAGCACCGAGCCTTTTCTCAGCCAGTCATCCCTCTTCCGGTTCTTTCCTCCGGAACATCAGGAACGGGTGCGCGGTCTCTTCCACAAGGTCCAGTACGACTTTGGCGACGTGATCGTGCGTCAGGGCGATCCCGCGGACGCGTTTTACATTCTGACGGCGGGGCGTGCGCGGGTCATCAAGACAACCGAGCGGGGTGACGAGATCGCCCTCAACGTGCTCCGGCCGGGAAGCGAGTTCGGCGAATCGGCGCTTCTGACGAAAGAGGTGCGGACGGCGAGCGTTCGCTGCTCGAGTCTCGTGGAGGCGCTTCGTCTTTCACGCGACGATTTCGACCGCCTCATCACACAGTATCCCGAGCTGCGGGGATACCTGGAGGCGACGCAGCGCTACCGCACCCTCCACGGCTTTCTATACGAGTTCAGCAATTTCGGCAGACTTCCTGAGCCGGCGCTCAACGAGCTGATTCAGCGGCTCACTCCCGAAACGTATCCCGCGGGCTCGAGGATCCTGAGCAAGGGCGATGCTGCAGGTCCGATGTACGTCGTGCAGTCAGGAAAAGTGCGCGCGTTCGACAGCGACAACGGACAGCCGAAGCTCCTTGCGTTTTACCGGGAAGGAGATTTCTTCGGAGAGCTGTCGATCCTCAACGGCTCGACGCGTGCAGCATCTGTCGACGCCGTAACAGACTGCACGCTCCTCGCGCTGCCTCCCGAGACGGTGCTCGAGCTCCGGAGCAGGTTCCCCGAGTTCGAGAAGCTGCTCGCCGAGCGCTTGGCGCAATACAACGTAAATGCAGAAGCGCGCGTCCCGCTCGATTTCGCGCGCGAGATGTTGCCGGCGGAAGCGAGCGTCAGCTCGAAAGTCGGCCTCGACCAGACCGACGGCTCTGATCTCGATGACGAAAAAGACGAGCCGCGGAGGGGCAAACGCATTCGCAAGTTCCCCTTCGTCAGCCAGATCGACGAGATGGACTGCGGCGCCGCGGCGCTTGGAATGATCTGTCGCCACTTCGGACGGAAGGTCAGCCTCGCCCGCATCCGAAAGCTCTGTTTCACCTCGACAGACGGCACGAGCCTGAAAGCCCTCTGCAGCGCGGCGACCGAGCTGGGGCTCGCCGCGCGCGCGCTCAAGGTGACTCCGCGGAACCTGCCGCTGATGCCGATGCCGGCGATCGCTCACTGGGAGGGCAACCACTGGCTCGTGGTGTTCGACGTCGGTCCGAAGTATGTCCGCGTCGCCGATCCGGCAAGCGGTATCAGGAAGATTCCGCGCGCCGAATTCGAGCAGCGGTGGTCCGGCTATGCAGCGCTCTTCGACTACACGGACAAGTTCGCGGAAACGCCTGAAGGCACAGGAGGAGTCGCCTGGCTGAAGCCTTTCTTCTCCGGCTATCAGACACTCTTTCTTCAGGTCTTTCTCCTCGCCGGAATCGTCACCCTGTTGCAGCTGATCTTTCCGATCTTCACGCAGATGGTGGTCGACCGGGTGATCGTCGAGAACGACGTCGGCATGCTCAACATCATCGTGATCGGCATGGTGATCGCGCTCGTGTTCATGGTGCTGTCGAACCTCGCGCAGCAGTATCTGCTCGCCTTCGCGGCCGTTCGCATCGACTCGGGGATTCTCGATTTTCTCACGCGGAAACTGCTCGCTCTGCCATTGTCGTACTTCAACAGCCGCAGGACCGGCGACATCCAGAGAAGGCTCGACGGTGCCCGTGAGGTCAGGCAGTTCGCGGTTCAGCAGGGCATCGGAGGCGTTCTCTCGATCATCAGTCTGCTGGGCGCTCTCGTGCTGATGGCGTTCTACAGCGCGAAGCTTGCAGGCGTCTTTCTCCTCACGGTGCCGTTCTACGCTGCGCTGATGTACTTCTCGGTCCGCCTCCTCCGTCCTCTCTTCGCGGACATCGAAGAAAGCTGGGGGCGATACAGCTCCCATCAGATCGACGCAATCAAAGGGATCGAAGCGGTCAAAGCTGCCTCCGCCGAGCAGACGTTCCGCGACGCAATGCTCAACGAATTCCTCAGAGTCGCGAAGAAGATGTTCCGGGGAAGCTTCGTCGTGATGACGTACGAGAGCATGATCCAGGTCGTCGGAATGCTCGCGACGGCTCTGTTTCTCTGGGTTGGCGCGCGGATGGTCATCGCGGGGGAGATCACCATCGGCGTCTTCGTGGCATTCAACGCCCTGACGCTCATGGCATTCGGGGCGATCATGCGAGCCCTCGGAATCTGGGACGAGTACCAGCGGGCAGTCGTGATGCTGGGACGCCTCGATGACGTCTTCGAGCAGGAGCCCGAACAGGGGCACGACCGCTCGGCGCTCGTTCCTGTCTCCTCGCTCGAAGGACGGATCGAGATGAGGAAGGCGGGGTTTCGATACGGCGGGCCGGAGTCGCCGACGATTCTCAGCGGGATCGACCTCGAGATCGCGCCGGGGAAGACGGTCGCCCTCGTCGGACGGAGCGGATGCGGAAAGACGACGCTCGTCAAGTTGCTTGCGGGACTGCTCGAGCCGACCGAAGGCACGATCCTGTTCGACCGCGTAGACATGAGGACGCTGAATCATCGCGATCTGCGGAAGCAGATCGGGCTGGTGCTTCAGGAAAATCACATGTTCGACGAGACGATTCTCCGGAACATCGCATTCGGCGATATCGAGCCGGATTTTGATCGCGCGCTCTGGGCCGCGCAGCTCGCGAACGCACACGACTTCATCATGCGGCTACCACTCGGATACGAGACGCGGATCGGCGAGTCGGGACTCGCGATATCCGGCGGCCAGAAACAGCGCATCTCGATCGCGCGCGCGGTCTACAACGATCCGCCGATTCTCATCTTCGATGAGGCGACGAGCGCACTCGACTCGGAGTCGGAGCGTGCGATCCAGCAGAACCTCACGCGGCTCATGTCGGGCCGCACGGCTGTGATCATCGCGCACCGCCTCAGTACCATCCGCGATGCCGACAGAATCGTAGTGCTCGAGAGGGGTGAGATTGCCGAGACGGGTACGCACGATGAACTGATGAGCGCGAGAGGGCTGTACTTCTATCTCTCGAGCCAGCAGCTGGGAATCTGATCATGAGTCCGGCAAATTTCAACCAGGGTTCCAGGTGGGAAGAGGACGCGCCGCTTGTCGCGAGCGAGCCGCCGCCGTGGTTTGTGCGCGCACTCGCCTGGCTCATCATCACGCTGTTCGCCGTCGTCGTGATCGCTTCCATCGTCGTCAGAGTTTCCGAAACGGTGGACGCCCGCTTCGTTCTCGTCACTGACGGAGGCGCTGATCCGATCGCCTCACCTCGACAGGCTGTGCTCGAACGGGTGAACCTGAAGGTCGGACAGGAAGTGAAGAAGGGTGATCCGCTCTTCATCATGCGTGTCGACGATGTGCGCGACTGGACCACCGACACAGAGGCGCGGCGACAGTCCCTCGGCTCGCTTCAGCAGACAGCCCGGAAGCTCGAGGAGTCGCACGCGTCGGCGCTGCGCATCAAAGACAGCGAGATCGAACAGGCGCGACGCGAGATGACCTTCAGGACGCGGCATCTCGAGACGATGCGCGACCTCTGGGCCCGCGTGCAGAAGCTTGCGGCCACCGGGTTCATCTCGGACATCGAGCTTGCAGCGCACCGTCTGAGTCTCGAACAGTCGGAAAAAGATCTCGAGCTCGCGCGGAAAGACCTCGCCCAACGGCAGCTGGAGCGGGAGTCGCTCGACATCACACGGGGAAGGCAGCGGATCGAAGAGCGTTCTGCGATGGATGATCTCTCGATTCGAATCGCCGCGCTCGACGCACCGCTCACGGCGAGCTCGAACGGGCTGCTGGAGATCCGCGCGCCGTACGATGCCGTCTGTATCGCAGTCACACGACAGAATGCCGGAAGCGTCGTCGCGCCGGGTGAAGAGCTCTGCCAGTTGAGTCCCGTCAGCGGACGGCTCGAAGCGAGGCTCGAGCTCCCTGAGAGCGGGCTTTCGCAACTCCAGCCGAAGCAGACGGTACGGCTCTTCTTCGACGCGTTCCCTTATCAGCGCTACGGTGTGCTCACAGGCGCGATCGACTGGATCAGTCCGGCCGCCGTTTCACGCAGCGGCGGTTCTGCCTTCGTCGCGCGGGCATCGCTCGAGCGAGCGGAGATCAGATCAGGCGACAAGACGTATCCGCTGCGCGCCGGGATGCAGGGCGAGGCACGCATCACCGTCGGCCGCCGCTCGCTGATCGAGTACGCGTTCGAGCCACTCCGCAAGATCCGGGAGAACCTGAAGTCATGACCGAGCACCGGCTCTCCAGATTCCGGGTCGAGGAGCTCACTTCGAACAACGCGGCGATGCAGCGTTGCCTTCAGCTCGCCACGCTCGCCGCTCGCACCGACATCCCCGTCCTCATCCTCGGGCGAACCGGCACGGGCAAGACGCTCCTCGCGCAGGCGATTCACAACTCGTCTGCCCGCTCGACCGGGCCGTTCATCTCATTCAACGCATCTGCGATGAGCGACACCCTGCTCGAGAGCCAGCTGTTCGGACATGAGCGCGGCGCATTCACCGCTCGCCCGCCATCTCTCCGGAGCGGCTCCGGGATAGAGCCTCCGCTGTTCTTTTCTAAAGCCGCGCGCGGTTCGCGACGGTGCCGCCCGCCACCGTCCGCGAACGCTGCATGCATCCTCATCCCGTCGGATGCGAATGATTTACAGCTCCTCATCGCGAGATGGCACTGATCCTGTTACAGTCGCGCTCATGGTGTCGAGGAAAGGTCCGCCCGCCAAACCGCCGGCTGAGGATTCCGAAAAGCCGATCCGGCTCACCGACCTGATCCCGCAGCAGACCGTCTTCGGCGGACGGAAATCCGATCAACCGCGAAACTCGGGAGAGAAGACGAAGAACCGTCCCAGGTGAGGACACTCGTGCTTGTCATCCCGAGCAAGCGCGGGTGTGCGGGCGGGATCTCCGGCGATAGTACATTCGTGATTCTTTATCGACGTAATGACCGCGGCCGATAGGCAAATATGTACCATCGCCGGAGATCCCTCGCCCCGCCCGCTCGCACAACCAGGCTCGGGATGACAACTCTTCACTCTTCACCCTTCACTCTTCACTCTTCACTCTTCACTGTCACAGATCCCCGAACTCTCGAACAACGCCCTTCCCCATCCGCGCTCGCTGCAGTAGCGTTGGCTTGTTCCGATGAAACGCAAGAATCTGAAAGACGTCGCCCCCGCATGCGTCGTGTACGCGTCCATCCTGCTTGGCGCCATCTCGTGCAGCGCTCCAGCAATTCAGCCGCCGCGCAGTCTCACCTCCCAGCTCGATGCTGAGATCGCACGGCTCGACGGTCTTGTCGTCGAGCACGAAAGCGCCGAGCTGCCCGGCGTGTTGAAAGGCGTCCCGAAACCGGCTGCGACGTCTCTCGACAGACCGAAGGCAGCATCGTCGGATGTACTTCGACTCTACCGGCTTCGAGACCCGTTCACCGCATTCGAGACCTTCTCATTCATCGCAGCGAACGCGGACGCCTCTGCCGATCTCGAGAGCTTCGAACGGCTCTGGAAGTCGTCAGAAGCCCGATTCGAAACATCGATTCCCGATGATGCAACACACTCTCTGCAGCGCGGCCTCGTGCAGGCTGCCGGAAATCGCGCGGAGAAGCTGTATCGCGCAAGCATCGCCTACGCGAAGATCGACTCTCCGTCGAGCGGCCTTTATTACCTTGCCGAGGCCCATGGAAATCTGAAGTTCCGCGACTTCGTCGCGTCGCTCGATCTGCCGGCTCACAAAACGGGAGCGCAGATCAACCGCGAATCTCTCGGCCTTGCCATCGACGCGCTCGAAGACGAAACAGTGAAAGTGTTCGGCGACGATCCTGGCGCGAACTCGATGATTCCCGTCAGCGTCCGTCTCAAGGAAGCGCGTGAGCTCTTCGGCGCCGGCCTTCTCGAAGGTTCCGCGATCCTGCTCATCGAATCGAGGCTCGCGCTCAGCACGCGTCCCGGTGTGCGAGACGCGGGCATCACTCCCGCAGAGGAAGGTCATCCTGCGAGCTCAGATGGAGTCCGTTCGATGCTCGTTGCGATGCTCGACACCGAAGAGGCGCCGCTCGCCACAGTCGTGCGCAACGATCTCATCCCGCTGTACGACTCGCTTGCCCTCGACCGGAAGGCCTCACCTTCAGCTCCATCGCTCGTGACCGTCACGCTCGTGCGCTGGCCTTACACGTGAAGCCTCTCCGACCCGGCAAGTTTGCTGGCAAAGGAAGTGGTTCAGCAGTACGGCACTCGCGCGCGCTTCGTCGTCGAAGACCTCGGCGCTTCCCCTCTCGCCGAAGGGTATGGCGTGGACAAATACCCTGCGATCTTCGTCGATGATGCGCTCGTGGCGCGACCTGAAGACTTCTTCGCGTGGGGTGGTCCGGGCAATGGCAAGTACATACCGTGGACCGACCTCGAGAACCGCCGGAAGTTTCAGTCCGACCTGAAGAAGATGCTCGACATCCGGCTCTCCGGCGGCGCCGTCGCGGACTCGCAGACGCCGGCGGTGCAAGGCTCCGCAAATCTCACCCTTCCCGATTTCGCGATGACCGACCTCAACGGCGCGACGTTCCGCTTTTCCGATCTGAAAGGAAAGCCCGTTCTCGTCGAGTTCTGGGCAACCTGGTGTCCCTACTGCATCGACACGCTCGAATGGATGAAAGGAATGGACTCCTCATCCGCCACGATGGTCGCCGTCGCGATCGAATCGGAACGCCCCGACATCGACAAAGTCATCGACAAATACAAGCCAAACGCCCGCATCGTCCTCGGCACCGATGAACTGAGAAAAGCCTTCAACGGCCCCCCCGCCGTCCCCACCCTCTTCCTCGCCGATTCGCAGGGCCGCATCGTAAAAATCTTCTACGGCGCCCCCAAAGACCTCCACGACGAAATCAAGCGCGAGCTCGCAAAACTCGCGGGACCCTGAGAGGAAGTTCTGAGTTGTGAGTTCTGAGTTCTGAGTGGTGGCACCCGTCGCCGTCGTGCGTATGCCCAGCCCCGAAGGGGCTGCAGACGGTAGCCGGTGGCAAGCGAAGCGCAGCCACCGGAAAAGCACATCCTTCCGTTATCCGCACCCCGGCAGGGGCGCCAGAGCGGGGCAAGCGTGAACCCGCCATGCTAGCGAATCTTCCCCGACGAAGGCAGCCAGAACGTATGGACCCACGGCAACCACAACGCCGAGAATCCCATAGAGCGGCGTTCGATACACCCACTGAAACGGCAGAAAGTGCGCTCCGACGACCGCTGCGAATGCCACCGGAACGTAGTCCGGGGCGAGACTCCAGACGAGCATCACCGCCGGACACCTCGGACGCATTATTCACCCGTCATAGGTGTCAGGCAACGCGTGGCGTCCAATCACGAATGACCCGACTTCCAGGCGTGTGATCAGAGCGAGTGAATGGTGACTCCCCCTTCCCGAGACAATCGCGCTAAAGTTCCCATGCAAATGTCCGCCGAACTCACCGCGCAGCTCGTCGAGAATCACCGCTCATTTCTCGGATTTCTGGAAAGGCGAGTCGGCGATCGCGCCATTGCCGAAGACATCCTGCAGGATGCATTCGTGAAAACCCTGGAAAAGGGCGAGGAGCTCCGCGACCAGACCTCCTCGATCGCCTGGTTCTATCGGATGCTCCGGAATTCAGTCGTCGACCAATACCGCCGCAGCGGCGCGCGGAACAGAGCGCTGGAGTCCTTCGCGCGAGAGATCGAGGGTGCGGTGGAGCCGCCTCCGGACATCGAAGCGGCGATCTGCGGCTGCGTATCGCGTCTTGCTGCGACGCTGAAACCGGAGTACGCCGAGGCAATTCGACGCATCGAACTCGATGGAGTCGCCGTTCAGGACTACGCGGCAGAGGCGGGCATCTCCTCGAACAACGCCGCCGTGCGCGTGTTCCGCGCGCGCGACGCGCTGCGGAAGCAGGTCAAAGCATCGTGTGGAACCTGCGCCGATCACGGATGTCTCGATTGCAGATGCAAGCCTGCTACGTCCGAGAATCCCCGCTGCTGAACCTGAAAACTGACGGCCACATCGCCGTGCCGCCATCGCCCGTCAGCTCCCGGCCACTTCCTCAATCGACAGGAGCCTCAACGCCTTCACTCCATCGCGCTCCACGACTACCCCCGTCACAGTTACCGGCTTCCCGGCGAGGCCTGCGATCCGCTCTTTCGGCGAACCCATTTTCTCGTCGAAGAGCACGTAGAGCGTTCCCTCATCGGCCACGAAGCCCGCTGAAACACCCCGGCCGATACACGCATTCGCACAGCCGGCGTGCCCGGCGCCCCGACCTTCTCCACCGTGGCGGATCAGGTAGCAGTGCATGTCGACAACCTCGCCGGCAAGCGTCACCTTCTTTTCTTCTTCGGCGAACACTCCTGCAACGGCGAGTGTGATGAGCAGAACAATTGCAGCTGTCCGGTTTCTCATGTTTTCCCTTTCACTCTTCACTCTTCACTCTTCACTCTTCACTCTTCACTCTTCACTCTTTAATCCTGGCAATGTGCGCATGCATGCAGCGTACGGCGAAACGCGCCGCAGGGTTCACACAGTTTGGTGAACGCCCACTGCATTCACTATTTGGAATAGGCAGGGCCTGGGAAGGCCCTGCCACATGGGCTAAAGGTCGTCGGCGAGCACGACACGGTTCCGCCCTTCACGCTTCGCGCGGTAGAGCGCCGCGTCGGCGTCCGCCATCAGCTTCGCGCTCGAGTTCTCTTCCGATGGAACGCCGGCCGCGACGCCGAGGCTGATCGTCACCACCGGCGCCACCGTGGAGGCGGGGTGCGGGATCGCCTCCGCCTCACACGCCGCCCGGAGGCTCTCGGCGAGGGCTTTGGCCGTCTCCGGGTCCGCGCCCGGAATCAGGACCACGAACTCCTCTCCGCCATAGCGGGCCACGACATCTCCCGCCCTCCGGCCCGATCTGCTGAACACGTCCGCCACCGCCTTCAGGCAGCGGTCCCCTTCGGGATGGCCCAGCGTGTCGTTGTAAGCCTTGAAGAGGTCGACGTCGGCAACCACGACGGCGACGGAGGTTCCGAAACGGAACGCGCGTCGCCATTCCCGGTCGAGCGCCTGGTCGAACTCGCGCCGGTTCGCCAGACCGGTCAGCGCATCGACGTACGAGAGCCGCGCGAGGTAGTCGTTCGCCAGCCTCAGCTCCTCGGTCTTCTCCGCCACCAACCGCTCCATCTCCACCTTCTGCCGGCGGAGACCTCGAGTGCGCAGCCCCATGATCATGAACGTCAGAGCCAGGAGCCCGAGCACCGCGAGCGCGATGAACCATCGCGTCTGAAAAAAGCGCGGCATGACCGTGATCGACAGGGGAGCTCCCGTCTCGCGCCAGCTCTGTCCGTCGGTCGAGGCGGCCACGTGGAATCGGTACTTTCCATGGGGGAGTGCCGGGAAGAAAGCTTCGCGGCTTCGCCCCGCATCCACCCACCCTTCAGTCGCTCCTTCCATCCGGTAGCGGAAGCGCACACGGTCGGCGTGAAGAAGCGTCGACGCGGTGTATCGGATCACGAGCGGCGAGGAACCGGGCGGAAGCGTGATCGCCTCGCCGGCCGGACTCTCGGCGCCGTTGATCACCACTTCTTCGAGGTGCACGCGCGGAGGCCCGCTCGAACCGGGAAGGTTTTCGGGATCGACGATGACCAGGCCGCTGAAGCTGGGAAGCCAGAGATGTCCGGCCGGGTCGATGGCTCCCGCCGGCTGATGCGCGCCGGCGAACGTCGTGCTTCGAAGCGCGTCACCCGGGCCGTATCCGGTCGAAGTGATTCTCGAAATCTTTCCTTCGGCGAATGCGTCTAGCTCCTGAAGCGAAACGCTGAAAAAACCGCGGTTGGTGGTGATCCAGAGGTTCCCTTTGCGATCCGGGAGAAGAGTCTGCACGGCCCCGTCCCACAAGCCGTCTGAGGGACGGAAGCTCGTCATCCGCCCGTCCCGCAGGCGATTCATCCCCTCTCCGTTGGTGCCGATCCAGAGGCTTCCGCGATCATCCTCGTAGAGAGACATGATCCAGTTCGAGACGAGGCCGTCCTCGCGAGTCAGAGCTTCGACGAAAACACCGTCGCGATAGCGGATCAGTCCATCGCCCGAGGCTCCGAACCAGAGCGTGCCATTGCGGTCTTCAAGAATCACGGTCACGCCCTCGAGAGGCGCTCCCGGCTCGCTGACCGGCTCGAAGCGATCTCCCACAAGGCGAGCAAGCGCCTCGACGGTCCCCACCCATAAGGTCCCCTTCCGGTCCCGATGAATCACCCGGACATCGACGTGCGGAAGCCCCTCGGCCACGCCCCACGTCTCGATCTCTTCCCCGCGCAGGCGGGCGATTCCTCCCGTGTAGGTTCCCACCCAGATCGATCCGTCGGGATCTTCGAAAAGGGTGGACGCCTCATCGCTCGGGAGGCCGTCGGCAGTCGTGATCGACGTGAGCACGCCATTCTCCAGGCGGTTCAGCCCTCCACCCGCCGTCGTCACCCATGTGACGCCATTCTTCGCATGCAGAACCGAGCGGACGTTGTCGCCCGAGAGCCCCTCGGGCGCGCCGAGTACGACGAAGTCGCGGTTCCTCAGCCGGTTCATCCCACCGACCCAGGTGCCGACCCAGACGCTCCCTTCGCGATCGGTGTAAACGGACCAGATCTGCGCCCCTGCAAGGCCCCCTTCGGTCGATATGGAAGTGAAACGGCCGTCGCGCATCCGTGCGAGACCCTCTCCCCACGTTCCGATCCAGAGCGAGCCCTGGGGGTCGCGGGCGAGCGAGGTGAGCTGATCCGAAGGTAGACCGTCCTCCTCGGTGTAGTGCCGAAGCTCTCCTCTATTTACATGCACGAGCCCACTGCCGGCTGTTGCTGCCCAGATCCCGCCCGCGGGATCCGGGAGCACGAAACGCACTTCAGCGTGGGGGAAGCCGCTGGCCGGATCCATGATCTCGAAGCGATCGCCACGCATGGATACGAGTCCGCCGCCGGTCGTGCCGATCCATAAAGTCCCATCGCGATCGAAGGCGAGCGTGCGTAACCTGTTGGTGGGGAGGCCGTCCTCGGTTCGATAGATCCGTCTCACTTCTCCCTTCCACTGAATGAGTCCGCCCTCGGTTGCGATCCAGATTGTGCCGTCCGATGCTTCCGCGAAGGCCCAGACGCGGCGGTCGGTCACCTCGCGGCCGAAGATTCGTTTGAAGACTCCGTCCCGATAGAGCACAGCGCCGCCCGAATAGCCGATCCAGAGGTTCCCTTTGGAATCCTGCATCAGTCCGAAGATCGGAAGCGAAGCGAGCTCGGGGACCTGACTCCGTTCGAAGGTGGTGAAGCGAACGCCGTCGAACCGGGCGAGCCCGCCGCCGGTGCCGACCCAGAGATAGCCGTCACGAGTCTGATGAAAAACGTGCACCGCGTTCAACGGCAGGCCCTGCTCGGTCTGCCAACGGTCGATTCTGTACTGGGTGAGCGCCTGTCCCGGGTCGCCGATGTCCGTCGCCTGGGGCCAGACCGAGCCCGGCGCGAAGAGGATGACCATCACGAAGGCAAGCCCGAGGAGAAACGGAATGCGCGGAAGGCCACGTCGTGGCGCGCCGGCCGATCGCGCAAAGCTCTCCCGCGATCGTTCCGACCTCGGGTCGTTGCAGCCGTCGTGTCCCCTCAGCGCCGCTGCCCTTTTTCTACGTTTGGTCGCGATGGAGAGATTGTACGTGCAGAGCAGTGCAGAGCGGGAAATAACGGAATCTCTCGCTGTCCAAAGCGAGCTCGGCGTCGCCGCCGTTGCTTTGGCAATGAAGAAGTACGACACCATGTGGCAGGGCCCTCCGAGGCCCTGCCTTTTCGAGCAGTAAAGATGTACGACACAAGGAGCGCTTGCACCATCACGGACAAAGCTCCAATTGTCGTACATCTTCACGATCCGGAAGAGGCAGGGCCTCGGAGGGCCCAGCCACATGGGCGACATCGCATGTGCCCGTGAGATTATCGCGAGGAGGACTTGACTGATGTTCCACAACCTGACCAAAGCAGAGAAGCGCGCTCTCCGCGAGGCGGCGCAGCGGGCTCACCAGCTCGATCGTGAGATGAGTCGTGAAGATCGCGACGTTCATTACCTCGAGGCCAGAAATCAAGATCTGCCTTTTGTCGTTTCCGGGGCGGTAGCCCGCGGGCTCATCAGCATCGAGGACGTTGGCGAGGCGGCGCGCGAGTTGGTGGCAGATCTCGCCAGAAGTCTCCAGGCGGTCCGCGATAGCCTGCCTGCGCGAAGCGAACCGAACGAGGACGAGACCGTCGCGTATGACCCCGCAGCGCCACTTTCGATCGGAGCAATCCTGAACGAGATCGACGCCATCACCAATGACTCCTCACTCTATGTAAACCGGACCACCGGTGAGGTCAGGGTGATCGAACACGAATACATTTCGGATGACGACGCGAATGACCTCGATGATGAAGACGACCCTGATGAGCCTCAATGGCGCCTTGACGCGATGGCGGAGGGGCGCGAGATGGCAGCCAACGCTGACTGGGAGAGGCTTCTCGGCCGTCTCGACATCGACGACTACGACATCATGCGGCGTTTTGCGCGGAACGCAGGCCCCGCCGCATCGCGAGACCTCGAAGACGCGCTTCACGGGCGCGGAAGATACCGCCGTTTCCGAGATGTGATCCACCGGCGAGGACTACAGAAGGAGTGGATTGCGTTCCGGTCGGAGAGGCTATCGAGAGATGTGCGATCCATGCTCGAAAGCCGCGGCATCCGCTTCCGCGAATGAACCTGAGTTCCGAATGAATCCTGGGGCAATTTCTTTGGCAGGATTTGTCATCCCGAGCAAGCGCGGGTGGGCGGGAGGGGCGAGGGATCTCACGCGATGGTACATTCGTAATTGCTGATGGGACAGGGTGGTGGCGGAGTCAGTCCGCAAGGTCGAAGTGGCAACGCACGGCATCGCGAACATTCTCTTCGAGTGCCGCCGCATCATCACCTTCCGTATAGATCGATTCGCCAAGCGCACGCGCGGTGAACCCACCCTCGGCGGCTTCTTCCACGAGAAATATGATCTCGGTCATTGGATCCCATTCTACCAGTCTCTCGCTTCCTTAATTGCGGGACGAGGCCCTGGCTTTGCGAGCAGTAAAGATGTAAGACACCTGGAGCTCCACCGTAAACAAACGATGCTCCAGCAATCCGTATCTCTTCACAAACTCCTCGCGATCCAGCAAGTGCATAAACCTTCGAATCGCCACCCTCGTAAACACGGACCATGCGCAACACCATGAAAGCAGCCCTCTACCATCACTACGGCCCTCCCGACGTCGTGCAGCTGACCGACATCGAAAAGCCCACCCCCCAAGACAACGAAGTATTGATTCGCACGCGGGCCACCACCGTCACCTCCGGAGACTGGAGAGTGCGGAGCATGAATGTGCCCGTCGGCTTCGAACTGCTGGCCCGCCTGGCTCTGGGAATCACCGGACCGCGGCAGAAGATCCTGGGAACCGAGCTCTCCGGCGAAATCGAATCCGTGGGCAGAAACGTGCGCAAGTTCAAGCCCGGCGATCACGTTTTCATCTTCACCGGGGCGAAGATGGGGTGTCATGCCGAATACAAGTGCATGCACGAAGATGGCGCGATCGCGCTCAAGCCTTCCAACCTGAGCTTCGATGAAGCGGCCGCGATTTCGTTCGGCGGAACGACGGCCCTCGACTTCTTCCGGAGAGCAAAGCTCAAGCGTGGCGAACGCGTTCTCATCAATGGCGCGTCCGGCGGAGTCGGGACGGCGGCCGTGCAGCTGGCAAAACATTTCGGCGCCGAGGTCACCGCGGTGTGCAGCAGCGCAAACGCCGAACTGGCGGGATCGGTCGGTGCGTCGCGCGTGATCGACTACACAACAGAAGATTTCACCCGCGACGCCGAAACGTGGGACGTGATCGCCGATGTGGCGGGCACAGCTCCGTTCTCCCGGGTCAGAAACTCGCTCGCGGAAGGAGGGCGACTCCTGGTGATCCTCGGCAACCTCGCGCAGACGCTGCGCGCGCCGCTGGTGTCGATGAGGGGAAGCAGAAAGATCATCGCCGGGCCGGCCAGCGAGCGGCCCGAGGATCTGCGAATCCTCGCCGAACTGGCGGAAGCCGGCGAGTTCAGGCCGGTGATCGATCGTCGCTACCCGTTCGACCAGATCATCGAGGCACATCGCTACGTCGATACGGGACGGAAGCGTGGCAATGTGGTGATCACGATGGAGCCATGATCTAGTCCACAGCGCCGGCGGCTCCCATGTGGCAGGGCCTTCCCAGGCCCTGCCTCTTCGAGCAGTAAAGACGTACGACACCTGGGACCAGCACCGTCACGGACAACGCTCCAGATCTCGTACATCGTCACGATCCGGAAGAGGCAGGGCCTGGGAAGGCCCTGCCACATGGGCGACATCGCATCTGTCCGTCCGATCGGAGAGGCTATCAATCCTTGAGGGGAATCATGGATGAGGTGTGATCGCGATGATCGTCAAAACGGAGACCCGCTTCTTCCCTTCGGTTCGATCGGGTCCGTAGTAGAAGAACACGCGGTACGCACCCGGGGTCTTGTTCTGAGCATAGGCGACGAAAACCTCCTCGTCGTTCGGGCCGTGAAGCGAGAGGAATCGATGCGTGTTCAGCGACGGATGCCGCAAGTTTGTTTCGAGGAAACCGAGAGTCTTTCGTACCTGTGCGAGGACGGCGCGTTTCCCCGAGGCGCCTTCCAGCTCCGCGAGATTACGCCGGGCTTCAGGTGTGAGCCGCAGTTCCCGGTTCATTCATCATCGGCGGTGAAGCGCGCGAACGAACCGGCTGGCTCCGCCTTCCCTTCGGCTGCTTCCTCGAGGCCGCGCCGTATCGAGTCAATCGCCTTCCGGTTCCTGAACAGCCAGGCCTCGGATGCGGGGATCGAGACCTGCGGATCGAGAATGATGCGCCCGTCGGAATCGCGGTAGACATTGAAGCTCGCGTCGCCCAGCTCGTCGAGAGCGCGACCGAGTGCAACCCTACGCCTGCTGTCGGGCCGGACATCGCGTGCGATGAGCTTGAGGGCAGGAGTGGAGCGGGAGGATGTCTTCATGGAGATTCAATGTAGCCCGTGTGGCTGATGTTGTAAAGTGGGCATTACCCACAAAGAATTCCCATGTGGCAGGGCCCTCCGAGGCCCTGCCTTCGCGAGCAGTAACGATGTACGACACCTGGAGGCTGAGCACCCATCACAGACGATGAAATGTTCATTTCGCGGGTCCGAACGCATGCCCTCTCTCCGAAGACAACGAGTTTTACGGAGCGACAGAGTCGGTGAAGTACTCGGCATCGAGGACGCTATCAGGCGCGATAATTTCAACGTTGTCACGCGTCGCAAAGTCATCCTGTTTCTTCACGAGTTGAATGACATCCGCAGGAGGACAGTCGTAAGTGAGCGCGTAACGAGGTGCAAGCGTCACTTCAAAAGTCATCGATCACCCGTCACCTGCGCATCAAGTGCCTTCTCAATAGACCCAACAAGTGAGCCGAGGCTCTTGCCACGCATGTATTCGAACCAAAGATTGTCCGACTTCGCTCCAAGCACGCGTCCGTCTCCGGCTACCAGAAACTCCCGATCTCCCTTCTCGAAGGCGAAAGCTCCCGGATGCTCCGGAGCGCCGGCCTGCGGATCTTTCTGAGCGATACGTCGATAGACACTCTGCGGATGATTCCAGATTGCAATCGAATTCCCAGGAAGGGCGACCATCGTGGCAATCCTGAAGATCAATTCGTACGACGCGCCCCGGCGTTTGTGGCGGCATCGCGCGTGTGTTTTCTCGGGCACTGGCGGCAGATCCATGTGTTGGATTGCCCGTTCAACGATCTCGTCGGTGCTTACGCCACCGTCGCACAGAGCGATTGTCTCGAGGCCGTGGTCACCGGGGCCGCCGCTGCGCCAGTTCTCGACATTACCGAACATCGTGAGGCGGCCCAGAGGTGAAGCGTTAGTTCCATTGACCGGGCAGGCAACTCGCGCAAGTTCGATTCCGTAATATCCCAGGCCCTCTTTGTGGATCACCTGCGGCGCGATGCCATGAGAAGAATAAAAGCGTTCGCAGAACTCATTGGCGAGGAACCAGGCAAGGTTCCAACTGCCTTCTCCTCGATTAGTCGCGCGCCAGTTGTCGAAACTTGCTCTGACTGAGGAACCGGGAGATTGATCATCGAGCATGAAATCCATTGCTCTCTACATTGTACAAATGCCGAGAATGGCAGGAGCCAGGTTGGCAAGATCTACTTTCGCCTCCACCGCAATGTAGAAAATCACAGACCCTGTTTCTGTCATCCGGCCGCTGAGCATCAAGTGCCACTCAACCACCCTTCCCTTTTGCGCCAGTAAGACACTCCGAGCTAAGATCACACCTTCCAGAGAACACCATGACTGAAGGTCGGCAGACCGAGACCGTCGAGCCCGACAGCGGGCCGCGACAGTCCGCGATCCTCTTTCTCGCCCCCGGCACCCGCCTGGGCGAGCGGTACGAGATCCCTTCCACGCTCGGCGTGGATCGTTCGAGGTCATGACCTCTCGGGCCAAACTGCTGGCGCAGATCCTTTCAGGAAGGTCTGATGCGAACATTGCGTTCGGAGGTTTGTGTGAGCTATTGCGCGCCTTGGGATTCGTAGAAAGGATCCGCGGCAGTCACCACATCTTTACGAGAGACGGAGTGCTGAGATTCTGAACGTGCAGCCGCTCGCCGGAGGAAAGGCGAAGGCCTATCAGGTGAAACAGGAAACGTAATCGTGTCGAATAAACTGGTGAGAGACGAAGATGAAAGCTGAGCCGCGTTATGAGGTGATTCTGTACTGGAGCGACGAGGATGAGGCGTACATTGCCGAAGTTCCCGAGCTTCCTGGATGCGCCGCGGATGGCGCCACCTACGAGCAAGCCCTGGCAAACGCGCGCGTCGTGATCGCAGAATGGATTGAAACGGCCAGAGACCTGGGGCGGGAGATTCCGGAGCCGAAAGGCCGGCTTCTTTACGCCTGATCAATCTCTACCCTCGGAGCGTGCGTCACATGCCGCGCAATCTGCGGTAAGTTGGGTCACATAAGCACGCGGCGCATGACGAATCTTTCGCAGCGCTGCTGGCTCGGCTGCGTGAGCAAATAAGTCACTTGGAAAAACGCGTCCGACCCCAATGGCGTACGTGGTGACGAAAATTTGCCTGGCAGCGGGAGGCGCGGCTGAAAGGAGAGTTTTGATGACTGATCGAGCCCCGATGGACGATTCGATGGTGATGTCTCTTCGCGAGATTCTGCGCGGAGCGGTGCTAACCAGTGTGAGTCACGGCTACGACGAGGCGCGAAAAATCTGGAATGGACGGTTCGACCGGCGGCCAACGGCCATCGCTCGCTGCACCGGCTCGCGCGATGTGATCGCCGCTGTGAACATGGCCCGCCAGAATCATCTCCTCGTGTCGGTCAGGAGCGGCGGACATGACTACTCCGGCAGGTCGATCTGTGATGGCGGCCTCGTAATCGACGTCTCTGCAATGAGAGACGTCGAGGTGGATGCCGGCTCCAGAACCGTCAGGGTGCAGCCGGGCGCTCGATGGCGGGATGTTGACAAAGCAACCCAGGTCTTCGGGCTCGCGACCACTGGGGGAACCGTCTCCACCGTTGGCGTGGCGGGATTCACCCTCGGAGGGGGAAGCGGGCATCTGGTGAGGAAACATGGACTCGCCATCGATAACCTTCTGTCCGCCGAGGTGGTGACAGCGGGTGGCGAGCTCGTGGTCGCGAGCGAGAGAGAGAACTCCGATCTGTTCTGGGCTCTGCGGGGAGGAAGCGGAAACTTCGGAGTCGTGACTTCATTCGAGTTCCGACTCCATGAAGTCGGTCCGGAAGTCCTCGCAGGACAGATCATCTATCCCTTTGAGCAGGCGGCCGAGGTGCTGAGTTTCTACCGGACATTCATGGCGGAAGCGCCGGACGAGATTCAGTGCTACGCGTTTCTTATTCGCATACCGCCGATCGACGTTTTCCCTGAGGAGTTTCACGGACAGGTAGCGATCGATCTCGTCGTCGCTCACTCCGGAGACCCGGCCGATGCCGATGCTGCGATCGCGCCGCTGCGCAGCCTCGGCACTCCGATACTCGACGGAGTCGCCCGCCAGCCGTACGTCGAACTTCAGCAGGCTTTCGACGCCGGCACGCCCGCCGGAAACCGCTGGTACTCGAAGGCCCACTATCTCGCCGAAGTTTCCGATGAGGCGATCGATACGATTCTGGCTCACACTGCACAGCTTCCCGGCGCATTCACCATGGTGTATCTCGACGCGCAGGGAGGGGCGGTCGGCCGCGTCGATTCAGCGGCCACCGCGTTCCCACACAGGAAGGCACCGTTTGCGATTCACATCTTTCCCGGATGGACGGATCCTGCGGATGACGATGCGATGATGGACTGGGCTCGCACGTTTCACCGTGAGATGGCACCTCATGCAACTGGGGGCGTCTACGTGAATCTATTGGATGGCGATGAGCCGGACGGATCGCACTCCGCGTACGGAGAAAATTACGCGCGGCTGGCCGAGATCAAACAGAAGTACGACCCGTCCAATCTGTTCCGGAACAATCAGAACGTCGAGCCAGGCTGATTCGTCTGACAGCGGATTCCGATCCGCCGTGTTTCGGAAACGTGAGAGCTGCAGCGGTATGGGGCATCGGCGCGGGATGAATGCTCCAACCGTCGTACCGCTTCACTGCCTCGGATACGGGACATCGGAATGTCCCGCTATTGCCAGCGGCGGCGTCGCAGGTGTGTTGCCGCGGGTCTCGGGTTCGTCTACTGTGCGGCGGTGGAACAACAGACAGCAGTTCACTCGATGTGGAGCACGTCCCGATTCTCTCCGCTGCGTCATCTTTCGGCTCTCGCGATTGCGCTGGCCCTGCTGTGCACGTCGTGCATCACCATTACGGACGGTGCGCCGGCAGATCGTGAATGGCTCGCGCGACATCCCGGCACTACGCTGCGGGTTCTCGTATGGAACATCGATCGCGCGTTTCTCGAGAGGAACGCCGGGTTCCAGCAGGTGCTGCGCGCAGCGGATGCGGATCTGCTCATTCTCGATGAAATGGCGCCCGGCCTCACCGCCGCTGCCATCGCAGCCGGCCTGCCAGCGGATGGAGATCGGTGGCAGGTGCTCTACGGCACGGGCGGTGGACCGAACCAGCGAGCATCGATCGCTGCGCGTGTACCGATGACGCGCATTCCAGAATTCGATCGTTTCGGATATCCGCCTGAGCGCATTGAAAGCTGGTTAACGTCGGTGCCCCCCGATCGCCGGCAGCGCGCGCGCGAGGAACTCGAATCTGGAGTCGCCGTCGTGGCTGGCGTCATCGAACTGAACGGCCGGCGACTGCTGGTGGTCGGCCTTGATCTGCAATGCTGTGGTGATGGCGCGAACAGTCCCGCAGAGGACCGCAGGCAGTTCGAGTCGCGCGCGATCCGCGATGCAATCGACGTCACCGCAAGTGAGTGGAATGTGGATGCAGTTCTGAGCGGCGGTGACTTCAATACTGCGGGCGGCGACGCGCCGATCACCATCATGCAGCGCGGCGCGACGCAGCGGTTCTCGCTCGCCGTTGTCGAAGCCAGGCATCGGGGCAGCGATGCGATCTGGACCTGGGACGGACGCGGCACTCCGTATCCCTCGAGCCGGCTCGACTACCTGTTGCACTCGGACGGACTCGTCGTGTTGCAGGCGCAGGTGTTCGACGCGGAAGTCCTCGACCCGGTCCTGCTCGAATCGCTCGGAATCTCGCCGGATCTTTCTGTCGCGCTATCTTCACACCGGCCCGTGGTCGTCGACTTCCGCTGGCGCTGAGGCGTCCTAGCGGCGGATTCCGATCCGCCCTATTTCGGGATCGTGAGAGTGCCACGATATGGCGCTAAGGCGCGGTATGAATGCTCCAACCTTCGTGCCGAGTCACTCCCTCGGGTACGGGACATCGGAATGTCCCGCTACGAACGGTGGCATCGTGGCGCGCGGCATCCGCTCTGATGTCAGTGACTTGCGAGATGCTCGCGCGCCGGGAGAGGGGCGTTGAGGGCTTGCCGCTTCTCGGGCGATCGCCTGCATACGAGTTCCATGCACGGCCCCTCACCCCTTGCCCCTCTCCCCGTTCACACGGGGAGAGGGGAATGCAGCTCGCCCGCCGGGCAATGGATATGGCTGCTTCGTTGTTTCTTTGGGGCTAACGCCCTCCAACCGCCAACCTTTCCGGTGTCAGGGACGTAACTTTTCCGACATGAATCCGTCCAAGCAGAGAGAACGGCAGGGATGAAGCACCTGAGCGACCAGGATTTGATGAAGCTCGTTCAGAGTGGCGACTTCTCCCCGGCAGCCGAGATTTTTGACCGTTACAGCGGGCGGATCTACAACTTCGCGTACCGGTTCCTCAAGAACAGCGAAGCTGCCGAAGATGCCACGCAGGAAGTGTTTGTGAAGATGCTCAAGCATGCAAAACAGTTTCATGGGGACGCAAAGCTCTCCACGTGGCTGTTTTCCATCACTGCCAATCATTGCCGTGACTATCTGAGGAAGGCCGACAACAAAGCGAAGGAATCCGAGGAGACGCTGATCATGCTTCCCTCCCCGAGGGAACATGGCCCTGATCGAAACCTGGAACGGCGTGAGGACGAGATCCGGGTGCAGAACGCGCTTGCCGCCCTGACTCCCGAGCAGCGCGAGGCCATCCTCCTCTCCCGATACCAGGGCTTGTCGTATGCCGAGATTGCCGAAATTTCCGGATGTTCGGAAGGCGCCGTGAAGACCCGAGTCTTCCGCGCGATGGAAACACTGAAGAAAACGCTCGCAAGTGACGCGGGCGGAGGGACCCGATGGTTGACTGCACTGCACTGAAGGAACGGCTGCCCGATCTGCTCACCGAGACGATCGACAAGGCAGGCCGTGAAGAAACGCACCGTCATATCGAGGACTGCGAAAGCTGCCAGCTCGAATGGATCGCCTACCGCGACACATGGCGCATCCTGGGAGAGCTGCCGGAAGTCGCCGTTCCCGCACGGGCAAAGGCCCGGTTTGCCGCGGAGATCGAGAAGCTCTCGCCGGTTGCACCCGTTGCGCCGGTGGTCGCATTCCGCCACCGTCCCATCGCGCGCTGGCTCAGCCAGGCCGCCGCCGTGGTCGTGCTCGTGGGCGGATCATTCTTCCTGGGGCAGCGGACCAGCGTTCCGGAATACCAGACGGCCGCGAGCATCGACGGCGTGTCGAGTCTTCCCTTCTCGATCGCGGAGACGAGAGTCCTGCCCGCATCCGATGTGTCGCCCGAGATCCAGGGGCGTCCCCAGATCCAGAACGTTCGATTCCTCGAGGCCAAGAGCGGCTCGGGCGATGTCGGAATCGCTTTCGACGTCACCTCTCACGTAACGGTCACCGGGAAGCCGGAGGACAAGAGTCTCGTCAGTCTCCTGTCTTACGTTCTGCAGAACCACGACAACCCGAACCTGTCGCGATCGGACACGATCGAGTGGGTCCGTGAAACGTACGGAAGCCGCGGTGTGGCCGATCCGGCCATCGTGAAAGCCCTCGCGAATGTGCTCAAGAACGATACGCATGAAGGCGTGCGCATCAAGGCCGTGGAAACGCTCAATGACATTCCGCCGGCATCTGCTCCGGAAGCCCGTCTCGCGCTGATCGAAGCGCTGAGAAACGATCCGAATCCGGCCGTTCGCATCAAGGCGATCGAAGCTCTGGCGAATCTCGCGAAATCGGGTGATTCGTACGATCCCGCCACGGTCGACATGCTGCGTGAGAAGGCCTCGCAACCCGACGAGAATCTCTATGTGCGGGTCAAAGCTGCGGAAGCGCTGAGCCAGATCAACCTCTGATGAAACCGAAGCATCTACTGCACCCGGCGCTTCTGGCGCTCGTAGTGCTCGGCCTCGCGAACACCGCGGCCGAAGCGCAGCAGCGGCGGAGCTTCGCGCAGAAACTCAACAAGCAGGTTGCGTTCGACCCCAGGGGAACTCTCGTCATCGAGAATCCACTCGGAGCCGTGAACGTCGAGGGAACGTCCGAAAGCGTTCTCGACATCACGGCCAACTGGGTCGTCACCGGTGTCGACGACGCCGCGATCGCGGAGGGACGGCGGCAGACCCAGATCTACCTGGGAGGCACTCCCGAGAATCGCCTTCTGCGCTCGGTCATCGTCCAGCCATCGCGCGATCAGAGCTGGAGCGTGTCCGTTTCCTACTTCATCAAGGTGCCCCGCAGCGTTCACGTCAACGTCGTGAGCAGAAGCAGTGAAGGAATCAGCATCTCGAGGATCTCCGGCAACGTGAACGTCCGGAACATGACGGGACCGATTCATCTGAATTCGGTCATCGGGCTGATCCGGGCAGACAGCGTGAACGGAGACATCTACGCGACGTACAAGCTGCCGCCTACCGTGAACGCGATTCTGTCGACGGTCAACGGCCACATCCAGGTCACGACGCCGAGTGATGCTTCCTTCACCTGGCATGCGGAGACGCTCAAGGGAGATTTCCTGACATCGCTGCCTCTTCGCGGCGGCTTCAGCCGGCACCCCGGCGCCACCGTCTACCGTGCAAGCGTTAACGGCGGCACCTCGCCGATTCTACAGACGGTGACGATGACGGGGCGTGTGTCGGTCGGAGCCGAGGGTCTGCCGATGCAGTCGCTGCTGGCATCGACTCAGGGAAGGCCGGGCAGTGCGATGCCTCAGGAAGACGTGACTCCGTCGCTCCAGAGGGTCTCCGATACTCTCCTCGTCCAGCCGCCGACAGCGAGCTCGTTCGTTGCACAGCGGAACCTGATCAATGGCAATTACAAGTTTGAAACATCCCTCGGGAACGTCTTTCTGGGCGAGGTTCGCGGCAATGCAGACATCACGACGCGCGCAGGCGAGATCGTGATCGGCCGCGTCGGAGGAAGCTGCGACGTAAGTTCGCTCGGCGGCCCGCTGAACCTCGGTGACATCCACGGCGTGCTCACGGCCAGCACTGCGGCTGGACACGTTCATGTCCGCGCAGCCAGGAAAGGCGGGAGCATCTCCACGGATGGCGGAAACGTACATGTCGTTCACGCGGGAGGCCCGATCACACTGCACTCCGGGGGAGGCGACATCATCCTTCAGAACGCCACGTCGCGAGTCAACGCGGAAACCAAGTCGGGCGACATCAGCCTGACGCTCGATCGCACGGTGCGGTCGCAGACCGTGAACCTCAGGAGCGTTGACGGCAATATCGTGCTGAACGTGCCGCCCGGATTCGCAGCAGACGTCGACATCACGATCATCACCTCTTCGGACGTCGCGAACCGGATCCAGTCACAGCTCCCTGGGCTGTCGATCATTCGCGATCAGGTTGGAGGCCGGACCAGAATCCGCGGCGTCGGGAAGTTCAACGGCGGCGGACAGAAGGTGACGCTCATGGCCGAGGACGGCAACGTGCACGTCCGCTCGGAGAACACGCCGCAGATGGTGGTGTTGCCCCCGCGGCAGTGAGGCCTACCGCCCTCCCGCCGGTTCTGAGTTGTGAGTTCTGAGTTCTGAGTTCCCACCCGCCCTTCGCACTTCCGCCCGGGTCCGAGTGGTTAAGTTCTTAGTTCCCCCGCCCACTTGTCTCACAAATCCTGCGGACGCCCGGAGGGGTGGGTGGGAACTCAGAACCCACAACTCACATCTCAGAACCGGCGGAGGGGAGAAGGGTGGGAACTCAGAACTCACAACTCAGAACTCAGAACTGGTCGGGAGGGGGGCTGGGCGGGAACTCAGAACTCAGAACTCAGAACTCAGAACTCAGAACTCAGAACTCAGAACTCAGAACTCAGAACTGGTCGGGCGGGGGCAGGGTGGGAACTCAGAACTCAGAACTCAGAACTCAGAACTGGTCGGGAGGGGGCAGGGATTGTGCTTAAATAGCGCGGCCGGGCGAACCTGCACGGCAAAATCATCTTGGAGGATTCATGAAGAAGCTTTTTCATGCACTGGTTCCGCTTCTGGTCGTGTGCGCATGTTCGGCGCCGGGGTCCGATCAGGCGGAAAGTACGATCCCTGAACCAACGCCTACAGTACAGTCCACACCGATAGCGGCGGTCACTCCGGCGGCTGCACCACAGGAGAAGCCAATGAGCGAATACGCAAACAAGGTCGTAGAACTTCACACTGGCAAAGGGGTCATCACCGTCCGGACGTTCCCGGACCGGGCGCCGAATCATGTGCGCAATTTCGTCGACCTCGCGGAGACGGGGTTCTACAACGGAACGAAGTTTCATCGGGTGATCCCCGGATTCATGATTCAGGGAGGGGACCCGCTCACGAAGGAAGCCGACACCTCACGCTGGGGCACCGGCGGCTCGGGGAAGAACGTCGCAGCTGAGTTCAATCCGACTCCGCACCGCCGCGGCATTCTCTCGATGGCGCGATCGAACGATCCGAACAGCGCATCGTCGCAGTTCTTCATCGTCGTCGCGGACTCGGGATTTCTCGACAACAACTACACCGTGTTCGGTGAGGTGCTGAGCGGCATGGACGTCGCCGACCAGATCGTCTCCGCACCGAAGGGAGCGAACGACCGGCCGAACGATCCCGTCGCGATCGATCGTGCAGTGGTTCGCGAAGGCACTCCCGCCGAGCTCGGCACGGCGACGCCATAGAGCCGCCCCTCGATCCACTGCCGGTCAGCGGCGACGCTGCTGGCCGGCAGTCCTGCTCGTCACTCGTCACTCGTCACTCGTCATGACCTCGCATCTCCCTCAGGACGCCTCCGATTTCGTCTCCGAGTGGCTTGGCACCGGCTGGTCCGTCAATCCACTGAGGGGCGACGCATCGGTGCGCGCGTATTACAGAATTCTTTCGGGAGATGAGCGCTACATGCTCGCCTACTATCCCGAAGAGGTCCGGAATCAGCTGCGCCGGTTCCTGGGAGCACACGACGCCATCGCCGCGAACGCCCGCATCCCGGAAGTCATCCATCACTGCGATATTGCCGTGCTCCAGAGGGATGTCGGCGACGAGACTCTGTTCGACATCCTTCACCGCGACAGGGAGCAGGGACTGCGGCTCTACCACGAAGCCATCGACCTTCTCGTGAGCTTTCAGAAGTCGCCGCAGGCTGCGCGGGAGCTCAATCCGCCTTTCGACGCTTCCACGTTTGCACTCGAGCTGGAGATGACTCTCGAGTTCTACGTTCAGGGGCTGATGGGCAGCGCGGCAGGACCCTCACTCGTCTCCGCCATGAACGAGATCTGCAATAATATTACACATCATCCATATGTTCTATGCCATCGCGATTACCATGGACAGAATATTCACACTGTTAATAATGATCTTTTTATAATCGATTATCAGGACCTCAGAATGGGTCCTGACACGTATGACCTCGCCTCCCTCCTCCGCGACCGCGGCGTCGGCGAGATCCTGGGCCGGGAATCCGAGATGGAGCTTCTCGATTATTACCGGCGACAGAGCGCGGCAGATAGCTCGATTACGAACAGATATTTCGAAACTCTCCTGCAGCGCTCCCTCAAGATCCTGGGTACGTTCGCGCGACAGGCACTGACGCGCGGACGCGACCACTATCTCGACTTCATTCCGTCGACCCTCCGTACGATCGAGCGTTGTCTCGAGGCGCTGCCGGAATACGGAGTCAAGCTCGAAGGCTTTCCGATGAAATTTGACCGCGAATGAAGGGCGAAGACTGAAGCTTCGGAGCAGACCTTCGTCTTCGCCATTCATTCGCATGCGTTACACAAGCGAGGAGACATCTTGAAGCACACCATTACGCTTCTTCCCGGAGATGGAATCGGACCCGAAGTCACAGCCGCTGTCGTTGCAATCATCGAGTCCACTGGAGTGGAGATCGAGTGGGAAACGTACGTCGTGGGAGCCGAGGCGCTGGCTCTTCATGGCGACCCGCTGCCGCAGGAAGTGATCGACTCGATTTTGAAGAACAAGGTCGCGCTGAAAGGCCCAGTGACGACGCCGATTGGAGAGGGGTTCACTTCGATCAATGTCCGGCTTCGGAAGATCCTCGACCTTTACGCGAACCTCCGTCCGGTCAGCAATCTGCCGAGCATCGAAACCTGTTTCAAGAACGTCGACCTGATCGTGGTCCGTGAAAACACCGAGGACCTCTACAGCGGGCTCGAGCACGAGGTCGTTCCGGGTGTGGTCGAGTCGCTGAAGATCATCACGGAGAAGGCGTCGACGCGCATCGCGAAATTTGCCTTCGAGTACGCCCGTCTGCATGGCCGCAAGAGAGTGACGGCGGTGCACAAGGCAAACATCATGAAACTCTCGGACGGGCTCTTTCTGCGCTGTTTCCGCGACATGGCCGTCCACTATCCGGAGATCGAAGCGGACGACAAGATCGTCGACAACCTCTGCATGCAGCTCGTGGTCCGACCGCAGGAATACGATGTGCTTCTCCTCGAGAACCTCTACGGAGATATCGTCTCCGACCTCTGCGCAGGACTCGTCGGCGGTCTTGGAGTCGTCGCCGGCGCAAACCATGGACAGAACGGAGCGGTGTTCGAAGCGGTGCACGGAAGCGCCCCTGACATCGCGGGCCAGAACCGCGCGAACCCGATGGCGCTTCTTCAGTCGGGCATTCTGATGCTCCGGCATATCGAAGAAGAGAAAGCGGCCGACCGTATCTTCAAGGCGCTGCTCACGGTGCTCGAGAGAGGCGAGGTGCGTACGCGCGATCTGGGCGGCACAGCATCGACGACCACGTTCACGAGCGCGCTGATCAGCGAGATACAGAAGAGTGAAGAGTGAAGAGCTTCCGCCGTTTGAATTTCACTTCGCGGAGGGGGTTGAGCACTTCAATGCGGGGAAGTACTGGGAGGCTCACGAGTCGTGGGAGGTTCTCTGGCTCGTTTCCAGCTCGGAGATCCGTCAGTTCCTGCAGGGCCTGATTCAGCTGGCTGCGGCGTACCTTCACATGGGACGGTCGAACTACTCGGGCGCGCTGAGGCTGTTCGACGCGGCTCTCGGACGGCTCGACGCCTTTCCTTCTGTCTTTTGCGGAGTCGAACTGGAGGCTGCGCGACGCGAGGCCGCCATCGCCCGCGGGCTCACCGCGGACTCGCTGGAGGCGGGAGCGCGGGACCGGCAAACGGACCTTTCGCCCGCCCCTCCGAGTCTCTCGCTCCGGCCCGACTGGAGCTCGCAGATTCCGCGGGGAGAGCCGTGGTAGCCGGCCTGTAACTCCGATTTTGACCTCCGCACCAGATCACATACAATCCCCGTTCTACGCGACGACACATGGGGATTTTGCGGAGGGTTACTATGCTTGAAATGGATGCCCGTGACCGTGACCTGGTCAATGCTCTGCAGTCCGAAGTACCTCTAGCGTCCACTCCATACGCGTTGATCGGCCAGTCGCTCGACATGTCCGAGAAGGAAGTGATCAAGCGCACTGAGCGGCTCAAGCGCGAGGGAGTCGTCCGCCGCATTTCGGCCGGCTTCATCCCCCGCTCACTCGGATATCAGTCCTGCCTTGTCGCCGCGAAGGTGGATGCCGACGACGTCGAACGCAGCGCCGCGATCATCAATCTTCATCCGGGCGTAACGCAGAATTACCTTCGCAACCACGATTTCAATCTCTGGTTCACGATTTCAATCCCTCCGGATTCAAAGCTGGGACTCGAGAACACGGTCGAGATTCTCGGGCGTGAAGCGCAGTGCCGGACACTCCGCCTACTGCCGACGCTCAAGCTGCTCAAGAGCAGCAGTGCCGAAGGCGTCGATCAGCCGCCGAACGACCTCGGCAGCGAAGAATCGCAGGAGGAACCGGCTACGCCGGACAAACGCGAAGTGGAGTTCATCCGCCTCCTCCAGCGCGACCTTCCGCTTCAGCCACGGCCTTTCGACACACTCGCATCAACAATCGGCGCCTCGGGTGACGAGTTGATGGAGGCGGCACGCAGTTTTCTGAAGAGCGGCCGGATGCGCAAGCTCTCCGCTCTCGTAGACAACCGGAAACCGAGCTTTTCCGCGACGACCATGGGTGTCTGGGTCGTCCCGCCGGACCGGACCGACGACTTCGGTGCACGGATGGCAGGGTTCAAGGCCGTTTCGCACTGCTACCTCCGTCCCACATATCCCGACTGGCCCTACAACGTCTTCACCACGGTTCACGGGCGCTCGGTCGATGAATGTGACGCGGTTCTCGAGGAGATTGCACAGGAGACCGGCTATCAGGAGCGGAGCGCGCTCTACCCGACGCGGGAACTGAAGCGCGTGCGGCTGGCCCTCTTTTCTCCGGAGATCGAGACCTGGGAGCAGACTCACACTCAGCAGGGATCGGAAAGCGCCGTTTCGTAGCCCGCAGTGGGTCGACTCGAGGTCCGCGCAGGGGCGATAGTGTCATCCTGAGCGCAGCGAAGGATCCCCTTCCTTTCAAGCAGTATCGAAACACTCCCAGGGGATCCTTCGCTGCGCTCAGGATGACACTATCGCCGTAACGCTGCGACAATCAGGCATGCCGAAATCACCGAACGAATTCCCTACAGTTCCTTACCAGCCTGCGGTGATGTCTGAGCACGAGATGATCGATCGCGCCGCAAGGTTCGCATCGATCGCCGCGACTCGCAGGTCGGTTCGCGATTTCTCGTCGGACGCGATCCCGCGCGAGGTGCTCCTGCACGCAATCGCAGCCGCGGCCTCAGCGCCATCGGGCGCCAATCTTCAGCCGTGGAAGTTCGTGGTCGTCACGGAGCCATCACTGAAATCGAGGATCCGAGAGGCAGCGGAAGAGGAAGAGAAGGAAAACTACTCGGGCCGCATGCCGAAAGAATGGCTCGAGGCGCTCGCACCGCTGCAGACGGACTGGAGGAAGGAGTTCCTCGAGATCGCACCCGCGCTCATCGTCGTTTTCCGGGAAGACTATCGTGAGGACGACGGACGAAAACTCCACAACTATTACGTCGCAGAGTCAGTAGGCATCGCATGCGGTTTTCTGCTGGCCGCTCTCCACGATGCAGGTCTCGCAACGCTGACCCATACACCGAGCCCGATGGGATTTCTGCGCGAAATTCTCGAACGGCCGAGCAACGAAAAGCCGTTCCTCCTCATACCGGTGGGGTATCCCGCGAAAGAGTGCCGGGTGCCCGATATCCGGCGAAAGCCTACGGAAGACGTCGTGATCTGGAAGTGAATGGTATTTCTTCTACTCGCCGCTCTGCTCGACGGCAGCCTTCGCCCCCTGGAACCCGATCTTCGAGTGTGTCCCGTCACAGTAAGGCTTGATCACCGAACCGCCGCACCGGCAGAGCGCTTTCTTCATCGGCTCGACTTCATTGCCGTTCTCGTCCATGAGCTTGAAGTCTCCCTGGACAATGAGCGGACCGTTCGGTGTGACTTTGATTGAAATGGTCAATGTGTCCCCCTCGATTTGTGATGATGAGTTGAGAGCTGGTGCAATAGTCGTGCTCGCCGGATGTGACCGCAGATGGGGCAACTGTCATCCCGAGCAAGCGTGGGCGTGCGGGAGGGGCGAGGGACCTCGCGCGATGGTACATAGTTGCCTTGAGGAGAGGTCCGTACGGCGACTCTTTCCCGTGACGAATAAACTATGTACTACCGCCGGAGTTCCCTCGCCCCTCCCGCCCGCACGACCAAGCTCGGGATGACAAGTTCTCCAGATCTCCGCCAGGGCAGGGGATCGAGCGTCGCAAGATGATCCTTCGCTGCGCTCAGGATGACGCGCTCATACCAATCCCCGCGGAAACCCCCTCCCGATCAGAACAGCGGATTCTCGGCGGTGTGTTTGTGTTTCCAGTTGAAGGTGTAACCCGGAAACTCGACCGGCACGACATACTCCGCTTCGATTCTGATCGTGCCCCTCTGCCGGGTGATCTCCAGATCTTTCGTGTCGAGCGGGATGTTGAGAATCTCGGCCTTGCTCATGATCGACGCCCGGATCCGGTCGTCCTGCGAGCCGCCGGCAGAACGGGCCTCGTCGACGATCGTTCTCCGCAGATCAGCGGCGGCAACTTTCACCGGCACGAGTTTGAAAGCAGCGTAAATGGCCGCGGCCATGATGATCAAACCGATAATGCAACCGAGTTGGCCTTCGCCACGCTCGCGCCTGCTCATTCGCATGCTGCCTCCAGATCTGGAACGGACTGATTCCCAACAGGTTAGAGAATCCCTGGATACGAAGTCAATGCGGCGAGAGGCGCAGCCGGAGAATTACCGGATTACCGTCATGATCCGGCCTCGGCGCAGCCCCGAGTCGCGGGCGGAGCCGGAGGCGAAGACCGAGGCGCTCGCCGTCTCGGAGAGCTCGGAGCCTGATGACCAGAAGATGAGTCGGGCCCTGCCGATGATCTGGCTGCGGCGGACCGCGCCGAAGGTGCGGCTGTCCACCGAGTTGCCGCGCGCGTCACCCATCACGAAGTAATGACCGTCGGGAAGAATCTCCGGGGCGCGCAGACCGTTGCCTGACGTTCTTCCGATCCACGGCTCGGAAAGCAAACGTCCGTTGACGCGGATTTCGTCGTCGCGCAACTCGAGCTCGTCGCCGGGCAGAGCCACGACCCGCTTGACGAACGATTCATCCGGAGAAAATGGCGAGCGGAAGACGATCACGTCACCCCGCCGCGGCGCGTTGCGATGAAAGTAGTTCCCGTAAGGGGTGACGAGAATGTGATCCCCGGTCTGAAGAGTCGGACTCATCGATTCGGACGGAATCGAGTAGGTCTGGACGGCTCCTCGGAGCAGCAGGGCGGCGATCACCGCAATGAGGACCGGCTGAAGGATGGCTCGCAGGATTGAATTCACGTCGTTCATCTCAGTCCGGTTGACGAATCAACCGCTCGGAACGTTCCGGAGCTCGAGGTAAACCTGTCTGGAATTGCCTGTCGCATATCGTTCCACGAGTGCCTTATGCACGAAATCCGTCGCGTCTGCGCAGGCGTCCCTGAGGTTCCGCCCGAGTGCCAGCCCTGCCGCGACGGCTGAAGCGAGCGCACATCCGGTTCCGTGCCCGTCCGCATCGACGATCCGGGGATGGCGGAACTCGGTGTACTCGCCATCCTCGTATAACGTGTCGACGACCGGATCTCCTTCCAGATGGCCGCCCTTGATGAGAATCGAGGTGGCGCCAAGTCGCTGGAGCGAGATCACAATCCGCTCGATGTCCTGAGCTCCTCGCGGAAATGCGTTGATCAGCGCCCCCGCCTCATGCCAGTTGGGAGTGACTACCGTTGCCCTGGGAAGCAGAAGCGTCCGGACCGCTTCGATGGCGTCTTCCTCCAGCAGAGAGTCCCCGCTCGATGCGATCATCACGGGATCGAGTACGACCTTCGCGGGCTTCCACTGATCGAGCTTTCGCGCGACGAGCTCGACCATGCGCGCATTCCCCAGCATGCCGAGCTTGACGACGCCCGGCGCCAGATCGTTCATGACCATATCGATCTGCGCCTCGACGATGTCGTCAGGGAGGGTCAGAACACCGCTGACGGTTCGGCTGTCCTGCGCGGTGACGGCGGTGATCGCGCTGGCTCCATGAACGCCGAATGCCTGGAAAGTCCTGAGGTCCGCCTGGATTCCGGCGCCGCCACCGGAGTCACTTCCGGCGATCGTCAGCACCGATGGGCGATTCATGAACTCGCGCGCGCTTGGGGCGCGGTGAAAGAGGCTGCCGAGGCATCGGTTTCACTGAGCACGTGATGGGCCGGCATTTTCTGCTGCAGCCCCTTGAGCGGAAACTCGCCGAGGGGATCGGTGAGGAATCGTCCTTCCACGCGGTCGAGCGTGTTTTGCGTGATGACGACCTGTCCGGGTTTCGCGACACCGCTTTCGATCCGGGATGCGATGTTTACGGAGGTGCCGAGCACGGTGTAGTCGACGCGCTTCTCGGTGCCGACATTGCCGACGACGGCGGGTCCGGTGTTGATGCCGACGCGAATCTTCACCTCGGGAAGGCCCTGCGTTGCGCGCTTGGCGTTCCAGATATCGACCAGACGCCTCATCTCCAGGCCGGCACGCACCGCGCGCAGGGCGTGGTTTTCCTGAGCGATCGGCGCGCCGAAGAATGCCATCACCGCGTCGCCGATGAACTTGTCCAGCGTTCCGCCGTTCGCGAAGATTGCATCCACTGCGCACGAGAAGAAGTGAGAGAGAAACTCCGAGACTTCTTCCGGATCCTTGGTCTCCGAGATCGTGGTGAATCCGGAAATGTCAGCGAAGAGAATCGACACGTCGGCGGTCCGGACCGCCTCGGCATCGGTGGTGATCGCGCCGCGCACGATCTCGTCGACGACGCCGGGAGAGTGATAGCGCTCGAGCTTCTCGCGGATCTTCTTCTCATGCTCGATCTTCTCCGCGAGCTGCGCCCGTTCGACCGCCACGGCAGCGAAGTTCGCCAGAGCAGTCAGCAGATCGAGATCCTCGCCGGTGAAATGGCCGACGTGAATCGGGGAGTCGACCTGGATGGCCCCGATGACGCGGCCGCGATTCCAGAGAGGTACGCACATCGCCGATCGGATTCCGTGCATGATGATCGACTCGCCGCCCGCCAGACGGGAATCCTCGAGCGCATTCGAAGTCAGAAGAGATACCTGCTGCTCGGCGACCATCTTCAGAATGGTCCGGGAAATCGGAATCACTTCCTTCTCCGAGCCATCCTTGAATCGAGCTAGCTTCGGAACCGGCGTGCCATCATCGTCGAAAAGAATCAGGAGGCCGCGCTGGACCGGGAGGTACTTGAAGATGATGTCCATGACCGTGTTGAGAACCGAGTTCAGCTCTTCGGACTGGAGCAGAACCTTCGCGACCTGCACCAGCACGGCAAAAATTTTCTCGCGACTGACGGGACCAACCCCCGGTCCCGTAGTCTTCCGCGGAGGAAGCGCCGCATCGAGCCCGAACTCCTCGTTGAAGTCCGAGATGCGGCGCATGACAGTTCCCGACTCGAACATCGACTGGTCCGGAAACTCGACAGGCACGACCGCCTTGACTTGAATGTCGACCGACCCGATCGCGAGGACATCCCCTGACGCAATCCTGGCTTCGGACACCTGAGTGCCGTTGACCTTCACGCCGTTGGTCGACTGCAGATCGACAATCCACCAGTCGCCGCTGCGCAGTTCGATGACGGCGTGCCGGCGGGAAACCGAGGGATGATCGATGACCAGCTGGTTCCCCTCGGTGCGCCCGATCGTAGTCCCCTCGCGAACCTCGGTTTGTCGGAGGACGCCAGCGTTGGACTGAACAAGTTGTAGGGTAGCCATCGGAACGGATCGGATTATAGCGCGGGCGCGAGCGAGTGCGAGACTCCGAGCGTCAGTAGGTGCTTCAGCTCGAGGTGCGCGCAGCAAATGTCATCCTGAGCGCAGCGAAGGATCCCCTTGCTTCTGGCTGAATCGCAAGCCTTGGGGGGATCCTTCGCTGCGCTCAGGATGACACCCGAAGACTGCCGCCCTGTAACGGTTCATAGAAGTGTGATCCGGCTCACAGGTCTGAAGATCAATGCTCGATCTGATGGATTCTGTATAATGGTCCACTATCACCATACATAAGGGTTAATTGATGACCGAGGATGGAGCGGCGCCTCTCGCCGCGATCGATCGTCCCAACCGGCTGCATGTCAGGGTCGCTCAGAAGACCGACGTCGGCCTGGTTCGGAGCGAGAATCAGGACTTCTCGATCCTGTCGACTCCTGAAGAGGAACGACTGGCCGCTGATCGGGGAAGCCTCATGGTGGTCGCCGACGGTATGGGCGGTCATCGTGGCGGTGCGACCGCCTCGAAGATGGCAGCCACCATCATCAAGACCGAATACCTGAACAATGAGTTCATCGATCCGCCAACTACGCTCAAGCACGCTCTCGAGAGCGCGAACGCTCAGATCTACGCAGCTGCGCAGACCAACCCCGAGCTTCGCGGCATGGGCACGACCTGTTCGGCTCTCGTCGTTCGCAGAGGAGTCGCACACTTCGCTCACGTCGGTGATTCCCGGATCTACCTGATCCGCGGCGAGGAGATTCACCAGTTGACGCAGGACCATTCTCTGGTTGCATCGATGGTTCGTGAGGGCCTTCTGACCAAAGACGAGGCCGACGTGCATCCAAGAAGAAACGTTCTCCAGCGCTCGATGGGCGTGATCGAGAATGTGGAGATCGACGTTTCGTCCGCGCTGGCAGTCGAGCCGGGAGACACATTCATCCTTTGCAGCGACGGATTGCATGGGCTGGTCAAGGAACCGGAGATGCGGGAAGTCGCGCGCATGGACATCGATTCTGCCACCACCGAGTTCGTTCAAAGGGCGATCCAGCGCGGAGCGCCGGACAATGTCACCGTAATCGTCGTCAAAGTGGAGAGCGGGCCCGGGCCGGACGACATCGACCAGACTGATCCGCATCAATCGATCCCGTTCATGCCCCCGACTGCAGACGAGACCCAGCCTGTCGCCGGAGCCCAACATGTGGCGCAGCCCGCAGCCCGCCGGAGCGGGGTGTTCCTGTGGGTGATCATCGCAGCCCTTGCGATCGCCCTGACGGCTGCAGCTGTCGTCTACTGGGGACGGGACGCCGCGCCTCCGCCACCGGCGGCCGCCAATCCTCCGACACAGCCCTAGGAGCGGCGCAATGCGCAGCTGGACCTCGATTCGTTCAGGCCACCGGTTCACGTTCGCTCCAGCATTTCTGGCCGCATGGCTGATTTCTGCAGGGTGCAGAAGCGACGATGGGAACCTCGAGGGAGTTCAACGGATGGCGTATGCGGTCAAGCCCGCTGTTGTACGTGTGAACGCTCTGGCGACAGCGGAGTTCGCCTACCCGTTCTCCGCGATCACGGAGATCGCCACAGCCGTGGACACGCCTGCCTCAAACCTCCAGAGCGTGGTGAACGGGAGAGGTTCTTTGAAGACGGGATCCGGTGGATCGGGAAGTGGATTCATCATTCATCACGAAGGAACGATCCTAACCAGCGCTCACGTCGTCGCACCGACTCGTGACCGGGAGTCGGTTCAGAGGGACCTGCTCGCGAATGGTGCCATCGCCACGCTGATGCAGCACTTTCCCGTCGAAACTCTTCGGAGTCTTCAAAGGGAAGGCAAACTCGCCGGCCTCGTAAGCGAAGTTGCCGCGAAGGGATCCCTCGCGGGGTGGGAGATCACCAACGAGATCGAGCTCTCCAACGGCGAGCGTCATCCGTTCACCATCATCAGCTACTCGCCGCCACTGCACCAGAAAGGAAACGACCTCGCGATCCTCTCGATTCGTCGCGAGAATCTTCCGACTCTCGTCGTGGGTGATTCAGACCGCGTTCAGGTCGGCTCGTCCGTCTGGGCCGTCGGATATCCGGCTGTCGCAAGCAGCACCGACGACATCATCGGAGGGTGGCTTTCAAAAGAGAGCGATCTCGAAGCAACCATCAACCCGGGCACGATCACGGCGATCAAGCGGAACGCGGCGAACACGCCCGTCTTTCAGAGCAACGTCGCCATCTATCAGGGAAACTCGGGCGGGCCCGTGGTCGACCAGGAGGGCCGCGTGATTGCAGTTTCCACATGGGGGCACACAAATGCGGAACAGATTCGATTCCTCGTGCCCGTCAACGTCGCGGGGGAACTGCTGGCGAAAGCGAAGGTGCAACTGAACGAACCGGGCAGCTTCGACCGAAGCTATCGACAGGCGCTCGAAGAAGCGAGCAAGGGCTCGTGGGCGAGCGCGCAGCGTGAGATCGGAGCGGCATCCGTGTTCTTCCAGGGCTCGCCCGATCTGCTCCGTTTCCGAAGTGAGGCGGAGCGCGCGGGGCGTTCCCGGCCGCTCTGGGCGCATCCGGGAGTTGCAGCGGCAGCCGTTGCCGTCGTCATTCTCCCTGCGATCACCCTGCTTCTGCTTCGGCGCCGCGCCCGTCCGGGAAGGTCACCCATCTTCAGCAATTCGGAGCCCGCGATGCGCGTGAATCCTGCGTCCCGCAATGCAGGGGGGATCACCGAAGCAATTCCGCTGGGAGAAGGGATCGATTCGCTGCTCGGAAAGCTGACAATCCTGAATGGCGAGCGGGCGGGCGAGAAGCTCGGCCTTGGCGGGTCGGGCATCCGGATCGGCCGTGAGTCCAGCATGTGCGAGATTGTCTTCACGAATCCGAAGGTCTCGAGGCTCCACGCCGAGATCGTCGTTCTCGATGGCAGAGTGCTTCTCATCGACCGCAACTCTTCAAACGGAACGTTCGTCAACGACAGGAAGATCGAACGACACAATCTCGTGGATGGAGACATCATCTATTTCGGAGGCCGGAACGCTGTGGCAGTTGCGTTCCATGTGTGAGGCAGAGATGGCAGAAAAGCAATGCATCAACGGCCATACGATCGACGCAAGCTGGGATCTGTGTCCCTTCTGTCCCGTGATCGAAAGTCCGCCGGCCTTCTCCGTTGTGCGTCCGCGAACGCTGGCCGTTCCGCTGGAGCCGCCGGCGCCAGCACAATCCCCCGCGCCATCCGCGGCCCAATCCTCCGCACCAGCCCCGGCGCCGACAGCCCGGCAGGAGCGGACGCCGTTGCCGTCGAGGATCAACACGGGGCTTCGCACGGCCGTGCTTGCGAAGATGAGCGCTTCCGGCCCGCGTTACGTGGTCGGCTGGCTCGTCGCCCTCAACGGCAAAGCGAGGGGAGAATCGTTTCCCATTCGAATCGGGCGAAACGTCATCGGACGCGATCGCAAAGCCGAGGTGTACATCGACGATGATCAGGTGTCAGCGCATCATGCGGATCTGGTGTTCCGGCCGGACGAGCGCCGCTATATCCTCATGGACGCCAACTCGACGAACGGAACCTTCATCAATGAAGAAGAAATTCAGTCGAGGAGCGACCTGATCGCAGAAGACATTCTTCGATTCGGAACGCAGCGGTATATCTTCATGCCGCTCTGCCGCGACGGCCTTTACTGGGAAGATGAAGGACTATTGAAATGATCGGCACCGTGATCGGCAGCTACAAGATTGAACGGGAGCTCTCTGAGGGAGGGATGAGCCACGTCTACATCGGCTCGACAACTCAGGTTACGGATGTTCTTCCCGCCGGGTTCACAGTCGTACTGAAGGTCATGTCGGATGAACTGGTCGGAGAGGAAACCGCCAGGAAGCGTTTCGAGAAGGAGGCCTACATCCTCTCGCGCCTCCGCCACCGGAACATCACACGCTTCTATGAGTTCATCCCCAGGCCGACCGGCGCCGTTCTCATCATGGAGTTCGTAGAAGGTCAGCCGCTGGACCAGATGATTGCGCAGAAGGGCGCACTCGATATCGCCGACGCAACGAGGATCGTCTCTCATCTGCTCGACGCCCTCGTCTACGCCCACGCAAAGGGCATCGTCCATCGTGACATCAAGCCCGCAAACCTCATCTGCGAGGCTTCAGGAAACGTGAAGGTCACCGACTTCGGAATTGCGAAGATCAAAGAGGGCGGTTCAGGCGGCGATACGGCGCTGACCAAGTCGGGACTCCTGCTCGGAACTCCCCATTACATGTCGCCCGAGCAGATTCGTGAGCCGAAAGACGCGGGCGCAAAGAGCGACGTCTACTCTACCGGCGTCCTGCTCTACGAAATGCTCACCGGTACGCTGCCCTATAGCGCGAACTCACTGAGAAGGCTGATCGACGCTATCTATCGAGGCGGACTCAAACCCCCCAGTGCGATCCGCCCCGATCTCGATCCGGACATCGACTCGATCGTGCTCAAGGCGATGGCTACCGATCAGAATGTCCGCTACGAGAGCGCCGTCGATTTCCTCGAGGCCCTCGCGAACTACATCACGACGCCGCGGAAACGGGAGCGCGTGCCCGAAGTCGATCCGAACGAGGCGACGATGCGCGAACCGCGGGGACACGTTCGATGGGAACTCGTCTCCCGTCGCTCCGAGGGAAGTCAGGAGACTCATGCGGTGGAAGGTGAAGCCGTGACCGTGGGGAGGGACCGGAGTTGCTCGATTGTAATCAGCCACCCCGCGGTTTCACGCCGTCATGCGAAAATCACTCTCTCGGGTTTACTTCTGAAACTCGAGGACCTGAAGTCTGCAAATGGGACGTTCGTCAATAACGTCCGCGTCCAGCACGCTGATCTCAAACCGGGAGACGTGATCCGGTTCGGGGCAGACCCCAACTGCAGCTTTCTGGTGAGCCAATCTGCCTGAACCTCGATTCGGACTGAGCTCGGCGGGCCTTCAGGTTGGAATCTGAGAGGCGTTTACGGGTTAAGATAGCCGGGTCCAGTCTGAGAAAAATCGAATGAGTGCCGTCAATTGTCTACGCTGCAAGAAGCCTGTCGGTGAAACCGACGAGGCCTGCCCCGCATGTGGTGAGAAGGTCACGACCTTCCAGCGCAGCTATTCGACTCGTCTGATCGACGGGAAGTATCAGATTCTCGAGCGGCTCGGGATGGGTGGCATGGGCGAGATTTTCAAAGTCCGCCACATCCACCTGAAAGAGGAGCGCGTGATCAAGATCATGCGCGCGAACATCGCCTCAGACGATCAGGCACTGCAAAGATTCCTCGCGGAAGCCCGCACGTCGACGATGATCAAGCATCGCAACCTCGCGATGCTCTATGACTTCTCGACTCTCGACGATGGCTCCTACTACATGGTCTGGGAGTACATCGAGGGAACCAATATTCAAAAGTGGATGGCCTCGAACGGTGCAATGCCCGCGCGGCTCGCGATGGAGATCGCCATCCAGACTCTGCATGGTCTCGAGCACCTTCACCAGATGGGACTGATTCACCGTGACGTCTCGCCAGAGAACATCATGCTGTCTCAGGACTATCAGGGAAGACTACTCGTCAAGGTCATCGACTTCGGCATCGCGAAGCAGCTGTCCGATGGAGGCAGCGGCCAGGGACTGACGCAGACCGGGATGTTCCTCGGGAAGCTCAAGTACGCCTCTCCCGAGCAGGCCGGCTTCCTCAAGGAAGGCGAGCATCTCGACGCCCGTAGCGATCTCTATTCTTTCGGTGTCGTCTTCTACGAGATGCTGGCCGGCCGCGCGCCGTTCGTCGCCACCAATCCGCAGGGCTACATTCTCAAACATGCGACCGAAAGGCCTGTTCCGATCTCCCAGGTGAACCCCGAGGCGGATATCCCGCCTCAACTTGAAGAGCAGGTCTTCATCGCTCTGGAGAAGGACCGCGAGCGACGTCATCCGACGGGAGCCGACTTCGCGGCCGACCTCGAAGACCTCCGCGATCATGTGCCTCCCGATGAGAAGTACGGATTGGGCGACTCGGCGGAGGCGCTCGATCGAACAGGGGGCGATCGCCGACCCACCGACCGCAGATCGAGCACCACCGGTCCGACGCGTGCAGGAACGCGACTGACAGCGGGCGGTGCAACGACCGGTGGCTCCGCCACGTTCAGCGGCCAGACCACTACGTCGGGCGCGACCACGATCTCGGGCAGCGAGCCAACGATCGCGGGAACACTCGAATCGCAGGCCGCTGCGACGGTCGTCGAACGCAAACGGACCGTATCGTCGACGGAAGCCGAGGCGACTGTCATGGAACGGTCTGCAACGGCCATTGCCGACGTTCCGGCAAAGCGCAAGACCGGCGCGATCGCGGCAATTGCGGCCGCCGTGCTCCTTCTGGTATCGGTGGCCGTCTATTTCGTCACCCGGCCGGACGCTCCGACGGAAACGGATCCGAAGCCACCCATCTCCACAGATGCGTTACCCCTTAAACCTGGAGAAGGACGCATTCTGCTGAGCGCCAACCCGCACGGAGCGCTCGAGGAGATCATCAACGCCGATACACGCCAGCCGTTCGACAGCGGCCACGAAGACGAGAGCACGCCGCTTCGCCTCGAGCTGCCCGCGGGCAATTACGAGATCGTTCTCACGCATGGAGACGAGCGGAAGCAGGTTGCGGTGTCTCTCGCGGCAGGGGAAGCCAATCGCCGCGTGGATGTCGCCTTCAATCACACGGTAGACCTCGATGAGCTCTCGGAGACGATCCTCAAACCATGAGAGCTTCGCTGAAGGCGATCGCGTTCACAGCCTGTCTACTGTTCACCGCGTCATCGGCATCCGCCGCCTGGTATGACGACTATGACGCCGGCATCGCGGCAGCGAAGCGCAACGACTGGGATACGGTCATCACAAGGATGGACGCCGCGCTCCGACAGAAGAACAGCGAGGGACGCGAACGATCCTACGGGAATATCTTTGTTGTCTACCGTCCCTACTACTACCGGGGCGTCGCCCACTTCGAGCGCGGGAACTTCGCCGCCGCAAAGAGCGATCTCAATCGCACACAGGGTCCGGGTGCACTGCCTCTCGGATCGGTCGACTCCTATCTTCGGAAGATCGAGGCGGCCACTCCGCCTCCCACCCCGACACAGGCGCCTCCGACACCAACTCCGACTCCGACTCCGACGCGGCCGCCATTGACGCCGACGCCTACACGCGCCACACCGACGCCTTTGGTCGTCATTTCTCCGACGCGCGCCACACCGACGCCTCTGGTCGTCATTTCTCCGACGCGCGCCACACCGACACCGGATGGCACGTCTGCACGGCTGGCCGCAGAGCAGGCGCGAGAACTCCTCGCTCGAGCGGAGGCCGCCAGAGTGGCAGCCGACGGGCGGGCGCGAACACCTCAGGCGCGCCAGCTTCTGGACAATGGCACCAAGCAACTCCAGCTTGCGCGATCACTCCAGCAAAGAGCAAGATCTGCCGCTGACTGGGGACGCGTATCGGATGCAGCGGAGGGAGCGCGCCTTCAGTTCGAGGTGATACCCGCCGGCGACCCTCAGGAAGAAATGAAACGCCGCGTCCGTGCCGCCCTCGATTCGTATTACGGCGGGCGATACGCGGAAGCCTCAGCGCAGCTGATCAGTCTCACCCGTGAGAATCCGAGCAACGGTTTCCTCTGGGCATTCCTCGGAGCGTCGCGCTATTCCGAGTACTACATCGATGGAGAGCGCAACAACGCCATGCGCCAGGCTTCCGAGAACGCGTTCCGGCAGGCAAGGCTGAATGGAATGACCGTGCTGTCTCCGGAGTACTTCTCCCCCCGCATTCGACGGTTCTTCGTCGACGTTCGTTAGCGCACAATCGCGTCGCGGGGCCGACGTGCCATGGCTGATGTTGATGAATCGCGCGCCGAATTGCGACATGTCTTGACACTGTTGATGAATCGCGCACCGGAGGTGCGCCGAGAGGGTAGCCGGTGGCAAGCGCAGCGTAGCCACCGGAAAGGATTGCCCTTCTTCTACACGCACCCCGGCAGGGGTGCTAGATCCGACTTTGTTCTGCCGCCCCGTCCGGGGCGGAGAGTTTTCGCGCACTGCGTACCGGTGGCTGCGCTTCACTTGCCACCGGCTACCCTCTGACGCGCCTCCGGCGCGAGGCACGCATTCGTTCTCTGTTAGCAACTCACAACTCACAACTCACAACTCAGAACAAAAAAAAAGACTCCGGCGATGCCGGAGTCTTTTTCGTTGAAGCGTGTTCGAAGGGTCAGTCAGGAACTGGCGCCTTCCGGTGCTGGTTTCATCATGGAGCTGATGGAGTCGGTGATGGAACTGGCCGTCTCCTTGACTGCATCGACTGCGCGTTTGGCCACTGACTTGCGCTTCGGACGAGCAGCTGCCTTCTTCTTCGGGGCAGCAGCCTTCTTCGGGGCAGCAGGCTTCTTCGGAGCCTTGGCGGCTGACTTGCCGCCTCCCCTGGACCGGGCGCTACTTCTGCCAGAGGCCTTTGAGGCCTTTTTAGAGCCAGATTTTTTAGCTCCGGACTTTCTGGAGGCCTTCTTCGCACCAGCTTTGCGTGCGGACTTCTTCGCGCCGCCCTTGCGAGCGGTGGCCTTCTTCGCGCCGCTCTTGCGAGCAGTGGCCTTCTTTGCGCCGCCCTTGCGAGCAGTGGCCTTCTTCGCGCCGCTCTTGCGAGCAGTAGCCTTCTTCGCGCCGCCTTTGCGAGCTGCCGGACGCTTTGCACCAGCCTTCTTTGCGGAAGACTTACGCGCTGCGGGACGCTTTGCAGAGGACTTCTTTGCTCCGCCTTTTTTGGAAGAGCTCTTCTTGGATGTCGCCATTTTGATTTCTCCTTTTCAAAAGTCTGCTGGGGAGCCGTACCTTTTGAAACGGAAATCGTGCCACGTGGCAAATCCGTTGCACGACTAATGTAGACGAACGCGCGAAGAATGTCACGCATGAAACTCACTTTCCATCACAGGTTCGACGCAGCTGCAACTACTGATCAGGTGTTGAACTCCGTGTTGCGCAGCACGTATTGATAGATGACCGCCATGCGCAAACTTCTCAACGCAGTGCTTATCTTGATCGCGATACCGATCTTTCTGGTGCTCGTCGCGTCGTCCGCTTATCTATTCGTACTCGACAGACAGGTGTCTCGCGAGATGCGCGATCGCCCGTGGCGCGAGCCAACGCGTATCGTCAGCAAGCCGACCGGGAAACTCGTCGCAGAAGTCTACGGCGCCGACTGGCGCGTGACGACTCCGATCAAGATCGAAGACATGCCGCCTCACGTAGTCAATGCATTCATCGCGGCAGAGGACGTCAGGTTCCGTAAGCATTTCGGAATCGATCCCGTTGGAATCATTCGCGCTCTGTTCGCAAACGTACGTGCAGGAACCATTGAGCAGGGCGGCAGTACGATCAATCAGCAGCTGATCAAAGCGAAGTACCTGACCGCGGAGCGAACGTACCGCCGCAAGCTTCTCGAGATCTTTCTCGCCATCAGCCTCGATTTCCGATTCTCGAAGGAAGAAGTGCTCGAGGCCTACCTGAACGACGTCTATCTCGGACATCACGCAGGAAGGCCGATCCTCGGCGTCGACGAGGCCGCCCGTCTGTTTTTCAACCGAACTCCGGCGCAGTTGCGTGTCGACGAAGCGGCGCTGCTCGCCGGAATCATCCGAGCTCCGAACCGAGACACTCCCGACAAGCGTCCCGAGCTCGCGCGCGCGCGCCGTGACGCAATCCTTCGCACCATGCAGGTTCACAACTGGATCACGGAAGACGAGTATCGCCGTGCAAGCCGCCGGCCGTTGCAGCTTCGCGCCGGACAGCTTCCCCGTCAGCCGTACCCGTTCTATCTCGCCGCGCTCCGCGCTGAGATCGTGCGTGAGACCGGCCGTAAGACTCTGCGGAAAAGCGGGCTCGAGATCGTGGCGGAGATCGATCCGGCGATGCAGACGCATGCCGAAGAGGCAACGCGGGCCGGACTTCGCTCGCTCAGCTCCCGTTACTCCTGGCTGCGCCGCCAGTCGAAGAATGAGCCGCTCCAGGTCGCGCTGCTCTCGGTCGATCCCGCAAGCGGGGGAGTCCGCGCGCTGATCGGCGGATCGAATCCTGCCGCTCCGGGCTTCGACCGCACTCTCCAGATGAAGCGGCAACCCGGCTCAGCGTTCAAGACCTTTGCGTACCTCGCCGCGATCAGTTCACGCAAGTACACGCCTGCGAGCTTTCTGCTCGACACGCCGCTCAGGGTCGACCTCGCGGGCAGCGAATCGTGGGAGCCTCGCAACTACGACGAGAAGTTCCGGGGACGTGTCACCGTGAGGGAGGCTTTTGAAAAATCGCTGAATGTACCGACGATCCGTATGACTTCAGAGATCGGAAACCGCCGCGTGCTTCGTACGGCAAGAGACGTCGGCTTCTCCGACTTTCCCGACATCCCCGCCCTTCCTCTCGGCGTCGGGGAGGTGTCTCTTCGCGAGCTCTCAGGTGCTTACACGATCTTTCCGAATCTCGGAAGACAGGCGAAGCCGTTTCTTCTCACAGAGGTCAGAGACAGGGACGGGAAAGAGCTCTTCCGGCAGGACCCGGAGATCACGCCGGTCATCGACGCGGCTCCCGCGTACATCATGCACTCTCTGCTTCGCGGCGTCGTCCGCCAGGGAACAGCAAGCCGGCTCCGACGCTATGGTCTAAGCCACGCCGCCGGGAAGACCGGCACCACGAACGACTATCGTGATGCGTGGTTCGTCGGTTACACGCCGGAACTGGTCACGGCGGTCTGGGTCGGCTACGACCGCGGCACGCCTTTGCGACTGTCATCGGCCGAGGCTGCGCTGCCCATATGGGGAAGCTACATGCGCGAGATACCGGCTGGAAAGAAGACGATCGCCGCGCCGGACGGCCTGACCGAGAAACAGATCGATCCCGAGAGCGGCTATCTCTGGGCGGAAGGGTGTCCCGGTCCGGTCCGCGAAGTATTTCTCAACGGCACCGCGCCGACGCGCCGGTGTCCCCGCGGCTTCTTCGGAAAGATCGCGCGCGATGTCCTCTTCGAGGACGAGTCGTTCGACGAGCCTGCCGCGATCACGTTCGACAAGTTCCGCCGTTGGGCAGCGGAGATCGACCAGGAGCGGCAGCGCACTGAGGATCGGATCGAAAAGATCGAGCGATGGTGGAAGCGCGTCAGCGGCGAGGAGTGAATCGGCAACGGTTCTCTCATGATTTGACAGTCTGCCCCGGCAGGCTTACAGTCATCTCTGCTGGAAGAATTTGGGGCCGATTGCTACCAGCCTAAAAAAAGCTAAAGTCGCCGCAACAATCGAGGTTTCATTGTTGGCCCCGCACGAGTGTGTGGGGCTTTTTGCGTTTCAGGACACAGGATCATGAAGGACTTCGTTCAGGCTATCGCCGACTCCCACGTCTATCTGTTCGATGGCGCGATGGGAACGATGCTCTACTCGAAGGGCGTCTTCATCAACAAGTGCTATGACGAGCTGAACCTCCAGAACCCCGAGCTCGTGCTCGATGTGCACCGCAGCTATGTGAAGGCCGGCGCCGAGATTCTGGAGACCAATACGTACGGTGCGAATCGGATCAAGCTTCGCGGCTTTGGCCTGGAGGAGCAGCTTCTCGACATCAATGCGCGGGCTGCCCGGCTCGCGCACGAGGCGGCGGGCGACTCGATTTACGTTGCGGGAGCGATCGGACCGCTGGGAATTCGCATCGAGCCGTACGGGCCGACGTCACTCGACGAAGCGCGTGAGGTGTTCGCCGAACAGGCAGCCGCGCTGCTGGAAGGCGATGTCGATCTGTTCACTCTCGAAACCTTCTCGAACATCGCGGAGATCGAGCAGGCCATCCGCGCAATTCGCGATCTCTGTTCCCTGCCGATCGTCGCGCAGATGACCATCGGCACCGACCGGCAGACCATCTTCGGAGACTCGGTGACGACGATCGCGCGGAGGCTCGAATCCGCCGGCGCTGACGTTATCGGGCTCAACTGCTCGGTGGGACCCGATGTCATGCTCGACGCCGTTGAGGAACTGGCAGACGCTACGGCCCGCAAAATCTCCTGCCAGCCGAACGCAGGGCAGCCACGCGATGTGCACGGCAGGCAGATGTACATGGCTTCGCCCGAGTACATGAGCAAATACGCCCGCCGCCTGATTCACAAGGGGGTGAAGTTCATCGGAGGTTGCTGCGGCACGACTCCAGAGCACATCAAGATGATGGCGGACGCGGTCCGGCCACTATCACCGCGCCGTCAGTTCGTCGTGCTCGAGCGCAGGAATGAAAAGACCGAGCCCGAAGGAACCGAGCCGGTGCCCTTCGCGTCGCGCTCACGCTGGGGAGCCAAAATCGCCGCCGGTGAGTTCGTGACGACGATCGAGATCACGCCGCCCAAGGGCCCGAATGCCGAGGCGATGCTCGAAGGCGTGCAGAAGATCCGTGATGCTGGAATCGACGGCGTGAACGTTCCGGACGGACCACGCGCCCAGAACAGGATGGGTGCGATCGCCGTGGCCGTGCTGATTCAGCAGCGTGTCGGAATTGAAGCCATCCTTCACTACTGCTGCCGCGATCGCAATCTTCTCGGCATGCACTCGGACCTTCTTGGGTGCGCGGCGCTCGGCCTGCACAACCTGCTGCTCATCACGGGCGATCCTCCCAAAATGGGTCCTTACCCCGACGCCACAGCGGTGTTCGACATCGACTCGATCGGCCTGACGAACATGGTCCATCTAATGAACCGCGGCCTCGACCTCGGAGGAAACCCGTTCGGACAACCCACTGAGTTCACCGTGGGCGTGGGAGTCAATCCCGGTCACCTCGATCTCGAATACGAGCTGTCGAGATTTGCGTGGAAGATCGACGCCGGAGCGGAGTACGCAATCACGCAGCCTGTATTCGACGCCGATCAACTCGAGCTCTTTCTTCATCGGGTAGGCGGGCACCGCATCCCGATCGTCGCCGGAATCTGGCCGCTTCTGTCGTATCGGAACGCACTGTTCATGAACAACGAGGTCCCGGGAGTCTCCGTACCGGACCACGTTCTCGAACGGATGCGCGTCGCTTCAGAGAAGAGCAGGGAGCACGGACTTCGCGAGGGAGTGGCGATCGCGAGAGAAACTCTGGCGAGAGTTCGCGGCCAGGTCGCCGGAGTGCAGGTGTCGGCCCCGCTGGGCCGCGTCGATCTGGCGATCGAAGTGTTCGGCGATCTCGGTCAGGCGGGGGAACGCGCGAGCATTGAACCGGCGTGAAGATGGACAGGTCCTTCGTCTGCGCGCGGATGAACCAGTGTCATCCCGAGCTTGGTCGGGTGTGCGGGAGGGGCGAGGGACCTCTCGCGATGGTACATAATTGCCTCGAGGAGACGCCCGCATTTCGACCCGCCCCCGTGACGTATGAACTATGTACTACCGCCGGAGTTCCCTCGCCCCTCCCACACACCCACGCTTGCTCGGGATGACAAGTCCGCCAGATCTCCGTTGATCTAGAGACTCACCGCAGAAATCCGCGCGGTGGCTCGAGATCGAGACGCATCCGTCCGAAGTCCAGGATGACGCGGAAGTTTTTCAGGTAGTTCTGGCCAAGTATCCCCAGCGCATCGTTCGATTCACTGCCGTAAAGAGGCAGCGTCTTGAAAGCCCCGGCCCAGCGATCCACACCGATGTCGACATTCTCGATCTTCGAGCCCCGCTGCTGCGCTCCGCCGAGACCCTGCATGAGCGCGCCATGGATCTTAGGCAAGTTGCGCACGTTCGTCCGCTCCAGCATCGTGCCGTTGAGAAAGGTCACCTCGGAGCCCGTATCCAGAAGGAACAGGTACCACCCTCGCCGGTTGATCGACGCCTGAACCAGCGGGCGGAATCCCACGAAAAAGAGGTTCTGATCTTCCGCTGGTCGTCGCATCGCAGGAGTGAGCGGCGTAAGGCCGAGCCACGATCCTCGAAAGTCGAACTCGATCCGGAACTCCTTCAGCAGGTTCGCCCCGAGAAGCAGATCCATCCTGAAAGGCTCATCTTTGTGTACGAAGAAGTGAAGCTTGGAGTCCGGCATGATTGCGACCGGAATGTTCTCGACACGAAGGCCTCCGAAAGTCATCGAATCGATCAGCCCGAACGTCACGGAGATCGGCTCGCCAAGCAGACCGTAAAAAGTTCCCTTGAAACTTCCGAGAGACTTCACCCCTGCAATTCCGGCGAACTGCTCCGACACGATCGAAAGCACCGCTCCGGAATCAATCACCGCCGTAGCGGGCGAACGGTCGTTGACGTCCACATGAATTCGGGGAATGTCCGGCTCGCCGAATTTCATTTCGACGCGTTCCTCGCCGGCCGAAGTCATCCGATAGACCTCGATCTCGGACAGAGACTCGAGGTAGTCCAGGTGCCACGGTTTGATACGCATGCCGTCTCGCGAGGCTTCTTCGGCCCACTCGCGTGAAGAAGCGAAGTTGTTTGCGAGGTACTCGGTCTGCGAGAGGTCCCACGCTATCGCGGCTCGCTCTTCTCTCGCGGGCTTGAGATCGAGCGCCTGGCGAAGATGTCTGCGCGCCGGGTCGAAACGTCCGGAGGCCAGCTCCGCCCGGCCGAGTGTGGCCAGCTCGCGCGCGCTACTCCCTTCGTTCCGATCGACGAACCTCGCGTGTGCCGAGGCCCGGCCGAAATCTCCGAGCTCGACCATCTCATAGAGAGTGGAGCCGCGATCGATCTTCAGTCCGGTGACGAACAGCGGCGTGATCGCAACGTCCGAATAGAGCGCGCAACCACCGAGAAGCGTCGTCAGCAGAACAGCCCGGAAAGCGAAGCGCATTGGGACACGATAGACCGCGGTCGAGCTCGTCCTCAAGCTACGTAACGATTTCGTTTCAGCAGGCGGTTACGAAACTGCATCCGGGACTCGGAACAATGGCGTCAACTCAAGGCCCTAAGTGTCATCCTGAGCGAAGCGAAGGATCTCCTCAATCCTTGCGATACAGCGAGTAGGCAGGGGATCCTTCGCTGCGCTCAGGATGACACTGTGCCAGTGTCGCCTCTGGCATAGATACTGCCACCCCCCAAGCCATGTCAGAAACCGGCAGTAAATCTCTCAGCCATCGCAGTTTGATCCCGATGATCATCGGAATCTGCACTCTGGTGGGCTGCGGCGCGCCCGAGGACGGACTCGCCCGCCAGACCGAGCAGTATCAGGTGATCGATGAAGGTTCCGTCAGCGGAGTGACTTCGACCATTCACGCTCCCGGCGATCTGGTTCCCATCAGCGCACCGACACCCGAATTGACCGCAACGAACCTCGACATGACGACAGCCTTCACGATTCTCGATCCGAGCGTGACAACGGCAGATCCCGGCGGCTTCGATCCGACGACAGTCGGGACTGTGGCACAACCTCCCGCGGCCGATCCTCGGGCGACTCCCGTGAGAACGACGAACCCTTCGGTCGAGCGTCCTGCGAGCACGCCGGCACCCACGCCGCGCCGGACCTCCACGCCAACTCCCACCCCTGCGCCGACTCTCGTTCCATCACCGACGCCGGCTGCTACACCTTCACCGACCCAAACGCCGATTGAAGAACCACCACCGTCGCCTCCACCTGTAGAGGCACCGCCGGAACCCGAGCCGACACCTCCGGAGTCACAACCCGGTGGCCTCCGTATGAGTTAGGCGGCGAACGAACCTCCCGGAAAGTTTGGGCAGCTCCCCGCAGGATTTGTCATCCCGAGCAAGCGCGGGTGGGCGGGAGGGGGTCGGGTAGGCCGGAGGATTGCTCCTCCCGGCCCCCCACAGATCCGGACTTGCAGGATTCCCGCATCCGGCTCTTCGTGCCATGGATTCACTACGAGATGGTTCAGACCCATGCGTGAACGATCTTTGG
>JBGSYJ010000289.1:0-11021 GCA_041750915.1 Thermoanaerobaculia bacterium | reverse complement strand
TCATTCTGAGCGAAGCGAAGAATCCCCTGAATACTGGCGCCGATGCATCGAGGAAGGGGATCCTTCGCTTCGCTCAGGATGACACGCTGGTTCATCACAGCTTCACCTGAGCCCCGCGCCATTCAGCGTCCGACCTCCATCATCTGAAATATGGTACATTTCCACAGCGTTTGCTTCGGACCAGACCTCGGCGATTGACGCAAGCCGCGGCGGGAAGGTAAGCATGTCAAGACCGATCGAACGATACGCAGAACTCCTCGACCAGATCCTCCTCCCCTTCGATCTCACTCACGACTTCGGGCGCAAGCTCGCGTACGAGGCGACGATCGATCATGCCCGGGAGCACCTGCTCGACGATCCGCACTGCAGCGAGTTCCTAAATGCCGCGGCAAAGCGGCTCGGCTTCGCTCCCGTCGCGTTCGATACCCTCGAGAGCCGGGTCAAGCTTCCGAAGGGAGCATGGCTCGATCTCTGGATTTCCGATGAAGACGAGGAGATCGCGCTGACGGGGACTCGCGAGGGGATTCAGTACCTGATCGACCTTCTCACTCAGCTCAAGAATTCGACCGACCGGGATGAGCACATCCACCTCGACCGATCGTTCCTTCCACTGACTGAGACTTCGGCGAACCTTGTGCTGTTCAAGGAAGACGAGAGCTGGTTCACGGGAGCATCCGAATCAGAGATCGAGCGGTTTCCCCGTCGCGAGATGGATCCCAAGTCGATCTACGCGGTGCAGTTCATCCACTATCCGCCCGACGATGTTCCGATCACTGCGCAGAAGCTTTATCGGGTGCTTCGAATCGAGCAGGCCGATGCGGCTGCTGCAGACGTCAAGGAGTTTCCGGAAGGGATCCCCGACCGCTACCGCCGCTTCACCTTTGTCGCGGACAACGGCGAGCGCTTCACGTACTCCTTCCATCTCGACGACCCCGGAGTGAATTTCTTCACCCACCGCGAGATCATCTCGCTCGCCATGCACCAGGTGTGAACCGCACGCCCGCCCGCCCGCACCCGCCCAGTTGTGAGTTGTGAGTTCTGAGTTGTGAGACCCGCCCGCCCCGCGCAAATGCGGGTAGCGCCGATTGTCGCTCGTTGTAAGATATCGCCGCCGTGATCAGCACGACATTGACCAGGTTCACGATCGTCAACGCCCGGGTGGGCGGGACTCACAACTCAGAACTCAGAACTCACAACCGGGCGTGCGGGGGGGGCGGGCGGGACTCACAACTCAGAACTCACAACTCAGAACCGGGCGGGAGGGCGGGATGATCCGGCAGATCACCGTGATAGGCAGCGGCACGATGGGGCGGGGAATCGCCTACCTCTCTGCACTGGCCGGCTACGAGACATTCGTTCACGACGTCGAGCAGGACCTGCTCAGTACGGCGATCTCGTCGATCGAGTCGGTGCTCGCAAAAGGCGTTGAGAAGGGGAAGGTCACGGCGGATCAGGCCGCTCGATCGCGCGAGCGCGTACAGGTTTCAACAGATCTCGAGGCTGCAGCGCGTGGGGCCGATCTGATCATCGAGGCCGTGCCGGAAGACGAGGAGTTGAAGCGGGATCTTTTCGCCCAGGCCGATCTCTACTGCGGCGCCGAGACGATCCTCGCGTCCAACACCTCCTCGATCTCGATTACATCGCTCGCCGGCGCGGTCGAGAGGCGCGACCGTTTTGCCGGAATGCATTTCTTCAATCCTCCACACCTGATGAAGCTCGTCGAGATCGTCAGGGGCGAGCGCACCTCGGATGAGACCATCGACGAAATCCGGACGGTCGCTTTGAAGATGGCGAGGGAGCCCATCGTTGTGCAGGACTCTCCCGGGTTCGCGACCTCCAGACTGGGCGTCGCGATCGGCCTCGAGGCAATCCGGATGCTGGAGGATCAGGTCGCGAGTGCTGCTGACATCGATCGTGCGATGGAGCTCGGATACAACCATCCGATGGGCCCGCTGCGGCTGACCGATCTGGTTGGTCTCGACGTGCGGCTCTCGATCGCCGAATACCTCTCATCGACGCTCGGCCCGCGGTTCGAGCCGCCGGCGCTGCTGCGGAGAATGGTCGCTGATGGTCTGCTCGGCAAGAAAACGGGGCGAGGCTTTTACGAGTGGGACAGCGACTGATCGGCCCGGCGGCATGCTGAGTTCGAATACCAGTCGGACACGGTGTTCAGCCCGACCATCCGGCCGGCTGGCGTGAGCAAATCACCTTCCGGGCGTGACGTCTATTTCGAGTTCGCCTGGGCATACGACCAGGCGCTTGGACGACGCTTCTTCGCATCGGTCTCTACGCTGCTCGATCGGATTCTCGAGAAATATCCCGCGGAAGATCGCTCGCATCTGGACATCGCGTGTGGAACGGGCCTGGTCGTCGCCCACCTTCGGGAGAAAGGCTACCGATCCATCGGCCTCGACGGCTCCCTCGCGATGCTGCTCGTTGCACGGAAGCGCGCAACAGGACTGATCGCCGCCGACTATCGCGCAATTCCCATCCGCGCGAGCTTCAGCCGCATCACCTGTCTTTACGACAGTTTCAACCATCTTCTCGAGCATCACGATCTGGTCACGGCATTTCGTTGCGCGTCGGCGCTCATGCACGACGATTCGCTCTTCCTGTTCGATGTGAACCATCCGGACGTCTACCCGCGCATATGGGGTCTTCGTGAGCCGTACATTTCGGCGGGAACGGGCTACCGTCTGGTGATGCACACCCGATACTCGGAAGACAAACGTCTCGGAGTTGCCGATCTGACTGGATGGGCAGATGTGGGAGGACGACGCGTGAAGATCAGTGAGAGCCACAGCCAGCGGCCCTGGTCTGGGGCCGAGGTGCTCGATGCGCTCGCGCAGGCGTCGCTGGAGGTCGTTGAGCAGATCGACTTCGATCCATTCGAGGAGAGCGGCGAAGGTGGGCCGGGAGTGAAGTGGTTTTTCATTGTGCGACGCAAGGTCTCTCCGGGGTGAGTCCGGCCTGCCGATCCGCATTGTGAGATGTAATCTTCAGTCGCGACCGCGACGAAATCCACATTCTGGCATTGCCATTGCTGACTCAACCGTATCGGCTGACGAGCCGACCAACAACCAGGAGGAAAAAAATGAACATTCTTTGGTGGATTCTGTTCGGTCTGGTAGTCGGCGCAATTGCCAAGCTCCTCATGCCTGGGAAAGATCCCGGCGGATGGATCGTGACGATTCTTCTCGGTATCGCCGGATCGTTTGTAGGTGGTTTCATAGCGCAGACTCTCATGGGTGGAGCCAGCTCGACAGTCGGCTTCATCGGATCGATTCTCGGCGCGATACTGCTGCTCTTCATCTATCGCCTCGTTGTTGGCAGGCGCACTGCCTGACAACGATTCAACATCGACTTCGAAGAACACCCGCACCTGCGGGTGTTTTTTTTGGCGCGAGCTCTCTGGCGCGCTCTGCGCAACGCGGAGGCATAGAATGGCACGCACCGGCGCTCATTCGGAGCGCGATGGAGGGCAGGTTTGGCAACTCGAATAGGAGTTCTCACGGGGGGAGGCGATTGTCCCGGGCTCAATGCGGTCATCCGCGCCGCAGTCAAGAGCGCGATTCTCAACTACGGCTTCGAAGTCGTCGGCGTGCAGTTCGGTTTTGATGGAATCCTTCATGAAAAGACGGTTCCTCTGACGCTCGAGACGATTCGAGGCATCCTGCCGAAGGGAGGCACCCTTCTCCGGACGACCAACCGAGGAAATCCTTTCCAGTATCCCTGTGAGGAAGTTGGCGGACCTCCGGTCGATCGCTCGCATGATCTGGTCAGGAATTTCAGGAAACTCGGTCTCGACGGTCTGCTCGTCATCGGCGGTGATGGAACCTTGAAAATCGCTGCAGCGCTCGGCGAGATGGGCGTCCCGATCGTCGGGGTACCGAAGACGATCGACAATGACCTGCTGGCCACGGACTACACGTTCGGCTTCATGACGGCCGTGGCAACGGCAACGGACGCTGTCGACCGGTTGCACAGCACGGCCGAGAGCCACAACCGCGTGATGATCCTTGAAGTGATGGGACGCAACTCCGGCTGGATCGCCCTTTATGCCGGCATCGCTGGCGGTGCGGACATCATCCTCATTCCGGAGATCGACTACGACCCTGCGGCGATCATCCACACGATCGAGGAGCGGCGGCAGCAGGGCTCGGAGTTCGACATCATCGTCGTTGCGGAGGGAGCCCGCCGAATTGGCGGCGAAGAAGTTTATCTCCACAAGGAATCGAAGCGGCTGGGCGGAGTTGCCTATCAGGTGGCCTCCGACATCCAGCAGATGATCGATCTGGAGATCCGCGTGACCGTTCTGGGCCACGTCCAGCGCGGAGGATCGCCCATCGCATTCGACCGTCTGCTCGCGACCCGTTACGGAAAATGCGCGATGGATCTCATTGCGCGCGGTGAGTTCGGATCCATGGTTGCGCTGCAATCGGGTGCCATTGTGCCGGTTCCGATGAAGAACGCGGTCTCGGGTCTCAAGCTCGTCCAGCCGGACGGAGAGCTCGTCCGGACCGCTTTGGGCCTGGGAATCTCGTTCGGCGACGGGAAATAGCGAGACCGGACCGTGATATAGAATCCATCTCATGAGTGAAGACCTGATCCATTACCGGGTGGAGGGCGGCGTCGCCGTCATCGAGCTCCACGCGCCACCGGCAAACACCTACACATACGAGATGAATCGCGCGCTCGACGTGGCGATTCTCGATGCGCGCATGGACGACGACGTTCATGTGATCGTCCTTCGCGGTGCGGGCGAGAAATTCTTCTCCGCGGGGGCCGACATCCGGATGCTCGATGCCGTCACGCCGGGCTTCAAGTATTACTTCTGCCTCCATGCGAACGAAACGCTCAACCGGCTCGAACAGACGCCGAAGCTCGTGATCGCCGCGATCAACGGCCATTGCGTCGGTGGAGGCCTCGAGATCGCAATGGCAGCCGACATCCGGATTGCGCGGAAGGGCGCCGGCAGGTGTGGCCTGCCGGAAGTCTCCCTCGGAGTTCTCCCCGGCACGGGCGGGACGCAGCGTCTCTCCCGCCTGGTCGGCAAGTCGAAATCGATCGAGCTGATGATCGAGGGGAGGCTCTTTGACTTCGAAGAGGCCGAACGCCTCGGAATCGTGAATCAGGTGTGGGCTGACGGCGACGACGGCACCGCCTGGTGGGACCGCGTGATGACGTACGCCCGCAGCTTCTGTCCGCCGAACAAGGCTTCGATGGCCGTCGGCGGAATCAAGCGTGCCGTGCAGACTGGATGGGAAGTGCCGTTCGAGTCGGCTCTCGCCCTCGAGCGCGAGCTCCAGCAGCAGCTCTTTCAGAGTGAAGACGCAAGAGAGGGTATCGGCGCCTACAACGAGAAGCGGAAAGCTCAATTTGCCGGGAAGTAACCACGGAGGACAAACCATGCGATATCGAAAGCTCCACGGAACCGATCTGGAAGTCTCGGAGCTCGGTTTCGGCACATGGACGCTCACCACGGGTTGGTGGGGCCAATATACCGACGAAGAAGCCGAGAGGCTGATCCGCGTCGCAATCGACCGCGGGATCAACTACATCGATACGGCCGACGCATACGGTAACGGAAGAGGGGAGACGATCCTCGCGCCGATCCTCAAAGATCACCCTGACCTCATCATTGGGACGAAGTTCGGTTACGACTTCTACAACAATCCCGTTCGACCCCGCGGCCAGCGTGAGCTGCCTCAGGACATGTCGCCGAAGTTCATTCGCTTTGCCCTCGAGCAGTCGCTCTCGCGCCTCGGGGTCGAGCAGATCGCGATCTATCAGCCGCACAACCCCCGCGTCACGACACTCGTGGAAGACGAGTTCTGGGAAACGATGGAAGAGCTGAAGGCCGAAGGAAAAATTCTCACGCACGGGCCGTCGCTCGGGCCGGCGATCGGATGGCGCGACGAAGGCGTCTACGGCATCGGCCAGCGGAAGGCTCCCGTCACGCAGATGATCTACAACATGCTCGAGCAGGATCCCGGACGCGAGTTCATGCTTGCAGCCGAGACGGCTGCTTCAGGCGCTCACTACGACGGTATCGAGCAGGCGGCGCGGGGAGAGAGCGGAAACAAGATGTGTGAGCCGAGCCCGGCGTTCGACGCTGGATTCCGGCCATGGAAGACCCCGGCCGTCGCGGATGACGGTCCTCAGTTCCTCATCCGTGTCACACACTCGTCCGGGATGCTCGAAGGCAAGTACACGATCGACACGAAGTTCGACGAGAGCGACCACCGCTCGCACCGGCCGCGCTCATGGATGGTTGAGGGTCTGCAGAAGGTCGAACGTCTGGAGTCGCTGCGCCAGTCCCGCGGCGTAACGCTGGGACAGCTCGCGCTGCTGTGGCTGTACGCGCATCCGTCGATCGTCTCGTCGCTGCCGAATATTTACGGCGAAGAACAGATTGAAGAGTTCGCAGGGGCCTCGGAACACGCGCCGCTTACGCATGACGAGATGGAGCAGGTCGATTCACTCTATCGCCGCGGTTATGACGTCAGTCCTTACGTAGAAGAGGCTGCTGCCGTTCAGTGATTGATTGTTTTGAACTGTCATCCTGAGCGAAGCGAAGGATCCCCTGAAGACTTGCGGTATCGCCTCGAGGAGGGGGATCCTTCGCTTCGCTCAGGATGACACCTGCTCGTTCGTCGCTTGAAGAATCATGACTCCAGTCGTGCCATCAACCTTCGCTACAACCGCCACAGACAGAACCCAACAACGGAGAACCGATGACCGTCGAAACCACCACCGACACGACAATCCAGAACAAGCTCTTCATCAACGGCGACTTCGTCGACGCGAAGAGCGGCGAGACGTTCCAAACCTGGAATCCGGCAACCGAGGAGTTGATCACCGAGGTTGCATCGGCGGGGGTGGATGATGTTGCGACCGCGGTCGACGCGGCTCGCGCCCAGATGGAGCCTGGCTCCGAATGGCAGAAGATGAAGCCGCGCGACCGGGCGAAGATTCTGTGGAAACTGGCGGACATTCTTTCAGCCAATGCCGCAGAGATCGGCAGGATCGAAACCCTCGACAACGGCAAGCCGATTTTCGAGTCTCAGTTTGTCGACACGCCTGCCGCCGCCGAATGTCTCTACTACTTTGCCGGCTGGTCGGGCAAGGTCACCGGAGAGACGCTTCCGGTTCAGGATGGTGCGTTCACCTACACGCTGCGCGAGCCCGTCGGTGTCGTTGGCGCCATCACACCGTGGAACTTCCCGCTGATGCTCGCCGTGTGGAAGATCGCGCCGGCGCTGGCCTGTGGAAATACGGTCGTCGCCAAGCCGGCCTCGAACACGTCGTTGTCTCTGCTGAAGTTCGCGGAATATGCGCGTGAGGCCGGACTTCCTGCCGGCGTTTTCAACGTGATTCCGGGAGAAGGAAAGCTCGTCGGGAATGCGATGGTCGACCATCCCGGTATCGACTCGATCGCCTTCACGGGATCGACTGCGGTCGGCAAGGCACTGATGGCGCGCGCCGCGAATACGCTCAAGAAAGTCTCGCTGGAGCTGGGCGGAAAATCGCCGAACATCGTTTTCGCAGATTCCGATCTCGACGCCGCCGCGAAGGGAGCGCTCAATGCGATCTTTTACGGGAAGGGCGAGGTCTGCGCTGCCGGTTCACGTCTTCTTGTCGAGGAAGCGGCGCATGATGAGCTGCTCTCGAAGATCACCGAGCGCGTGGCGAAAATGGTTCCGGGAGATCCGATGCACCCGAAGACGCGGCTCGGCGCGATCGTCTCGAAAGAGCAGATGGAAACCGTTCTCGGCTACATCGAAGCCGGAAAGGATGAGGGCGCCAAACTCGTGGCGGGAGGCGAAAGAGGAGACATCGGCACGGGCAAAGGCTACTTCGTCAAACCGACGATTTTCGACGACGTCGATCCTTCGATGAAGATCGCCCGCGAGGAGATCTTCGGGCCGGTCCTCGCAACCATCCGGTTTGACGACATGGAAGATGCAATCGCCAAGGGCAACGCCACGATGTACGGTCTCGCAGCGGCGGTCTGGACCCGCGACATCTCGAAGGCCCACCGCGTTGCGCGCGCGATCAAGGCGGGAACCGTCTGGGTCAATACCTACAATCTCTACGATCCCGCGCTCCCGTTCGGCGGATTCAAGGAGTCAGGCTTCGGCCGCGATCAGGGTCGCGACGCCCTGGAGAAGTACACTCAGACGAAGTCGGTGTGGGTGAATTTGGCGTGAGTAGACAGTAGACAGTAGACAGTAGACAGTAGACAGTAGACAGTAGACGCCCCACCTCAAAGGCCTTTCCCTTGCCCCGGGCGAGCCCCGGAAAGTTTCTAGATCGGCCTGCTCCCTTACCAGTTTGACCGGTTGGGCGGGGGCCTACTGTCTCCTGTCTACTGTGTACTGTCTACTCCTCTCCCCTTCGCGTTTCCCCGCCACTCGCTATACAATGTGCGGCCCGAACGGGCGATGTTGAACTCACAACCAGAAATGGGTGGAAATCTATGAAACGACGTATCTTTCTCGCGCTGCTGACGCTCTCGGTTCTTTCGCTTGCACTTTTCTCCTGCGCTCCGGGTGAGAGTGATACCGGTACCGCCGGTGGCGGGGCCGGAAACGAGATCCCGGTCGGAGAGTACGGCTCGCTCACCGGCTCGACCGCGACGTTCGGCCAGTCGACACACAACGGCATCGTGCTGGCGCTAGACGAGGTCAACGCCGCAGGGGGCATCAACGGAAGGCAGATTCGGCTCTACACGGAGGACGATCAGTCCAAGCCGGAAGAAGCGGCGAACGTCGTGCAGAAGCTGATCTCGCAGAATCAGGTCGTCGCAGTCCTGGGTGAGGTTGCCTCGTCCCGCTCGCTCGCGGCTGCACCGATCTGTCAGGCGAACCGAGTGCCGATGCTCACGCCCTCATCGACGAATCCTCAGGTCACCGAGATCGGCGATTACATTTTCAGAGCCTGCTACCTCGATCCGTATCAGGGTGAGTCGCTCGCCCGCTTCGCGATCGACGAGCTGAAGGTCCGTCGCGCGGCGATTCTCACCGACGTGAAGAATGACTACTCGGTGGGTCTCGCGAAGTTCTTCAAGGAAGCATTCGTGAAGATGGGCGGACAGATCGTCGGCGAGCAGAGCTACTCGGAAGGGGACAGCGATTTCAAGGGACAGCTCACCGCGCTGCGCGCCAGCAACCCCGACGTTCTCTTCGTCCCTGGCTACTACACGGAAGTTGGTCAGATCGCAATTCAGTCGCGCGACCTCGGCATGACGGCTCCGCTGCTCGGCGGCGACGGCTGGGAATCGCCGAAGCTTCTCGAGATCGGCGGCAAGGCGCTCAACGGCAGTTTCTACTCGAACCATTATTCGCCGGATTCTCCCGATCCCGTCGTCAGGACGTTCGTCGACAAGTATCGCGAGCGGTTTGGCGCGAACCCCGACTCTCTGGCGGCGCTCGGCTACGATTCGATGAAGATTCTCGCCGAGGCCATGACGCGCGCGAAGGAGATCGACAGCACCCAGATTCGTGACGAGCTGGCGCGAACGACCAACTTCAAGGGCGTCACAGGGACGATCACGATGGGGCCCGATCGCAATCCGATCAAAAGCATCGTGATCCTCGAGATCCGGGACGGTCAGATCACCAAGAGAACCGAGATGAGCCCGCCGGGCATGGCGCCTCCTCCGGCAGCTGCGGCCACGACCGATACGATTGCCGGCGGGACCGCTGCCCCGTCGCCGGCGACCTCGACGTCTCCCGCAGCAACTCCGTAGACGCCGTCCGCGGATGTTTTCTCTTTACATGAGCCGGTCCGGCGGGTAGTTTTCGCCGGACCTTTTTTCTCGCATGGAGACATTTCTACAGAACCTGCTCAACGGAATCGCCGTCGGCTCGATTTACGCCCTGATCGCGTTGGGCTACACGATGGTGTACGGGATTCTGAAGCTGATCAACTTCGCACACGGCGACGTGTTCATGCTGGGCTCTTTCGTCGGCTTCTACTCTGCATCCAGAGTCGGACAGTATCTCGGACAGACTCCGGGCGAGCCTTCGTGGATCACGGCGACCGGCGTTCTTTTCCTCGCGATGGCGATCTGCGGCCTCTTCGGGTATCTCAACGAACGGATCGCGTACCGCCCTCTGCGGAATGCGCCGCGCATCGCTTCCCTCATCACGGCCATCGGCGTTTCATTTTTCCTGGAGTACGGCGGGCAGTTCGTCTTCGGACCCGACCCGAAATTCTTTCCGCGTCTGATTGAGAAGCGGCTGATCAACATCGGCGGTGCAACGATCACGTCGGATCAGCTCATCGTCTTCTTCGTGGCGCTCTTTTTCATGCTGGCGCTGCAGTACGTGATCTTCGGAACGAAGATCGGACGGGCGATGCGCGCAGTCTCATTCAATTACGAGACGGCCTCGCTGATGGGGATTCCCACTGATCGCATCATCTCGTTCACGTTCGTAGTGGGCTCGATGCTCGCGGCAGTCGGAGGCATCCTCTGGGGACTTTCGTACGCGAAGATCGATCCTCTGATGGGGATCATGCCGGGGCTGAAGGCGTTCGTCGCCGCAGTTCTCGGGGGAATCGGAAACGTCCCCGGCGCCGCCGTCGGCGGACTGATCATCGGGATCGTCGATGCGTTCGTCGGCGGCAGCAGCTTTTCGACCTACCGTGACGCGATCGCATTCGTGATCCTCATCCTGATTCTTCTGTTCCGTCCCGCCGGCCTGTTCGGCAAGTCGGAAACGGAGAAAGTATGACCGCCACCCGACCAGTTCTGAGTTGTGCCCTCCCGCCCGCACCTCCAGTTCTGAGTTGTGAGTTCCCCCGCCCTGCCGGGTGGGTGGGAACTCAGAACTCAGAACTCAGAACTCACAACTTCGTTTCTCCCCCCCGGGTGTCTGCGTGAAGCGTTGGTGGGTGCGCGATCTGGGCGCGCTGGCGATCGCTGTCGTGGTGCTCATCGCTCTGTCCTACGGACTCGAGCGCATTCCGCTCGCCGGGATGGCCTACTACTTCCGCATCATCATGCTTGCGGG
>JBGSYJ010000288.1:0-9230 GCA_041750915.1 Thermoanaerobaculia bacterium | reverse complement strand
ACGAAACTCCCTGCGGAGCTCACCTATGGTTATCATCCTCGGAAACCTTGGTCGGATGGTACCGTAAGACAGAATGGCAGGCACGGAGCATCGGGACGATCGCGCGCTGGTGGCGGCGATCCTCAACGGGGACAGCGATCTGTTTGCACAGTTGATGCGCCGCTACGAAAAGCGGATCATCAACTATGTGTATCGGATCACGCATCGCTATGAAGATGCTCACGACCTTGCGCAGGAGGTCTTCGTAAAGGTGTATCTGGCGCTCGATCGCTACGACCCGAAGTACCAGTTCTCGACCTGGATTTTCCGGATCGCACAGAACAGCGCCATCGATGCCCTGCGGAAGAAGGGAGTGTCCGAGGTTTCGCTCACGCGCTCGGACGACGAGGAAGGCGGCAAGGAACGCGAGTTTGCCGATGTCGGCGTCAGCCCCTACCGCGATCTGAAGAACAAGGAGCTTTCATCGGCCATCGATCTGGCAGTCGATAAGTTGCCGGGCGAATATCGGGAGCTGATCCAGCTGCGCCATTTTGCCGAGCTCTCCTACGACGAGATCGCCGACATGAAACAGCTTCCCCTCGGTACCGTGAAGAACAAGCTCTTCCGGGCGCGAAACATGCTCAAGGACGCACTCGGAAACTTCGTGGAGCCTCTATGACCGATTCGAGCTGCCGGCAGTTCCGTGGAGATCCCGAAGCGTTTAGCACGCATCCGGAAAGCTGCGTGGCCTGCGCGGGGATCCTCGAGGAGATCACGCAGTTCGATCGCGAGTTCGCCGCGCATGCCACCCTTCAGGAGGTTCCCCCGCTCGAGCCGCTGGACAGCCGGAATCTGCCCGTCGCGTCCTGGGAAGGCGCAAGCGAACGCGCCTGGCCGCTCGCCGTGCTCGGTGCCCTGGCTCTGGTGTTTCTTGCTGTGATTCTTTTTCTGCTCTCCGGGATTTCGCCAACTGAGGGATTCCGGGCCGCACTGATGAGCCAGCTCCCGCGTTTCGAGCTCTTCGAGATTGCCTCGGTTGTCGGCGAAGGACTTCGCGCCGCACCTCTCGGCGTTCACGTGCTGATTCTCGTCGGGTTCACGGTCATCAATCTCATTTTCCTGTGGCTGTTGCGCCGTGCACCGAGGGGGGTCGATGCGGGTCGTTAAAGCGCTCCTCCCACTGCTGGCGATGTCGTTGCTGGTGCTCAGCGGGACGGTGGTGTTGCCGACGTTCGCGTCGAGCTCCGGCACAGGAGGCAGCGCGACCTCGGATGGCCGAGGCCTGATCAGCTTTGGTGAAGATGTCGTGATCGACAGCGATATGGTCGGCGACGTACAGGTGGTGTTCGGCTCGGTGAAGGTTGAGGGTCGCATCGATGGCGATCTGCTGGTTTTTGGTGGCGACGTCGAGCTCGGACCGCAGGCGGAAGTCAGCGGCGAGATCGTTACCTACGGAGGAACGGTGAGCGGTGCCGGCGCCCGAAGCCATCCGGGACTGGCAGAGCAGGCGGGAGTCTCGCTCGCGCGGATGAATGATTGGCGAAGTCCGATCGGCTACGCGCTGAAGCTGTCGTTTCTCGTTGTCTGGCTAGTCGCCGCAGTGGTTCTGTCGATGACGAGCGGCAGGGAGTTGCGGGCGTCATCGATCGAGCTTCGCGTTGCACCGTTTCACGCATTCGGTCTGGGACTCGTTGCCTTCACAAGTTTTCTTCTCACTGCCCTGGTGCTTGCGTACCTCCTCTCTTTTGTGATTGGCCTGCCGCTGCTGGCTGCCCTCGCCGTCTTTGCCCTGATGACGAAGATCTACGGGATGATTGTCGTGTTCCACGCCGTAGGGAGCCTCATCGCGGCGCCGCGGACGCGCGAGGCGCTGCAGAAGCGTCGCTGGGTTCGTGGCGACATGGGCCTGGTTCTCGTCGGCCTGCTCGTGCTGGGCCTCGTCCGGATGATTCCGCTCGTCGGAAATCTCGTCTGGATCGCCGCGTCGCTGTTCGGAGTAGGCGTCGCGCTCGCCACCAAGTTCGGCCGGCGTGAGCCGTGGTTCCTGATGAGGGGTCTCGAGCTCCGAGTGCACGATCGCTGATCGGGCTATCTGCAGCAGCACCCCCTCCCCCAAAAAATCTTTCAAAAAGGAAACTTCATTTTCCATTTTCGAGCAGTCAATCCGCTTCGATTGCCGTAGATTGTCTACTCGGTTCCCAACCAATCGATTTACAGGCAAGCCGCGGCCTTTGAAGTCGGCACATCGAAAAGGAGACTCTCTATGCGTTCCCCTCTTCTCCGTAGGATCTCTATCCTGGGCATTCTTCTGCTTGCACTTTCCGTTCCCCTGGTTGCCTCGGATCACGCCGATGCATTGAACAACGCTGAGGATCGAAGTTCGGATCTCGGTGACGGCTATGTTTTCCTCGATCCGAACGACAACACGAAGGTTGTCGTCATCATGACGTTCGCCGGATTCATCGTGCCGGGCGAGAACGTGAACTTTGGTGTCTTCAGCGAAGACGTCAGGTACGCGCTCGACTTCGAGAACACCGGAGACACCACCATCGACCGGAGCTACTTCGTGACGTTCGGTCCGAAGACGGCGCCGACCGCGCCCCAGCTCGCGACGATCCGGCTTCCGAATGGAATGAGCTTCACCGCGGAGACCACTCCGGCCAGCAACACGGCGCAGACGGCTCCGCAGCCGGTGGTGACGACCGATCCAACGAGCGGGGTTTCGTTCTACGCCGGTCTCGTTGACGACCCCTTCTTTTTCGACATCCCGGCGTTCGGGCGTTTTCTCGCCTCAGTGCGGGCCGGCGCTCCCGACGGCTCGGTGTTCAACCGCGGGCGTGACTCCTTTGCGGGGTACAACACGCTCGCGATCGCTCTGAGTATCCCCCGGGCATCGCTGCTCGGAACCAATGGGAATATCATCGGTGCGACCCAGAGCTCGCAGCGCAGAGTGCTTCAGGTGGTGAACACGAGCGGAAGGACCGTAGGAAGCGGTCAGTGGGTCACCCTCGACCGCCAGGGCCTTCCCGCGATCAACACCGCGCTGATCCCCTTCGCCAGGAAGCGTGAGTACAACCGCGCGTCCCCGGCGACCGTGGCGAGTGGAACTTTCGCGAATGATGTCGTGGCCACTCTGACTTCTCTCGGCACGAACGCGACGAACATCGGAATTCTTGCGAGCATCGCCGTGGCCACCGGCGACGTCCTGAGACTCGATACGTCGATCGCGAACACTGGAATGGGCGGCGGCACGAACAGTGGCGCCGGTTATCCGAACGGCCGTCGTCTCGCTGACGACGTCATCGACACGACCTTCTTCTTTATCGCGAATCAGAACACCTTCGGCGACAACGTGAACTCGAACGATGTGGCGTTCTCGAACACCTTCCCGTTCCTTGCGCCTTCTCATCAGCCGCGAGCGAACGGTGTGCTCGATGACTTGACACGGAACTAGACAGGCGATTCCATCGACCGGAGGCTGCATGAGAAAACTACTACTATCGTTCGCGTTCGTCGCGACGTTTGCCGCACCTTCGTATGCGGCACATCTTTCTGACTTTTACGTCATTCCCGTCGCCATCCGAGCCCCTGGAGCATTCGGGACTTCCTGGGTGACCGACGTGTCGATTCACAACTTTGGGAACTCGTCACTGACCGTCGAGTTTCTCTTCATCGAGACCGGTGAAGGGGCGAGTCAGAACATGTTCAACCTGGAGAGCACAGCGATGCCGTCCGGCTCGGTGACCCTGGCTCCGGGAACAACTCGGATTGTCAGGGACGTCATGAACGGTTTCCAAGGCAGGAGCCAGGGCTTGGTTGGCGGCCTTGCACTCAGTGGAAATGTCCCGTTCGCAGTCACCAGCCGGACCTTCACCGCCGGACCAGGCGGCGGCAGCTTTGGCCAGACCGTTCCCCCGGTACAGGGATTCATCGACAACACGATCGGCGGGACGGATGTGTCCATGGCCGTCGCCTATCTTCCCGGCGTGGTGACGAATGGCTCGTTCCGCACGAATATCGGCTTCCTGGCAGCTTCAGGTGACGCCGGCATGACCATCACCGCGGAACTGCGGCTTGCCGATGGCACCTCGGGCGGCACTCGCACCTTCAACGTACCGGCGAACAGGTTCGTGCATATCCAGTTCGGTGCGGCCACGATTGGCACCGTGACGACTTTCGATGCTGCCTCCGTTCGTATGCGGATTACCGCCGGTTCGGGAGCGGTGACACCTTACGCATCGATCGTCGACAACGTCAGTGGCGACGCAGTCTACGTCGCGGGCAACTTCCCCCCGACGACTTCGGTATTCAAGCGCGGCATCGAGGAATCTCACTTCCGTAGACTCCTTCTTCAGACAATGGGCAGATGACATAGCGTGATGTGATGTGGCAGGGCCCCCCGAGGCCCTGCCTTTTCCGTTTAGCACAGCTGTACGAGACCTGGGGTCATCGCGGAAGCTGTGTCATCCTGAGCGAAGCGAAGGATCCCCTGATTGCATGCTACGGAGCGAGTCCTGGCGGGATCCTTCGCTTCGCTCAGGATGACACGCGCACTTCTCGCCGGTTAACTTTCAGCGCGTGGTGGCGCCAAAACGCGCAAGCGCCGGACGTTACCGAGAGCGGCGGATCGGAATCCGCCGCTACTAAGGCACTCGCGGTCGCGCCGGACGCCGCCTGACTCCACCATCATGCAGCTCCACGATGCGGATCACGCGTGAGTCGAAATCCTGAAGGCCTGCGAAGATCCGCCCTGCTGCATCCTCATGAAGAAAGACCAGCTCCCGGAACGTGAACCCTGGAAATTGAAGCAGATCCGATCGATCGATCCACGTTGTGCCTCCATCCGTCGAGTACGCAAGCCAAGCGAGCACCTGCCGCTTGTCGAATCCGCCGATGATGATCTGATCCGGATCTGCCGACGAGATCAGCATGTGTCCGATGTAGGGATACTTCTCCGTCACCGGATCCGAATAGTGGAGAACGAAGTCGAAGCTCGCTCCGAGATCGTCGCTTCGGAGAAGAGCTCCTTCGATGCCGGCATAAACGATCGACGTGTTTTCCACGTGTCTGAGAAACTGAATGTTCCGGTTTTCGAGATCCGGAGTAATGACGCTGTCCGGCTCCGAGGTCCATCGAAGCGCACCTTCCTCGAGCTCACCGGCGCGGATATAGGCGCGATCCAGCGGGCACTCGCCTCCAAGCAGCACACGGTTTCCGATCAGCTCGAACGACGGGTCGTAGCAGGCTGCGGGTGTCATCTCACCGACCAACGGCGTCCAGGTCTCGCCGTCGTCCTCGGAGACGATGAAGTTCCCGCCAGCGTTCAGGTAGATCCTCTCTCCATCGAAGGCCGCCTGTGAAGAATTCATGAATCCGCAGAAGTTGCCCAGGCATGCTTCGAGACCTCCGTCCATCGGAACGAACGTGTCACCGCCATCGTCGGAACGGAGGAATGTGTGATCGGTCGCCGCATCTCCCCGAGTCTCCTCTCCCTGCTTGAGCACATAGAGCGATCCGTCGTGCAGATAGAGCGCTGTAACGCGACGACCATCGAACGCAATCAACTCGGCTGGCGCGCCGGCGCCAAGTTCCCTCGGCAGCCTATACAGGCCGCCAGGAGTTGCCAGATAGCTCGATTCATCATCCTGAACGAGGGCGGAGATGATCTCGGGAATCTCGTTGTCCGGATCAAAAACTACGTCGGTGATGACCGACACCCGGCTGACCGGTAGCGCTGCCGCCACTGCGGGGACCGCAGAGAAAGCGATGACGAAGAGTATGAAAACGAGAGTTGTCGAACGCATCGAAGACCTCGGATGAATTGTCGTTAGAAGACGCAGGAACCATGTGGGTCTCCGCTCCGCAAGAGTTTGCTGTCATCCTGAGTGCAGCGAAGGATCCCCTCAAGACTCGCTCTGCCGCAGGGCAACAAGGGGATCCTTCGCTTCGCTCAGGATGACACCTTCGCCGCTTAACAGGTGGAGCACTACCGACTCCTGATACGAGCGAACTTCCCATAGGGTTTTATCGCCGCGGTCCGAGCTTGATTCCGCGCCTTGTCATGAAGCGCGGCGTCGGCTGCGCCGAGAAGGAGCAACGCTGACGAGCGATCGGAGCAGGGTCAGATTGCGAATGTCGTCCTCGGTGGAAAGATGGGCGCCGATCAGGTCTCCCGATGTCGAAGGGAAACGGAGAGATGGGCGCATCAATTGTCCGTCAGACGGAAGTTCACCGTAACCGTGTAGTAAACGTCGATGGGGTCCCCCTGGTACGTCGCGGGACGGAACCTCCACTGGCGTACGGCGTCCCGGGCGGCGTCGCCCAGGCCGAATGGAAGGTCGCGAAGGATCTGGATCTCGTCGATGCGACCGTTCTTCCGCACGATGCCCCGAAGCACGACTCGTCCTTCGACGCCTGCCCTTCTCGCCATGAGGGGATAGCGCGGACGCTCCTGGCTCCGAACCTCTGGACTCGTTCCTCCCGGTGGGACAACAGCGTAGACTCCGCCCCTCTGGAGGCCGGGCGCCGGCGCCGGCCGATCCTCTGCGACGCGAGCGGGTTCAGGCGTCGGTTCCCGCTCGGTGATCTGCGGCTCCGGTATTGGCGGCAGCGCCGTCTCGCCAGGGTCGGGAAGACCGTCAGGGAGCGCGGGCGCGGAGGCGACTTCGAACTCCGCGCCTCCAGCCGCGGAGACGTCGATCGCATCCACCTCTGCGTAAGCGACGCCGTTGCCATGATCGATAGCGAAGAAATCGTGATCGCGGGTGAACACCCGCACCTTCGTTCCAGCCTTGATCTCACCTACGAGCGGATAGAAGATGCCGGGGCCAGCGTAGAGCGTCGTCGTGGTATCGACCACCCCCTCGAGAGCCGGCATGGCGCGGATCGCAGCGGTGCGTTGAAGTCTCTGTTCGAGTTGCGCGGCACCCTCGAGGGCGCTCCGCTCAGCCCACCCAACGGTTCCATCGGGAACTTCGACGCGCACCCACGCGCCGGCGTCTTCGAGGACGCTCAGCCGTTCTCCCCGTTTCGCGGTCGTCATCACTGCAGCCTTTGCGCTCGGCTCGGTCCGGATCCTGAGCGTTTCAGGAATGACGACGAGCTGTACCGCTTCTGACGTCGGCTTCGCGCGTTCCCCGCTGGAATAGCGGATCAGGAGCACGAGCAGTGTCAGAAAGATGATCGCGAGTACGGCGATGACGAGCGGCCCACGCTTTCCATGGGGCGCCGGGGTCATCTGTTCGGGTGTCGGCATGGCCAGTTCACTCTCCGCGTTTGCGATCCTTCATCAGCAGCGTCATCACAGCCTTCTGAACATGCAGCCTATTTTCAGCCTCGTCGTAGATCACCGACTGCGGCGAATCGACGACCTCGGCAGCAACTTCTTCGCCGCGGTGCGCTGGAAGACAGTGCATGAAGATCGCTTCCTCTTTTGCGAGCGACATCACAGCGGGCGTTATCTGCCAGCCCTCGAAATCGCGCAGCCTCTTTGCCGATTCCTCTTCCTGTCCCATCGAGGTCCAGACGTCGGTCTCGATGATGTCGGCATCGCGCGCGGCCTCTTCGATCGAATTCGTGATCTCGATCCTCGTGCCTGCCATGTCCGCATCGGCCTGGGCCATGGCGAGAACTTCCTCGTCCGGACCATATCCCGATGGCGTTGCGACAGCGATGTTCATACCGACCTTCGATGCCCCGAACATGAGGGAATGCGCCATGTTGTTCCCGTCGCCGATCCAGGCGATTTTCCGACCCTTCAGCTCGCCGCCGAACTTTTCCCAGGCGGTGAAGTAGTCGGTCAGCCCCTGACAGGGATGCAGAAGGTCGGTCAGTCCGTTGATCACAGGCACCGAGGCGTACTGTGCAAGTTCGGTGACGGTTTTGTGGGCGAACGTTCGGGCCATGATCCCGTCGAGGTAACGTGAGAGCACCTTTGCGGTGTCGTAGATTGTCTCGCCACGGCCGAGCTGGATGTCGCGTGAGGAGAGAAAGAGTGCGTGCCCGCCGAGCTGGAACATGCCGACCTCGAACGAAACGCGCGTCCGGGTCGAAGATTTTTCGAAAATCATGCCGAGCGTCTTTCCGCGCAGCGCGTCGTGGAAACGTTCGGGTTCCGCCTTCATTTCCTTCGCCAGAGCGAAGATTTCGGCAACGTCCTCTGCCGTGTAGTGATGGATCGAGATGAGGTCTTTGTGTTTCAAAAAGTGTCCTTTCCGAGCTGATTGGAGCCGTATTGTATGGGAACTGAAATTGAGAATTGAGAATTCAGAATGCAGAAAGCCCGCCCATCAGAGGTCTCAGTTCTGAGTTCTCAATTTTGCGTCAAGGTGAGGCCCGGCTTGAATCTGCGGGTTGGAAGGCTCAAACTCCGTACCAATGAGCCTTCGGGTACCTGTGATCGAGCTCGCGGTCGAGCTCACTCTCACCGGAAGCGAACCGGCAGACCACACGATCTATCTGGTCGGTGGTGAAGGCAGACGCGCAACGGCAGGCGCCGTCGAAGAGTATCTGAACAGCCCCCGCGCCTTTTTTCCGATGTCTTCCTCGGGTGTCCCGCGCATCATCAACAAGCAGCACATCCTCTGGATGCGACTTCCCGTCGGCTCACTGGCCGAGGAGAAGGAGATCACGCTCGTGCGGAGCGCGACGATCGTCGAGATTCACGATGGGTCGCGCCTCGAGGGGTATGTCTCTATCGGTCGCGTAGAGGGGCAGACCCGCCTTTCCGATGTTTTGAACCATCCGACCATGTTTCTCCGCCTCGATGAGACGTCTGGTACGTTCTTCGTGAACAAGATGGGGATCCGGGCCGTCATCCCGCGGTAGCGGGGGGGTGGTCTTCAGGCAGGTCCCGGAGGACTTGTCATCCCGAGCCTGGTTGTGAGGGTGGGAGGGGCGAGGGAACTCCGGCGATGGTACATAGTCAATTCGTCACGCGGCCCGTCGACGTGCGGATCTCCCCTCGAGGCTACTATGTACTAACGCGTGAGGTCCCTCGCCCCTCCCGCACACCCACGCCTGCTCGGGATGACAATTCGTTCATTTTCTCGCCATTTGTTCGTTAGCGCCATGAATCACTGGCGCCCAATACTCCGATACCTGCCCCGCTCCTCGACGACCATCCCGCGCTCGATCAGATAAATCAGGTGCGCGAGCAATTGCGCGTCGGCGGCTCCTTCGAGTCCCTGCCCAAGATCGGGATAGATCTTCTGACGAAGCGCGGGAAGGGAGAGGGGCGAATCGAGCAACAC
>JBGSYJ010000287.1:0-11526 GCA_041750915.1 Thermoanaerobaculia bacterium | reverse complement strand
GTGCCTGCGCGAAGGTGGCGATGGGGACCATCAGGGCGAAGAGGATCGCTGCTACGACTTTCATGGGTGCTCCTTGAATATCCAGCACAGCTCAATGTGGACCGGATGTGCCGAATCATAGTTTACCTGTCGAGTTGATTTTCCAGATGGGATCCCAGCTCTGATCTCGAGATCACGCGACGTCAGGTTGGGTCATCGAGCGGGACTAGAGTTTGCGCGACAGCCAGTGCATCACGTTCAGTACGAACTGACGGTTGTCGTTGTCCGGAGTGTTCATGCCGAAGGGGACGCGGCGACTCACCTGGGCAGTCATCATTCCCGCTTCGCCCAGAACAACGACGCGCCCTCTCCCGAGCTCGAAGGCGAGACCCTGCGCGGGGCCCGCCGGACGAGGGATCCATCCGTCTCTCTCCGGCACGAATTCGATGGCCGATTCCGGGAGACGCAGCAGCACGCTCGCTCCGGGCGGGCCGTCGAGAGATTGTCCCGTATAGGTCATCACGCGCTCGATGGCCGTTTCCGGACCGTCCCCGGTGAGGATCGGGTGATCACCGAGGCGCCCGTCGCTCCGTGAGAAGAGCAGTGGGTCCGAGGACTCGCCCGGGACTTCCACAAAACCCTTGTGCATGGTGACGCCAAGCGCGGAGGCCAGAGTCGCTGCTGCTTCCCCGAAGGGCGCGTGATCGGCGATGAGCAGCAGAGAGCCGCCATTCTCGACCCATGATCGGAGCAACAGAATCTGTGCAGGAGTGAACGCTGGATCGCTCCTCTCCAGATCGGTCGGGATCGGAATGTTGATGCCGAACGCCTGAGGCTTCGGTGCACCGGACGCATTGGCAATCACGAGTACCTGCGCTCGATCGAGATCGCCGCGGGTGAATGCGCTCCTGCTCCGTTCCACGGAGTACCCATCAGCGCGGAGCAGCCGGGCGAACGGCCAGTAGCGGCCCGTGATCCCGGCATGCGATGCGTTGTGATGTCCCTCGTCGATCAGCACGCGAACGTCCGCGTCGACGACACCCGGCGTCTCGACCGCGGGATCCCACCCATAGTCGGCGCGCTGGGCGAGAAAGAATGAAACTCCGAGAAAAACCAGCAGCGGCGCGATCACAGCGGCACCGAGGATCGACAGAACTATCTTCGCGATTGCGCTTCGTTTGCTCAGAGCATGAGTTTCGCACATGCGGCTGCGATTTGTGTTCAGGCGAGAGTCACACGCGCCTTGTTGAACTTCACGGTACACCTCGGGGTCGGAGGTTCAACCAGAGCCGGCGGCTGGGCCTAACCCGAACCGCACCCGGCGGTCGATGGACTGAAAACTCGGACAGGAACCCGGGCACCCGGAAGCGCGCCCTCGGTTGCTACACCTGGAATTTCATTCAATGCGCATTGGCTTTGAACCGGCGTGAGAACAGTGCCCGGCGAAATCATGAATCGGACGAGCCTGAAGGACATGCGCCTCTCCTGTGTTTGGTCTTTGCTGCTGGTGCTGGCCGGCTGCAGCACGTCTCCCCCTTCAGTGAACGTGCCGGAGCAGGTGCGGGAACGCATCGCGCGGAAGGAGATCCGACCATATGACCAGCCGGATCATGCGGAGGCGCTCTACCGCGCAAAACGTCTGGACGGAGCAGGCGAGATCGATCCGGCTGAGCGCTACGAAACCGCCCGCGCTTCGATGCGGCGGATGCCACGGTATTCGACGGCGCTCGACAAGGTCGTCGACGAACGATCGATGTCGCTCGAGAAGAGCTCTCAACCGGCCACCTGGACCTCGCTCGGTCCCGGCAATATCGGCGGACGTACGCGCACCTTCCTGCTCGATCCAGCGGACCCGCGGACCTTCTACGCCGGCGGAGTCAGCGGCGGAGTCTGGAAGAGCGTTGACGCCGGGGGATCCTGGAGACCCATCGGCGAAGCAATGGAGAACATTGCGGTGAACTCGCTGACCTTCGAGCCGGGGAACTCGTCGGTGCTGTATGCCGGGACCGGTGAAGGGTACTTCCGCGAAGTCGTGCGCGGCACGGCACTACCGCTCCGTGGTGCGGGAATCTTTCGCACCGAGGACGGAGGTGCGACCTGGAGTCTCCTCGCATCGACGAAGACTCCGGACTTCCATTGGGTGAATGACCTGCTGGTGAGCGTTCACGACCCGCGTCGTATCTACGCCGCGACGCGCACCGGTGTCTGGCGTTCGACCGATCGCGGGGTGAGCTGGGATCGGGTTCTCGATCCAGCGACGAACGGCGGCTGTCTCGATCTTCTCGCACGTCCCGACTCCACGAGTGACTTCCTCTTCGCCGCTTGCGGCACCCTCGGACAGGCCCGCGTTTTCCGCGCGAGCACGGCGGAATCCGACACAACATGGACCGAGGTGCTCGCCGAGAGCGGAATGGGACGAACACAACTCGCAATCGCTCCTTCGAGCCCCTCGACGATCTACGCGCTGTCGGCGAGCAATGTTCCCGGCACGAACGGGCAGCTCGAGCAGGGCCTGCTCGCCGTGTTTCGCTCCGACGCAAACGGAGATCGTGGGAGCTGGCGCTCACAGGTTCGAAATGACGACCCGGACAAACTCGCGACGCTATTGCTGACCAATCCACTTGCCGCTTCGTATGAGGATTGCGACGTCGGCAAGAGCGTCTACGTAAATATGGGTTGGTATGCGAACGTAATCGCCGTGGATCCCATTGATCCGGAGCGAATCTGGGCGGCCGGAGTCGATCTTTTCCGTTCTGATGACGGAGGGCGGACCTGGGGAGTCGCATCGTACTGGTGGGCTCAGGAAACGATGAGCAGCTTCGTGCACGCCGACCAGCACGCGATTGTTTTTCATCCCGGTTTCGACGGGGGAGCAAACCAGATTCTTTATGTCGCGAATGACGGGGGAATCTTTCGCACCGACAACGCGCGCGCCGGTATCGGGAAAGGAATTCTCACTGTCTGCGACCCGGACTCATCGTCGGTTCGATGGTCACCGCTGAACCACGATTTCGGGATCACGCAGTTCTACCACGGCGCACCGTTTCCGGATGGGCTCTCGTACCTCGGCGGGACCCAGGACAATGGGACGGTTCTCGGCAGCGATGCGGCAGGACCCAACGGGTGGCGACGCATCTGGGGTGGCGACGGCGGTTACGTCGCGATCGATCCGAGTAACCCGCAGGTGCTCTACGTCGAGAGCCAGTTCGCGAACATCCGCAAGTCGACGGACGGTGGACGAACATTTTCCGTTGCGACCGGCGGCTTGTCCGACTCGTTTCTTTTCATTCCGCCGTTTCTCCTCGACTCAAACGATCCGAGACGGCTCTGGACGGGAGGACGACGACTATGGCGCTCCGATAACGGCGCGTCCAGCTGGTTGCCGGCCAGTACCCTGCTACCGTCCGGCCGGGTGAGTGCCCTCGCCGTAGCACCGCAGATGTCCGATCGCGTGATCGCGGGAACGAGTGACGGCGCCATTCACTTCACCACTGCCGCCGGCACTTCAGGCGGGAACACGGTCTGGAGCTCCACGCATCCGCGCGCCGGATTCGTCTCGTCGCTGACGTTTCATCCCGTGGACCCGCAGATTGCCTGGGCGACCTACGCCGGTTTCGGCGGCGCGCATGTCTGGACGAGCAACGACGGTGGCCGGACGTGGACTTCCATGGATGGCGCTGGTGCAGGGGCGCTTCCCGACATCCCGGTCCATTCGCTCGTGGTCGACCCGACGCGGCCCACCCGGCTCTTTATCGGGACCGACCTCGGCGTATTCGTCTCCCTCGATGGGGGGATGACCTGGACCGTCGAGACAAGCGGCTTTCCGAACGCGGTGACCGAGTCGCTCTCGATCGGCCGAGGTCCGGAGGGCGTTTCTCTTTTCGCCTTCACGCACGGCCGCGGCGCATGGCGCGTGCGCCTGGGAGAATTCACTCCTCGTCGTCGCGGGGTTCGTCGCTGATTGGGCGCTGCCGAAAGTTCGGCGACGATCTGCTGCGCGTATCGAATCGCCGTGCGGGGCTGGCAGGTTGCGCTCCTGCGACCCTGCTCAACAATTTCGGCGCAACAGAGTCCCGTTAGCGAGCTCCGGCCATGACGTACACTCGGCAGAGCCAGATTGATGAAACCATCTCCTGCATCGGGTGCTCCCGCGCTGCCGCCCCGCTTCTTCGCGCGCACTGCGATCGTCTCGCTCGCGCTGGCCGGCTACGCCCTGATCCTCCTCACGAACACATCGTTCGCGGTAGGAGGATCTGACAGCTCCGGCTACTTCAACGCGTCCCGAATGTTTCTGAATGGTCGCCTCTCGGAGCCTGTTCGCGCAGTAAAGGCTCTCAACCTGCCGCAGGAGCAGATCCGGGTTGGGATCCCCCTCGGGTACGTGCCTGCTGCCACTCCCGGTGAGATGGGATCGATCTATCCAATCGGCTATCCGCTGCACCTGGCCGCGGCGAGCATCCCGCGAATCGACATCCTTCCGTTCTTCATCAGCCCTCTTGCCGCGATAGTGGCGGTGATTCTCACCTTCGCGCTGGGTCGGGAGGTCGGCATGTCGCAGATCGGCGCACTCTGCGCTGCCGCTGCGATGGCGGTCTGTCCCGTGCTCGTTTTCCAGGGCGTTCAGCAGATGAGTGACGCAGTGGCTCTCGTCTGGAGTCTTGCTGCTGTACTGCTTGCGCTGAAGAGCTCGCGACGCGGAGGCGCGGCATTTCTGTCGGGCCTCGCATTCGGAATCGGATGGCTCGTGAGACCGACAAGCGTGTTGCTGATTCCGCCTCTGGCCGTTGCTCTACTTGCGGGAGGCTCCGAGGCCCGGGAGGGGCAGACCTCGCGGGCCAGTGGCAGTCAGTTTCGCCGGTTACAGAACGTCGCTCTGTTCGCGGCAGGCGCGGCTCCCTTTCTTGTTCTCACGCTGCTTTACAACAACGCCGCGTTCGGCTCCTGGAGGACTTCCGGTTACAGCATCGCGGGTCTGGAGAGTGGGTTCAGCGGGGCAGAGTTCGGCGCGCGCTTCCGTCACTACCTCTCCTGGACGTCCCATCAATTCACACCGCTGGCGCTGGTCTTCTGGTGTGCTCTCGCCGCGGTGTCAGCGGTTGCGAAGCATGCACGCCTGGTGCTCCTCAGCTGGTTCGGGAGTTTCTTTTTCTTCTTCTGCTTCTACACGTCCTGGGACGCATGGTGGTACACGCGCTTTCTGCTTCCTGCCTATCCGGCGCTCGTCGTCGGCGCCTTTCTTTTCCTCGAACGCGTCGGCCGTTGGACATCACACCGGCGGCAGTGGGCTCTTGTGACCTTTGCCATCCTCATCATCGTTACGGCGATTTTGATGATTTGTCGCCTGGATGTGCTGAGTATCGACAACGAACAACATAGAAACTCCGCAGCGGCTCGTTGGCTGGCACGGAGCGTCTCACCCGACGCGCTCGTCGTCTCGATGGAAATGAGCGGATCGATCAACTGGTACTCCGGGCTCGTGCCCGTGCGCTGGGACTGGCTCGAAGAGACACAGATCGATGAATTGGCGGAAGTCGCGTGGCAGAACAACCGACCAGTGGTCGCCCTCCTGATGCCGCACGAAGTCACTGCGGCCAACGAACGTTTTCCAGATCGCTTCGTCGGAAAGCCGATCCCGGATTCCTTCACCTTCGCGGTGCTGGATCACAGCCCTGAGGGGTATGTCGATACCGTCGTCGGGACACAGGTTTCCGGCTGGGCGTTCGATCGCAACCTGATTCGAGACGGAATCGAGCACCCATCGAGCGTTCGTGTCGTATTGAAGCGTGACGATGGAGCCGAACTGAGGGGACCGTGGCAGGCGGCTGATCTGCCGAGGAACGACCTCATCGCGAATGGTCCAGTCAGGCAGGAAACGCACGCATTCATTCTGGATATCGCGCCGTTGAACCCGCTCGAGGGGAGTTACGAGGTTTCAGTTGAAGCGAGGAACGAACCGGCCGGGCTTCCAGTGACACTGACCGGAACACACGCGTTCCGGATGCCGCCGGCTCCGTGACGATGAGGATTCCTGGCGACGTACCGGCTCCCAGCTCGCCGCCTCAGCTGCTCCGAAGCAAACCAAACCGGTTACTTCCAGGTTGACCTGACTTCATCCTTCATCTTTCATCCTTCATCCTTCATCCTTCATCCCTCATCCTTCATCTTTCATCCTTCACCTCGCACTCCCCACCGGTCCGAGATAGCGATCGAGCCATTCGAGCGATTCCTTGATCATCTCCGTGCGGGGCACCGAGTGGCCGCCCGGAAAGACGAGGCGCTTCTTGTGCTCGGGTGGTGTGCCGAGCAGGTCGAACAGCGGCTTTTGCGAAGTCTCCGGAGGGAAGTAGAAGTCGAGCTCGCCGTTGAGGATCAGGGTCGGCTGCCTGACCCGTCCGACGTAGTTGACCGGATCCGCCTCCGGGAGCGTCTGCTGGAAGTTGATGCCCGCGACGTAGAGGATGCTCGTCCTGATCCGAGGCTCAACCGCCGGCATGATTGCGCCCATGGTTCCGCCCCAGCTGAGCCCGTAGTAACCGATGCGTGTCGCGTCGATATCGTCTCGGTTCTCGAGATAATCGATGGTACGACTCAGGTCCTTGGCCCACATGATCACGTGCTCTTTGTAGAATGTGGTCTCGCGTGCAGTGTCGGAACGGAGCTCGGTGCCTCGTTCGTACGTTCCCTTGTAGATCGGCCAGATGACCGCGCGGCCGCCTCTGACCAGGAAATCGACACGGCCCGGTTCGAGCTCAGCGCTCGACCGCGCTTCGATCGAGCCCGATCCCGGAAACAGAACGAGCGTCTGGTACGGTGGCTTGCCCGAAGAAGGCAGGAACAGATAGGCCATCATCCGCTCGCCGCCGTAGGCTGCATTGAACGTGATCTTCTGCCGAGTTCCGTGAGCTGCGGGTTCGTCCTCCTCGATCTTCGCGTCGAGGGGCGTCTTGTCGTACGCGAAGAGGCGGAGATATTGCGCGAACACCTCGTCCGTCACCGGCTTCTGCGCGTAGAAATCGCGGATCTTGCGTTCGATCGCGCGGTCGAGATTCGCGAGATTCGCCTCGTCGCCCGTGATGCGGATGCAACGGAAGCCGTTCGTCGCCGAGCGGTCGAAGGCGGGTTGCGCATACGCGTCGGGAAATGCGTAGTCAGGGTCGTTCCACCCGCCCCCGAGAATCAGGCGCGCACGTCCATTCTCCGTTGCGTTCCAGATCCACTCGCGCGCGTTTCCCGCCAGGTCCGCGACGCCGAAACGATTCATGCTCTTCGTGCGGCCAACAGGTAGAAGCTCTTTGCCCGAAAGGTTCGACATCGGGACGATCCTCGAGCTCGCCACGGTGAACGCGACGCGGTTCCAGTGGTGGACCGTGGGCAGCCGCTTGCCCGCCCATTTCGCATACGCCGCAGCCTCATACCAGCTCACGCCCGTGACCGGGTAGTCGTCCTGACCCTCGGGGTACGAGCCGACCTCCCACGTTGCTGGACCCGTGCGGCCGGTTCGGTCGGTAAAACGCGCGACCGCCGCCTCGAAACTCAGCGTCCGCTCGCCGTCGACAAACGGCTGTGTCCAGTACTTCCGATCCGCGTATCCGCTGGCGTCGACGAAGCGTTTGAAGTCGCGGTTGGTCACCTCGAGGCGATCCATTTCGAATGCGGCCATCGGCTCGGTCTTCACATGCTCGAGCCCGGGCAGGAAGAGGTCGAACTCGCCGGCAGGCACCGCAGCCATGCCCGCGGAAATCTCGTCCGGCGCGTGGAGGCGATAGCTCCATGTGTCGTTGTCGCCCAGTGGAAAGTTCCAGAGCACGTCGTCAACGGGACTCTTCCCCGCGAGCTCTAGACGAAGACGCGTGAAGCCTTGCGGATAGGCGAAGTTCTCAAGTGGCGTCGTACCGATGAGCACGGGCTCGGCGTCGGGCTCGTCGTAGTAGCGGATGAACACTGAAGCGCCGGGCGGATCGGACGTGATCGTCACCGGCCGGACGAATTTGTCGCTGAGCTGCTCGACGATCGGATCGTCCGGGTTCACAGCCGCGATCTTTCGAGCGAGCACCCAGGCATCCCAACTGTCGCGACCTTCCTGAAGGCCCTGGATCCGTTCGACGGTCGCCTGCAGCTGCGGTAGCGCCTCATCGCGCACCCACCGTTGCTCTGCCTGGCGCCGGTAAATCCACGAGCCGAGAACTGCGAGCACGATCAGCGCCACGGAACCGATTGCAATCCGCCTTCCGCGGACGCGTGGAAGCACGGGCGCTTTGCGGCCCGAGCCCGAGCTGATTTCGACACGCAGCGCTGTGAGATCGTCGCGAACCTCCGAGGCGTTCGCGTAGCGCGCATCGGGATCCTTTTCGAGACAGCGATGAATGATCTGGTCGAGTGGCGCAGGCGCTGTGGGCGCGAGCTTTGTCACCGCCTGGGGCGTGTCGCGCAGGATCGAGCTGAGGATCGACAGAGTGTTGTCACCCGAGAACGGACGCCGGCCCGTGGCCATCTCGTAGAGAACGATGCCGAACGAAAAGATGTCGGAGCGGAGATCGACCGAGTGCCCCTGCGCCTGTTCCGGCGACATATACGCCACGGTACCGAGGAGCGTTCCCTTGCGCGTCATCGACACTTCCCGCAGCGGAGCGGCTTCATCGAGCTTTGCGGTTTCATCCTCCGGCATTACGACGGCGCCACCCAGCTTTGCAAGACCGAAGTCGAGGATCTTCGGACGTCCGTCTCCGTCGATCATGATGTTGTCGGGCTTGAGGTCGCGGTGGATCACGTGATTACGATGCGCTGCGGCAAGCCCGTCAGCGATCGATGCCGCGATATCGACAACGCGCGAGGGCTCGATTCCCTTCGCGATCTCTTCGCTCAGCGTGCGACCTCGCACGAGCTCCATCGCGAGAAATCGCACGCCGCCGTCCTGATGCAGGCCGTAGACGGCCGCGACATTCGGATGGTTGAGCGAAGCCAAAAGCTTCGCTTCGCGCTCGAACCTCGCGAGTCGTTCCGGATCGCTCGAGAACTCAGCGGGGAGAATCTTGATCGCTACTTCACGATCGAGCGTGGTGTCGGTCGCGCGCCAGACCTCCCCCATCCCGCCCGCACCGAGGCGATTGATCAAACGGTAGTGGAGCAGAGCGCCGCCCGTCTCAATTCCCCGGTTCGTCATGATTGGATCAGGGTATTAAAGCACGGGACTGGAGACGCGTCAGCCTGCCGGTATCTTCGGCCTCATCACCGAACCGGCCACCCGAGCGGATGTGGCGCGACAGATCTACAGGATGGTCGCGATCGAGAAAATGCAGGCTCGGACGATGCCAAGCGGCCTTCCTGGCCTGCGATACAATCCGCTCTGAACAGGAGGTAATATGGAACCGTCACGCAAGCGTCTGGTCCTCGGAGGCGCCATCATCCTCGGAATCGTCCTGATCTTTCTGGCCGGCTACATCCCGGCCTCGAACCGGGCTCGCAGTGCTGCGGAGGAGTCCAGACTGAGTACGGCGCGACTCGGGGAGATGGAGGAAACGCTGGCGCAGCGCCAGTACGACCTGGAAGTGGCACGTTTGAGAGGGAATCTTGGCGAGGTTCTGCAAGAGGTGAACAGCAATAATTACGGGACTGCGTCGGAACGGGCAAGCTCGTTTTTCGATCGCCTCGGCGCGGCTCTCAACAGTCCTCTTCTGCGACCGGGATCACGCCGGGAGATCCTTCAGACTGTCTACGCCCGCAGGGATGAGATCTCGGCTGATCTCGCTCGCGCTGATGAAGGTGTCAAGCCGAAACTGGCAGAGATGTACATGCAATTCGGCTCGGCCGCGGAGTAACGCCATCTCGTCACAAAGCGTGCCGTCGAAGGGTGGTTCGAAGAACTGCACCGCCGCGTCCCGCTGAACTGAACCTTACGGTGCATCGAGTAGCGGCGGATTCCGATCCGCCGTTCTTCGAAATCGTCTTTAACTTGCGCGTTCTGGCGCGACGACCTCGGAGATGAAAGCCCCATCTGTCGTACCGCTTCACTCCCTGGAACGAGGTCCCTTCGATCCGAGCGGTGACTTGCGGTATCCTGTTGCCGCTCCATGACAATCGGCTCCGGTACTCGTCTCGGACCCTACGAGATCGTCGCGCCGCTGGGCGCGGGCGGCATGGGCGAGGTCTGGCGCGCGAAGGATACGCGCCTCGAGCGCGAGGTCGCGATCAAGATCCTCCCCGCCGACTTCGCCGCGAACGTCCAGCTCAAGGCGCGCTTCGAGCGCGAGGCGAAGACGATCTCGCAGCTCAACCACCCGAACGTGTGCACCCTCTACGACGTCGGCCACCACGACGGCGTCGACTTCCTCGTGATGGAGCTCATCGATGGCGAGTCGCTCGCCGACCGGCTCGCGAAGGGCGCGCTCCCGATCGAGCTCGTCCTGCGCCACGGCTCGGAGATCGCGAGCGCACTGGATGCAGCGCACCGGCAGGGTATCGTCCACCGCGACCTCAAGCCGGGCAACGTGATGCTGACGAAGTCGGGCGCGAAGCTTCTCGACTTCGGCCTCGCGAAGTCGGGGCCGCTCTCGATGTCGGCCTCGAGCGTGAGCCAGCTCGCCGACTCCCCCACCGCGCACAAGCCCCTCACCGAGCAGGGCACAATCCTCGGCACCTTCCAGTACATGGCGCCCGAGCAGCTCGAAGGCCAGGAGGCCGACGCGCGCACCGACATCTTCGGCTTCGGCGCCCTCCTCTACGAGATGGCGACGGGACGACGCGCCTTCCAGGGGAAGAACAAGACCTCGCTCATCGCGGCGATCGTCTCCTCGACGCCGACGCCGGTGAGCGAGCTCGCCCCGCTCACGCCTCCCGCGCTTGACCACGTCATCAAGCGCTGCCTCGCGAAGGACCCGGACGACCGCTGGCAAAGCATCCGCGACGTTGCGGAACAGCTGCAGTGGATCGGGACGGCGGGATCGAAGGCCGGCGAGCCTGCCCTGGTCCTCGCGAAGCGGAAGACGAGGCTTCGCGCGGCGTGGGCGCTCCACGCGGCGACCGCAGTCGTCGCCGTCGCGGCCACGATCGGCGTCTTTTATGCGACGAAGCAGTCGCCGCGCATCGTGCGCTCGTCCGTCCTTCCACCTGACAAGGCGGCCTTCGACACGCTCAGCGGAGCGATGACCCTTTCGCCGGACGGCCTGCGGATCGCATTCGTCGCGCGAACCGAGGACGGCCCGAGCATGCTCTGGGTCCGCCCGCTCGATGCGCTCACGGCGCAGCCGCTCGCCGCAACCGAGAACGCCGAGTTTCCCTTCTGGTCGCCTGACAGCCGCTTCATCGGCTTCTTCTCGGGAGGAAAGCTGCGGAAGATCGACGCGAACGGCGGCCCTCCCCAGACACTGTGCGACGCGCCGAACGGTCGGGGCGGCGCGTGGAGCGAAGACGGAACGATTCTCTTCACTCCCACGCCGACCGAGGCGATTTACCGCGTCTCGTCCGCAGGAGGGACACCCACGCAGGTCACCACTCTCGATCCCGAAAAGCAGGAGCAGTCGCACCGCTACCCGGATTTCCTCCCGGACGGAA
>JBGSYJ010000286.1:0-6043 GCA_041750915.1 Thermoanaerobaculia bacterium | reverse complement strand
TCCCCCGCTCTTTGAGGATTTCGATCGCCGTCGCGGTGAACTGCTTGGTCAGAGATGCGAGTCTGAAATTCGATTTCGGCGTGACCGGAGCTCCCGCCTCCAGATCGGCCATGCCGAACCCCTGGCTGAACGCAACGTCGCCATTCTGCATCACGAGAACAGCCGCGCCCGGCACTGCGCCCTGGTAGTCGTTCATGAGCTCGCTGATTTTCATGGCCCTATCTTCATCAGGCATATGTCTCACTCCCGAGGCACAGGAGAGGGTCAGTATCGCAACGATCCATATAGGGTGTCTCATCGCTCTCGTCCGCCGGTGGTCCGATGCAAATCGAGAAATATCATGGAATTCTGTTCACGGAACAGATCTGGTCGGGGCGAGACAGCAAACAAAGTAGAGCAGCGCCCGAGATCGGCGATGGCCAAAGCCCCGGTGAAAACGGTTTCACCCATTTTTCGCGCGAGCACCGTGCGTCCGGAACGGTGCCATCGTCTTGACGCATCAGGACATCGATCCTTTCAGCTACTTCACTGAGCACGACGCGGACAAAACGAGCGCGACGGCAACCAGGGCTGGCAGGCTCTTCGAATCGGCCAGGCGCGAAAATCGCAGTGGCCGGAAATCTGTCAACAATCCAATTCGAAACTGTGAAGTCTCTGCTACCATCGTCTGTCTCGCAAATTCTATATGCACTCGTCGAAGGACATGCCGCGGCACTTCCCGAATCGCGGGATGCGTCTGTCCTTCGAATATCGCACTTAACCTCTAACCCAGGGAGATCTGTCCGATGAGTCGTTGGAAACCATTATTGTCGTCGATGTTGATTTTCGCCATGGCAGGAGTAGCAGGAGCAGCGACACAGGAAGCATTCGAACCTCCGTCCCGGGAGTTTCAGCCGGCGGAAAGACGATTTGATCGCGCGGAACATTTTCAGAAGATGGGACAGCTTCACCGGCGGCTGAACAGCTCGATCGTCGACATAGCGATCGGATCTCCCCTGGACGTGGCGATTACCCCGGAAGAGCGCGAGAGCGTCTCTCGCGGTGATACAGCCGAGATGAAGATGAAAGTCGGTGTCGTGAAAGATCTCGACATTTCGATGACCTTTGATCGCAGCATGTTCTCCGTAAATCGGACGCAGTTCCATGACGCCCTGGGAGCCGTGCGGGGCGAATCACGGGGCGGCTTCGCATGGACCGCACGAGTTCATTCTTCGGACGCGACGGCACTTCGCGTTCACTTCACTGACTTCGATCTTCCCGAAGGCGCAGCCCTGTATGTCTATACGCTCGACGGTGTTGCATTCGGTCCATACAGCGGCAAGGGCCCAAACGGTACTGGCGATTTCTGGACGAACACGGTTCCTGGTGAGGACGTGATCGTGCAACTGCACGCCGGGCCATCGGGCGCCCCGAGTTTCCGGATTGCCGGCATCGGCTACATGACCGACGAATTCGCGATCGCTCGCAGCATCGCCCCGCCGTCCGAGCTCTCGGCTTCGGCATTCTGCCCCTTTAATGAAGACTGTGTCGTCGGCGCGGCATGCTCGGTGGCGAATGTTGGTGCCGTGTCGCAAGCGAGGGACGCTGTAGCATCGATGCTCTTCCCTTCCGGTCGCTACCTCTATATCTGTTCGGGCGGACTGGTCGCCAATAGTTCAAACTCGCCCTATTTTCTCACCGCAAATCACTGCATCAGCAAGAACGGCGAGGCGAGCGGCCTGGAGACCTACTTTTTCTACGAATCGAGCACGTGCGGGTCGTTGAGCAACTGTCCATACCCCGGCACGCAGAACACGACGGGCTCTACCATCCTCTCGACGAACCGAACGAGCGATTACACACTTCTCCAGCTCAGCCAGCCGGCTCCTTCAGGGGCTGCATTCCTCGGCTGGACCTCGACTCCAGTGGCAAACTCGAATGGGACCAAGCTCTATCGGATCAGCCATCCCGGTGGCGCACCGCAGGCATACTCTCAGCATGACGTCGACACCGGCAAGGGCACGTGCACGAGCTGGCCGCGCGGAAATTGGATCTACAGCACAGACATCGTCGGCGCAACCGAAGGTGGCAGCAGCGGCTCGCCGGTCGTCAATGGCGCAGGTCAGATCGTCGGGCAACTTTCCGGCGCCTGCGGTACGAACGTAAACGACAATTGCGACACGGTACGCAATGCGACGGTCGACGGCGCCTTCGCTGCCTACTACAACAGCATCGCGTCGATTCTCGGATCTTCGGGAGCGAATGTCGCTCCGACCGCGAACTTTACATTCTCCGCCTCGGGTCTGACCGTGCAATTCACGGACGGCAGCAGCGATTCCGATGGCACCATCGCGAGCCGAAGCTGGAACTTTGGCGATGGCTCTACGAGTACCGCCACGAACCCATCCAAGACGTATGCTGCAGGCGGCACCTACACGGTCACCCTGACGGTTACGGACGATGACAGCGCAACAGGCAGCACCTCGAAGAGTGTCACTGTCACCACGGGCTCTACCGGTGGCATCACACTGAACGTCACGGGCTACAAGGTCAAAGGCACTCAGACAGCGGACCTGGTCTGGAGTGGAGCTACAACTACGGATGTCGACGTCTTCCGCAACAATGTGAAGATTACGACGACAGCGAACGACGGTCTCCACACCGACAATATCGGAGCCAAGGGAGGCGGATCGTATACGTATAGGGTCTGCCACGCCGGTACGACGACATGCTCCAGCAATGTCAACGTATCGTTCTAAAATTGCGATATCTGGATTTGCGAAAACGGCGGGGATTCATTCCCCGCCGTTTTTCGTGATGCTCGACTGTCCGCGAAGGCGAATGCCTGTTTCCGTCGGTTGCAATCGTGCTCCGGCAGGGTTCTTGCGATAGATCTGAAAAGCATTAGGAGGGTCTATGAGCAAGAACAACGTCAATCCCGGGCACTACAAGGTGGCCGGTCGAGAGCGGCAGGGCGAAGACATCGTTCAGGACGAGCACAAGAAGACGATGCGGGAGCATGAGAAGGCACAGGGGACCGGTTCTCCGAATTTCATCCCCGGGGCGCCACCCCTGGGAGTAAGCCGCAAAGCCAACGAGACGAAAGAAGACTCGAGCCAGTCGAGAAAGGCCTCGAAGAAGTAGCGCTGCGTGGAGTGCGCGTGAAAGAAGGCACTCCCCGATTTTCAGAGGTCGGCTGGAGAGTCGATATCACGAGTTGCGGCATCATTCGGTACGATCGTGAGACGGCCGGCATGCCGGCGAAGAATCTCCCGGGCGCCTGCATCTCCGGACAGATGCTCCAGATCCCCGAAGCAGTCACGTGGGAAAACAGCAGGCACGCCGGGGCCTTCCGGATAGCCGGTCGCAACAGTCTCTCCACTTTCAAGATGGCTCGCGAGCAGCGCGCGATAGTGCTCCGTGCGGATGTCGGGTTGATCTGTGAGGGCGATCATCACGGCACCGGAGCCCGAACTCGCAGCGTGTCGAACACCTTCTGCGATGCTCGTCCCCATCCCCTCCGCCCACCGGCCATTGCGAACCGGATCAACGTCGAGACCGTCCAGCGCGCTGCGAACATCCTCCTCATTCGCACCCAGGACCACGATCACCCGATCGACGCCTGCGAGTTGAAGCTTCTCGACAATCGCAGCGACGAAAGGTTTGCCCCCGGCCAGCAGGAGTTGCTTTGGCTGACCGAGCCGGGACGAGCTACCAGCCGCCAGGACGATTCCAAAGACCGGGCGGCTCAATGCATCGTCTTCCGGTCGACCAGGCTTAATGTCTCCTTCGACAGGTATCGCCTACCGGCAACGACCGCCTGGATCTCGGCCACGATCGACAACGCGATCTGCGCAGGCGTCTCGGCGCCGATGTCGAGACCGGCCGGGCCACGGAGGCGATTGACGGACTCGGCGCCGATACCCTCCGCCTTCAGATCGGCGACCAGTTTTTCGTATCGGCCGCGGGAACCAATTACGCCCAGATATACCAGCGAGCTCGGCACCAGTGCACGGAGGTAGTCGAGATCGACGAAATAGTTGTGAGTCATCACCACAACGGCCGTTCGCGCGTCGAGCGGCAGGTTTTCGCTCTCTTCGGGCGGCGCAACGAGCAGGCGCCCGGGGCCTTCGTAAGCTGCCGGCCACATTTTCACGACCTGAGTCACTTCGAGCCCGGCACTCTCGGCAACACGAATGAACGGAGGAACATCGAGCCCCGATCCGATGAGAAGGAGACGAAGCGGCGGTTCGACGATCTCGACGAAGTAGGATTGATTCCCATTCCCCACGAAACTGGTTCCGACAGCCTGAAGCCCGTTCTGACGCATTGTCCGCAGAACGAAGTCCTCAGACTCTTCTGCTTCTCCACGGGTCATCGTCTGCGTGCAAAGCTCCTCCCGATCGCTCGGCAGCAGCGTTACGACGATCCGAGTCTTGCGATCGTCGCGAGTCGCTTCATGAGCCTGGAGCGACGCGGGAGGAGACGCGACGCGGAACGGCTCGACGAGAAACTGAAGTTTACCTGGACATCCGAGGCCGTGTCCGAAGAGCAGGTCGGAGTCGCTCGTGGTGTCGAGCAACACGACGTGGGCGGAGCGATCCAGAGACTCGAGCGCGTGGGATCGAAGTACGTTTTCGAGGCAGCCGCCGCTGATCGCGCCTGCTGCCACACCATCCTCCGTCACCACCATCTTCGCACCAGGCTTTCTGTAGCTCGTACCCTCGACCCTTACGAGCGTAACCAGCACGGCGCGAGCGCTTTCCGTTTGCCGGAGGAGCTGAGCAATCTCTGCCAAGTCCCCCATCACGTCGTCTCCTCGAGCGCGAATGGGAGCCTTCTGAGCCGCTGCCCGGTTGCAGCGAATATCGCGTTCGCAACGGCGGGCACGACGGGACAGACCGTCGGCTCCCCCATTCCGTAGGGCGCGTCCCCTTCGCTCGCAACGATATACGTTTCAATGATGGGAGTCTCGCGCAGCCGGAGTGTGTCGTAGTCCTGAAAGTTCTCGACCGTCGGAGCACCATTCCGCCACTCCATGAAGCCCTTCAGCGCCATCGAGAGCGCCCAGACGACACCGCTCTCTACCTGCGCCTCGATCCCCAGCGGATTGACCGCTACGCCGCAGTCGACGGCGGCAACAATCCTCGTAACGCGAATCCTGCCATCGCTACCCGTCTCGACTTCCGCAACGTGGGCGATGTGCGTATTCGCGTGGTACGTGTTCGCCGCGATTCCTCTCCCCTTCCCTTTCGGAAGTTTCGATCCCCACCCTGACTTGTCACGCACCACTTCGATCACTTTCGCGAGCCTCGAGCGGTCGATCTTCATGCGACCGCGCTCGACGATGTTCTCCTCCGCGCGGAGCAGTGAAAGTCTCAGCTCGACGGGATCGCGACCCGTCGCTACAGCCATCTCGTCGAGGAACGACTCGCGGGCGAAGACCGATGGCGGCGAGTAGACGGAACGCCACGGGCCGATCGGGACAGGAACGTCGACTTCTACGTAGAAGGTCTCGATCGACGGAAATGCATAGGGATGATCGAATACACCCCAGGAGGCAGCAGCCAGATGCTGAGGGTCGGTTCGCTGCTCGGCAGTCAACGGGCGGCGGGCATTGTGAAGAGAGCAGACCTTTTTGTGTGTGAAAAGCAGCGGACCGCCTTCGGCATCCAGCCCCGCGCCCATCACCTCGATCGATGCCGGCTGGAAATACCCATGCTTGAAGTCGTCGTCGCGGCTCCAGACCACCTGAACAGGCTTCGAGATCGCCTGGGAGAGCTCTGCTGCTTCGACTGCATAGTCGACGCCCAGTCTTCTTCCAAACCCACCCCCCATCAAGGTCGTGTGCACAACCACCTTCTCGGTCGAGATCTTCAGAAGTGTTGCGACCTGTTCCTGAACCGTGTTCGGGGCCTGGGTGGGCGACCATATCTCGCATTGACCATCACGGACATCCGCGATGCTGTTCATCGGCTCCATCGGAGCGTGGGCGTGAAAAGGAGAGATGTAGGACGCTTCGAGTTTCCGGGCGGCGCTCTCGAGCAGCGGCAATCCCTCCCCG
>JBGSYJ010000285.1:0-65104 GCA_041750915.1 Thermoanaerobaculia bacterium | reverse complement strand
GGAAGGCACGCGAATGGGCGGCCGCCAGGGCGGCCGCATTCCTTTCTATGTCACTCCTACCCCTGGGCAGAGCCTGGGGCCAGAACTGTCTGGCGAGCCGGCGCGCGCCACATGCTCGCGCCACTGTCGCTCGAAATGGAGAACTCGAATGACAAACGCGTTCCTATGTCGCCACAATGAGCCATCCGGAATCCCAGATTTCCGAGGTCCGTGGTGAAGCGATGACAGAGCCGACATCCACCGACATTCGCGACCGCGCGCGCTTCGACCAGATTCGCTACGCGAATGTCTGGGAGGACGCCGACATCCTCCATGAGGCACTCGACGCCGCCACGGGACGCCGGATTCTCTCCATCGCCTCGGCCGGAGACAACGCCTTTGCTCTCGTCGCCGCAGGCGCGGAGGTCGTGGCTGCCGACATCAGTTCGGCTCAGCTGCACCTGGTCGAGCTGAAGAAGGCTGCCATCCTCCAACTCGATGACGAACCGCTTCTCGCATTCCTCGGCGTGCGACCGAGCAACGAGCGCCTCGAGGTCTACGCCCGGCTCGCACTTGCCCTCCCTTCCGAATCGCGAAACTACTGGGATGCGTCGACCGGCGCCATCAGGAACGGCATCATCCATCACGGAAAGTTCGAGAACTATTTCCGCCTCTTCCGGACTCGCGTACTTCCACTCGTTCACGGACATCGGCTCGTCGAGAAGCTACTGCAAGAGAAGACATTCGAAGAACGGAGGAAGTTCTACGACGAGCGATGGGACGGCGTGCGCTGGCGGGCAATGTTCAGCGTCTTCTTCAGTCGCCTGGTCATGGGACGCCTCGGACGCGATCCGGAGTTCTTCCGCTTCGTCGAAGGCTCCGTTGCGGATCGCATCCGTGCCCGCGCCGAATACGCGTTCACGCAGCTCCCGACTCATGACAATCCCTACCTTACATCGATCTTCACCGGAAACTATGGCACCGCGCTTCCTCGTTACCTGAGATCCGATTCCCTCGCCTCGCTCCGCTCGGGCATGAATCGTCTCACGATCCGCCAGGGACCGATCGACGAAGTCGGGCTCCAGGCGGGCGGCAAATTCGACGGCTACAATCTGTCGGACATCTTCGAGTATCTCGATCCTGCGACGACCGAGCGTCTCTACGGACGTCTCCTTGACACCGCCCGTCCGGGCGCACGACTCGCGTACTGGAACATGCTCGTTCCAAGGAGACGGCCCGAGGTATTTGCGGACCGGATCATTGAGCGCACCGATCTCGCGAAGGAGCTGTTCCTGCGAGATCGCGCCTTTTTCTACAGTGCATTCAGGATCGATGAGGTCGCGCGGTGATCTCAAACTCCGACATTACGGGGGCGGCGATCATAGCCAGCGTCTTCGCCATCCTTCTTGTTTCTGCCGAGATCTGGATTCGAGTCGGGAACGCAAAGCCCGAATGGACGAGGAAGCTGGTCCACGTTGGAGGTGGGCTGGTCGGGCTCTCCCTCCCCTTTCTGATCCGATCTCCGCTCGTAGTGCTGATGCTTACAGCGTCGCTCTCCGCGATCTTCTTCCTCGGAGGTCGGTTCGGCCTCCTGCGCAGCCTTCACGGAGTCGAGCGGAAGAGCAGAGGGAGCGAATACTATCCACTCGCGATCTTCATCGTGTTCCTGATCGCGGCGGATCAGCCCTGGCTCTACGTGAGCGCGCTGCTCGTGCTCGCAGTAGCCGATGCGTTCGCAGCACTGATCGGCAGCAGATACGGGCGTCTTCGTTATGAGGTCGAAGACGAACACAAGAGCGTGGAAGGCTCTCTCGTCTTCCTCGTGGTTGCATTCCTGGCGGTTCATCTGCCGATGCTGCTGATGACGGATCTGCCACGTCCAGTGACGGTGCTCTCGGCGCTCCTCGTCGCAATGCTGGTGACAGGCTTCGAAGCGATTTCACTGCGCGGAACGGACAACCTGTTCATCCCGATTGCTGTCTGTTTCGTTCTTCAGAAGATCACGACGAAGCCGCTCGCCGAGATCGCCTACCAGAACATCAGCTTCCTCGCGATCTTTGCGCTCATGGCGCTCATCGTCTGGCGGTTTCGTTCGTTCAACGCCGGCGGCATGATCGCCGTCGTTCTCTTCACCTTCGCAACATGGTCTCTCGGGTCGCGACGATGGGCGCTGCCGGTGCTCCTCGCCATCGTCGCCTTCGTCTTCGTCCGGGCATTCGTCATGGGACGCGAAGGAGAGCCACTCCGTGTGCGGGTGATCACCCACGCCATCCTCGTCCCGTTCATCGTGCTGCTCGCCGCCAATCTCACCGGCCGGTACGGATTCTTTTACGCGCCATATCTGATGGCCACGATCATGGTGCTCGCACTCGTCTGGTGGGATGGGCGGATCCGTCTGAACCTGTTCCAGCGATGGGGCGATGCGATCGCAGCCGGCGTGATCGCGGCAGTCGCGGCGCTCGTTGTCGGAATTCCGGTGTGGATGCTCGTGGGAGGAGCCCCATCCTTCGACACGCTTCGCGCAATTGCATTCGCTGCCATTCTCATCACTGTTGTCAATGCATCGCTGGGCCGCATGCGTCTCGAGGGCGAGTCCCCTCGCGGCTGGAGCGGGATCTCGTTTCTCCTGGCGCTTGCTTCAGCTGCCCTGATCGCGGCGTTGCAACAGGCAGAGATTATCGAGGCGTTTCCACGGTAGATGCATTGGCCCATTGCGCCAGTCGATGCCGACGACGTCCTCCCCTCTCCCCGAACTTCTTCCTGCGCGTGAGACGCAGCTAAGGGCGGGCAGAGGGAAGATCACTGTGAAGCGCTCCCTTCTCAAGGATCAACGACATGCACCGAGCCCGCGGAGCCGTCCATCGTCACGACGTCGCCGCTCTTCAACGTGTCGGTGAGACCTCGAATCCCAACGATCGTCGGACTCCCCATCTCTCTCGCGACGATCGCCGAGTGCGACAGGATGCTCCCCCGCTCGATGAGCAGACCCGAGATCGACGGGTAGAGCGGAACCCATCCGGGATCGGTCCGCTCGGCGACGAGGATTTCGCCGGAAAGTCGCGCCTCGTCAGGAGATCGCAGGACTTTGACCGCCCCGGTGATCCGGCCTGGGGAGCACGGCGTTCCGCGCAGCACTCCTTCCTCAATCGGCGTCTCATCGCGTGGGCCCGCGAACGCATTGCGATGGTAAGCCATGCCGAACGTCTCGAAGCGGTCGTCCGCGGGAGTGCCTGCGCGGTACGCTTCGAACTCTCGACGCCGCAGATCGATCAGCCCTGCGAGATCGGTGGTAACCGCCGTACCTTTGATGTAATCGAACACTTCATCCAAAGTCAGGAAGAAGACGTCCTGGGGAGTCGCGATGAGTCCTTCCGCCGTAAACTGCCGGCCGATGGCGCGCATCACCTCGCGCACGAGACCGAAGATGCGGGTCCGCGCGAACCGCATGTTCTCGCGGTTCTTCACTCCGAGGCGCGCGTTGGCGAGGACGCGCCGGAAGACGGCCCGCTTGAAAGGAGAGCGAATCGCACCGAAGGCGCGCCGTTCTGCATCCCTCCGGATCTCCTTCTCGCGCGCATCCTGTGCGGCCAGATCGAGCCGGCTCGCGTCACCCGTCAGATAGTTCCGGAGCAGCATCAGCAGGAACGCGGGGTTGTCGCGCAGCGACGGTTCCTCGAGCTTGAGCTCATTCATGCAGCGGAATCCGTAGAGCTCGAGGTAGTGATCAATCATTCCGTTGAAGGATGCAAACCTTGCTTCGCCGCGGACCCTCGACAGCGCCTCGTCCGGCCCCTGTGTCACGATCACCTCGCGGAGTGCTTCATCACGCGCAGCGACTGCCGCCATGCGCAGCAGCTGTTTCGCCGGCTCCGTACTCTCGATCCCCCCTTCCCCGGAGATGAGATCGTTCTGAAGCGAGCCTCCCTCATCACCGCACCACTTCGCCGTCAGCTTCCGAAGCACGCCGTAGAAGATCATCACAAAGAAGTCGTTGATGATCGGCGCGCGCCACTTCCAGAGCACCCTCTCTTCGAACTCGAGGTAGAGATTCATCAGCTCGTGCGGCCTGAGTGAATCGAGATCGATCTTCGACCAGCGACTGTAGTTTTCGCGGAAGTTCGTCTCGAACTCGGCAGTGAGAGTGCGAATGCGAAAGAAGTTCCGTCCGGACCGGCCAAGAAGCTTCAGCAAGGCCGGCAACTCGACGAAATAGCGCTGCATCGCAGGCTGCGGCGCGGCTTCGACGGTGGCAGCCGGCTGCCGCACACCCATCATCGATTCCATGAAGGCCCGGTTGTAGTTGAACCCGGGGAACATTCCGACGAGCCGGTACCAATTGAGGAGGTTGTAGTACACCTGACCACGGAACAGGCCGAGCATGTTCTCGAAGACGAACCGGTTCTCCTGCACAACCCCCGGCCGGATCCCCATTACCTCCGCGAAGCATCGATAGACGATCGTGTATGCGCGCCGGATCACGCTGAACGTCATGGGCGAGGTGACGCCGGAAAAGCTCTCGATGATGTTCGAGTTGTCCCATAGAAGCGGATTTCCCGCAGCAGGACCATACTCCGCCGCTGTCGTGATCGGCCGCGTCTGAAGAACGAAGAGCTTCCCGGCATGATCGAACGCAAACTCGATGTCCTGCGGTTTCCTGAAGCTGTTCTCGATCGCGATCGCGGCCTTTGCAACGGACCTCGCTTCCTCATCCGACAGACTCGGGAGGCCCGCTCGATCTTCGGCCACCGCGACATCCTTCACTCCCCCACCCGCTGCCATCACAACCGCTTCGGACTTGATGGCAACCGTCGCCTCGATCTTCAGCGTCTGCTTGTCGACGACGAAGCTGTCGGCGTCGAACCCGCGGCTCACCAGCCCCTCCCCTGTCCCATAGAGCGCATTGATGAGCACCTGCTGCACGCTTCCGTTCACCGGATTCACGGTGAAGACGACTCCGCTCGCCCGCGGATCGATCATTTTCTGCACGACGACGGCGATGGAGATCGCGTGCACGCCGGCGCCGGAGCTCAAGCGGTATGCGAGCGCCCTCTCGTTGAACGCGGAGGCCCAGACGCGGCGGATCGCGTCGATGAGAGCGTCGTCCCCGCGCACGAAGAGAAAGCTGTCGTGCAATCCTGCGAATGACAAAGCAGCCGCGTCTTCATCGAGAGCCGAAGAGCGCACTGCTGCGAAATCGTCCGATCCGATGATCTCGCGCACGGCGTCCAGAATCTCCGTGCGCAATTGATCCGGAACGGGCGTCTGCGACACGATGGACTGAATCGCGCGAGCCTGTTCACCGACTCGATCCGCATCCAGTCCGGCGAGGATTTCCGCGATCGCACTGATCGCTCCGGACGAATGAAGCGCCTGGTCCAGCGCCGCGGGAGAAACTACGACGAACGGAGGCACTTCGTGGCCCAGCTTCACGAGGCGTGAAAGATTCGCGCCCTTGCCTCCAGCCGCTCCGACGGCGTGCACGCCAGCGTCCATGCGAAGGATCGGAGGCCCGCTCACATCGACACCTCGAGGCCTCGAGTTCTTCCGAGTTCCACCGCTACGAGAATGTCGAAGACGATCATGTAGACACCTGCATACACTTCCATCATCTTCGCCGACCGCGGTGTCGTCATGATCCGGAATTGCAGGAATCCGACGACACAGGCGAGATACAGCAGCGCGATCGCGACATAGAAAAACGTGCCGAAGCCGAGGGCATATCCCACGTAGGCAACGAGAGCGGTGTCGATGATGCGGATGAAGAGCACGAGCCAGGCGGCACCATACGTACCGAAGATCGTCGAGTAGGTTTCGACCCCTTCGATCTCCTGCTCAGGCGCGCGGATCTTGCGAGAGACTTCCCAGTTCAAGGTCACGAACAGACCGACGAGGGCATACATCCAGTAGAGTCCTGGCGCCTCCCATGGGTAGCGTCCCGTCGCAAACGAGAACACCCAGAGCGACAGGAGCGGCATGAGGAGCATGTGGCTCATCGCGTAGACGAGAAAATGCCGGCGAAGCCAGTCGCGCGCGAAGAACTCGCGGAGCATCAGCAGCGAGAAAACGAACGCAATCAGCCAGCCTGTGGTGGCAGCAGCGCCACGAAACGCCGAGATCAGCAGCTCGAGCGCGATGGCGATGCCTCCAACGATGCGGAGCTCGCGAAGGGTGATCACCCCGCGCTGGAGAACTCTGTGAGGGTAATAGCGACTGTCATCCTCGAAGTCCTTGTGCTCATCGAAGACGCGCAGGTGAAAGAAAAAGCAGAGCAGCGCGACGACTCCGGCGATCGACACCCAGTCGAAATGCATCGGAGTTCCCGGCTGCGTGATGGCGCGCGCAAGGAACTGATTCGAAGAGTAGTAGCTGACGATCAGGATGCCGTGGCCGAGAAGTGGAAAACGCTCGCGGAGGTAGAGGTGAAACCGGCGGAGAAAGGGAGCGGTCCGCTCATCGATGCCGGTCGTCGCAGTCATCAGACGCGTCCATCCATGAGCATGTCGCGCAGTGCCGGATAATCGACCTTGCTGTTGTGCCGAGGGTCGACAGGAAGAGGCTTCGATGTCGCGAGAACCTGATCGAAGGTGATCTCTGCATCACCAAGCCGGCTTTCGACTGCGGAAGCGACGTCATCATCACTTTCGCAGACGACCGCCAGCCTCTCGCCCATCGACGGATCGGGGATTCCGACTGCGGCGGCGCGGCGAATGCGCAGGTCTTCACCGCGTGCGACCTGTTCGACGAGCTGCGGGTGAATCATCAATCCGTTCCTCACGATCGTGGAGTGAACCCGTCCCGCAATTCGAAACCGCCCTCTATCGTCGAACCATCCGGTGTCCCCCATTCGGTGCCACACCACGCCCTCCGGATCGACAATCTTGTTCTCGCGCGCAGCTTCGGGATTGCGATCATAGTCGCGACAGACATGGTCTCCGGTAACGAGCAATTCTCCGATGTCACCATGGGGAACCTGCAGCGAGATCCATCCGTTTCGACTCTTCGCCTCGAGCGGCCCGCGATCGATCCGCACGACGGCGGCCCGGACCGAAGACGCGATCCGGCCAACCGTGTAGCCGCGGCTGCCCGCGAGCTCGAGACGCTCTGCGGAACCGAGGTGCGCCACCGGCTCCGCTTCCGTCGAGCCGTAGACGACCTCGATGGATGTGTCGGGAAACGCTTTCGTCCAGCTCTGCAACTGCCGATCTTCCACAGGCGCTCCGCCAGTCAGAATCCGTCGCAACGATGAAGAGACATCTGATGACGCCGCATACGCCAGCGCGTCGAAGAGCGGAGGTGACGCGGTCGCGGTCGTGACCCGGTGATGGCGGATAGCCTCCATGACCCGGTACGGATCGGCGCGATCGATTCGTTTCAGGTCGACCGGCGGAATCACCGTCGTGACGCCGAGCGCGAGATTGTTCAGGGCAAAAACGGGGAACGTGCAGAGATCGACCTCGCCCGGTTTCGCCGGAAACTCCGCTGCAAGCGCGCGATGCTGCGCTTCGAGAATTCCGTGCGTACGCCGAACTCCCTTCGGCGTACCGCTCGATCCTGTCGTGAACGTCACGAGCGCCGTGTCTTCGGCGCTGGACTGGTGAATCGCCTCGTCAACACCGTGCGACTCGATCGATGCCATCGACTCGCGGGCTAGCAACGACGATCCGCGGCTGATCGCGAGCGGAATCGCACGGAGCTCGGAATCGAACAGCCGCGGGATGTGACTTTTCGTCGTTCCGATCCACGCTGCGGCACCCGCGAAACGGGCCAGGTCGATCAGGCGCCTCCAGCCAACCCACGGATCGAGAAACACTGCCGTACCGCCCGTCTTCAGAACGCCGAGAAGGACCACGTAGAGGTCGATCGACATCGGGACCATGACGATGGCGCGATCGCCCGGACCGAAGCCCTTCTGCACCAGACCTGTGGAGAATCGTGCGATCCGTTCCCAAAGAGCATCGAACCGGATCGACTCACTGCCTTCATGAAAGGCAATCTTTGAAGGATGCTCGCGTGCAACATTGCGAAAGAGCTCGACGACGCTCCCGGAACCCCGGCTCAGGTTGCGCATGAAGCTCCCTCACCCCTGACCCCTCTCCCGTCGGGAGAGGGGCATCGCCACCCCTCGTGCACGGGCGGTGGTTCCCCTCTCCCGGCGGGAGAGGGGTCAGGGGTGAGGGCCCCTTTTTCACTCTTCACTTTCACCCTTCACTCTTCACCGCCCTCTCGTAGAGAAAATACTCGCGGAATGGTTTCCCGTGACCTGAGTCGAGCTTCTCGGATGGGTTGCCCGCGCGCATCAGGCAGTGATTCACAGCCTGAAAGCCCCTTCGCAGTCCCGCCTCGTAACCACAGAACATCAGGGCGGCGCCGGTGCCACCGCGGCGGTGAGCGGGCAGAACTCCGAGGGTCTTGAAGTTCAACGCATCGCCGTGCGGGTCCTTCGGCGTGCGGTTGGGATAGGTGAACGCGAAGCCTGCGTCGCTGCCGTCAGGCGCCCTCGCGAACCAGATGGAATCGTCCTCGATGAGCCGATCGGCTCCGTAATAGAGCGAGCAGAAGTCGTCGAACGAAATGTCCGAGTACAGATAGTTGTCGCGGAAGATCTCGAGCGACAGCCTGTAGATGCGCTCGAGTGTCCGCTGAAAGTCGCTTCGATCGAAGGGCTCGAAGACGTAGCCGCCATTTCGTGCGCTGGCGAATTTCTCTGACAGTCGCTCGGCCACAGGCTCCACATCATCGATGCGTCTCGATGAGTACGTCTCGAGAATCGTGAATCCCGAGCGTTCCCACAGTTCAGCGTAGTAAGGCGGATTCCACGGCTCGAGGAGAAAGGGAGGTGTCTCGAACGGCCCCGCATTGACCCGGTATCGGTGCCACGTGTCGCCGTCGATCGGCCCGATCATCTTACGGGAGCCATATTGCCGGAGCGTGGCCGCCGCGGCGTCAAAGAGCTCAGACACCGCATCCGGGTCGTTCTGTGCGTCGAAGAATCCTATGAGACCGAGCGGGTTGCCCTCGCCATCGCGATACGCCGGTGAGATTTGCGTGACGAGTCGCGCGACGGGACCCGTCTCGCCGATCGCCACGAAGAGGCGGACGGGGCCGCGGTTTGCCAGTTGACGGATGGTTGAAGCGGTCCGCTGAGTATCAGATGTAACCAGCTCGTAGAAAGAAGCACCCTCCTCCTCGGGCAGGAAGGATTCAATCGTCGCCGGCATCAGCAGATTGTAGCGCCATGTGGCAGGGCCCTCCGAGGCCCTGCCTCGGCGAGCAGTGAAGATGTACGACACCTGGCTGGAGCTCTGACTGACGCGGCTGGATGAATGCTCCAACTGCATTCATCCTTACTATTCAGACAAGGCAGGGCCTCGGAGGGCCCTGCCACATGCTCAGGCCTCAGATTTCGAGAGCTCTTTCAACGCTTTGCCCGATGAAGGGCGCGAGCCACACGACTCGCGGATGACCAGACGGGTGGGAACGATTGAGTGACGCGGAGTGCTGCCCTCCTCCCCCGCCTCAAGTACGAGATCGAAGGCGCGTCGGCCGAGCTCGGCGATGTCGACGCTGATCGTCGTGAGTGGCGGAGAGACGAACCGCGCGAGCGGAATGTCGTCGAACCCGACCACCGCCATGTCCTCGGGCACGCGAACATTCAACTCGCGCAGCGCGCAGAGCGCACCGATGGCCATCGCGTCGTTGCCTGCGAAAATCGCCGTGGCATCCGTGTCCTCCGACATGATCGCGTAGGCCGCGCCGTAGCCGGCGGTCTCGCTGAAGTCGCCCTCGAAAAGCAGCTTTTCCTGGCTCACGCCAGATTCGCCCAGGGCTTCCCCCCAGCCACGCAGGCGCTCGGCCGCGTCGTTGTTGCCCTCGGGGCCGCGAATGTACGCAATGCGCCGGTGACCCAGCGATCCGAGATGATCCATCATCGAGCGCGCAGCACGGACGTTATCGACGGCGATGGACCATGCGTTCGTGGCGTAGCAGTTCAGCAGCACCGCGGGAAGTCCGGCAGGAAGATGCGTGTGTACGTTCTCGGCGTCGAGCTCCGGCGCCATTACGATCAGCCCATCGACTCGCCCACGGACTGCCGAGACCACCGCAGACATCTCGTTCCAGTCGCTGTGCGATCCGGAGACCAGCAAGTGATACCCCTGCCTTCGCGCCGCGACGTCGACTCCGCGGATCATCTCCGAGAAGAACTCGCCGTGAAGATCCGGGAGCACCAGACCGACAGTATTCGTCCTCCGAGTGGAAAGGCTGCGCGCGCCGCCATGAGGAACATAATTGAGCTCCTCCATCGCGCTCCGAACGCGACCGATCGTCGGTTCACGGACGACGTTCTGATCATTCAAAACTCGCGACACGGTAGCTACTGACACGCCTGCCCTGGATGCGACGTCCCTGACCGTCGCGCCGTGCTGGCGGGTCCTGGGGGCAGCGGTGTCATCGCGTTTCGTCATCGTTGGAATGTAACCGTATACATCTGGACGCTACGCTCATGAAGGTCCGGTGTCAACAAGACTTAGCATTGTCTTAAGAATCCCGGCATCTCTCGCAGTCGCACAAGCGATGTTTTCGCACATTTGTAGCGAAGTCTTAGGGAAACTGCGCCTGACTCCGACCGTAAATTCTCACGAGTCTGAACGGCTGCCGATGATCGAGCCGCCACATCAATACAACCGGAACACTTCAGAAGAGGAGCTTACCTTGACCACCGTCAACACAATTACCAACCCTGAGCTCATCGGGTTTCGCGAAAGCGAAGCGGGTACCGACGCAATCCGGCAGCTCGAAACGATGCTGCTGATCCGAACGTTCGAAGAGAAATCTGCCTCGCTCCAAGCTGCGGGGCAGTCCCCCAGCATGTGCACGTCGGTCGGCCAGGAAGCGTCGGCCGTAGGCGTCATGGGTGCGCTCGAGGCTCAGGACCTCATCCTGACCAACCACCGCAGCGCCGGCCATCTGCTGGCCCGCGGCGCAGATCCCGGGCGCGTCATGGCCGAGATCATGGGCAGGAGCACCGGCTACTGCAAAGGCAAAAGCGGAAGCCTTCACATCTCGGCGAAAGAGCTCGGCGTCGTGCTCACATCAACGATCGTCGGCGGTGAGCTTTCACTCGCGCCGGGAGTCGGACTTTCGGTCTCGATGTCCGACAGCGACGCGATCGTCGCCTGCTTCTTCGGAGACGGAGCAGCGAGTGAAGGCATCTTCCACGAGTCGCTCAACCTCGCTGCCATATGGGACCTGCCGATTCTCTATATCTGCGAGAACAACCAGTGGCAGGCCTTCGTCCACCGGAAGGAGACGATGAAAGGCGACTACATCAGCGAGTGGGCAAAACCGTACGGCGTGAAGTCGCGCACCGTCGACGGCAACGACGTCGAGTCCGTTCTCGCTGCCGCAAGAGAAGCGGTCGAATACATCCGCACGGAGAAGAAGCCATTCCTCCTCGAGACGTACACCTACCGCCTGCGCGGACACATGGAGCCGGACGACCAGTCGTATGTCGACAAAAACGAGCTCGCGTCCTGGAAAGAGCGCGACCCGATCAGATTGATGGAAAAGCGTCTTCTCGATCGCGGCACGCTTGACCATGACGACATCACGGTGATGCGTGAACGCGCACAACAGAAAGTCGAAGATGCCGTCCTCTTCGCCACCGAATCCCCTTACCCGAGCTTCGACGAGCTCACGACCGACGTTTACGCCTGAGAGGACATCATGAGAACGATCACAGCAACAGAAGCGATGCATGAAGCGCTCGCTGAGGAAATGCGGCTCGACCCGCGAGTCATCACGTTCGGCGAGGGAGTCGCAACCAAGAAGCGGGATCTCGTTACAGAGTTCGGCGGGAAACGGGTCCGGAACACTCCGCTCGCTGAAGGGATCATCGCCGGCACGGCTGCTGGCGCGGCGGCGACAGGACTGCGCCCCGTCATCGACCTCCTCTTCGCGCCGTTTCTCACTTTCGCGATGGACGAGCTGGTCAACAGCGCGGGCAAGCTGCGGTTCCTTTCCGGCGGGCAGTTCTCATTCCCGATGGTCACCGTCACGATGACCGGAGGGGGCTGGTCCGTCGGCGCGCAGCACAACCACAACCTCGAAGCATGGTTCGTCCACGCACCTGGAATCAAGGTCGTCATGCCCTCGACGCCGGCCGACTTCAAAGGCCTGCTCAAGAGCGCGATCCGCGACGACAACCCCGTCATGTTCTTCGCCGACATCGGTCTGCTCTTCCAGCCAGGTGAAGTGCCCGACGGAGATCACACTGTTCCTCTCGGCAAAGCAATCGTTCGGCGGGAGGGAGCGGACCTGACGCTCGTGTCGTACGCGAAGACTGTTCACACATGTCTCGCTGCTGCGGAAACGCTCTCCGAATCGGGGATTTCTGTCGAAGTGATCGACCTGCGCTCGCTCAAACCGCTCGATGAAGAGACCGTTCTCTCTTCCGTGCGGAAGACCGGGCGCGCGGTCATTGTGCACGAAGCGTCGGGCCTGTGCGGCGTGGCCGCGGAGGTCGCTGCCGTTATTGCCGAGAAGGCTTTCGCATCGCTTCGCTCGCCGGTGCTGCGGTTGACGGGGCCGGATGCGCCGGTCGCCTCATCGTATCCACTTGAGCAGGCGTTCATCCCGCAGGCGGATCGGGTCGTTGAAGCGGCCAGGAGGCTGATGAGTTCTGAGTTGTGAGTTCTGAGTTGTGAGTGGGACCGGGTTCGAGCAAGTGTCATCCTGAGCGCAGCGAAGGATCCCCTCACTACTGGCTGTGTCGCAAACCCTGGGGGGATCCTTCGCTAACGCTCAGGATGACACCCGTTGCTTGAGTTGCCACAATTTTGCGGCGACGGCGACGGCGGAGAGGATAAAGCCGTCACCAGCGGTAATGCCCAATGATCTCGTACGCGTTCAGAATGTCCTCTTTCTGCGCGCCCGCACCGATGTTGTGAATCATCAGCGGCCGGTTCGTTCCGGGTTCGAGATCGACGGCGGCCACGCCGATGTGCAGAAGGCCGCCGGGCAATTTCCAGGCAACGACATCGCCGGCGATCGTCCGGCCGCCGGGAGGAACCTTCTTTCCCTGCCGGGTGAACCAGGTCATCAGATTCGGAACGCGGCGATGATCGATGTTCCGATCGGGTCTCGTCAATCCCCAGTTGCGGGGATACGAACTGAAACTCCGACGCATGTCTTCATGAAGCTCCTTCTGGAGATCGATTCCGATTCCACGAAACGCGCGCACCACGACATCCGTGCAGACTCCTCGGTCGCGCGGCACATCGCCCCCGGGGTAGGCAAGCGCAACATAAGCGGGATCGTAGTGGCGCGTCACGCCAACCTGAGCCTCCGCAGCCCTCGCGAGACGAACGGCGTGATTTCCTCTGACCGGCTCCGCGAAACCGCAGGGAACAAGAAGGATCAGAAGTCCCAGCAGTGCCAGGTATCGTTTCGACGCGATTTCGTCTCTCCTGAAGCGAACCATTGAATGTGAGACGGACTGGGATGATGAGAGGTTCTCTTTTTGAGTAGACAGTACACAGTAGACAGGAGACAGTAGCCCGCCCGTCCCTTCAGCGAACACACCCGTCGGGAGACGCAGTTTGCTGTAAAGCCTTCCCTGCCAGCTGGAACGCCGGAGGAGCGAGCCAGTACCCGGGGCGGGTGGGCTACTGTCTCCTGTCTACTGTCTACTGTCTCCTGTCTACTGTCTACTGTCTACTGTCTCCTGTCTACTTCCTGCAACAAAGCTTCAAACACTCCGCCACTCCTATGACTTCTGCCCGCGCTTCGCGCAACCTGTAAGTCGGAGATCCGTACTCGGGAGGAGAACTGCCACTCATGACCGGGCCATCGTTAGCGGAAGAGTCGTCCGTCGGACGCTACCAGATCCGGAAGCTTCTGGGCGCCGGTGGCATGGGCGAGGTCTACCTTGCCCTCGACGTCGAGCTCGACCGACTCGTCGCCATCAAGATTCTGCCGACGGGTCTCACGTCCGATCCTCTCCGCGTGCAACGCTTCATCACTGAAGCGAAAGCTGCCTCCGCTCTGAATCATCCTTCGATCGTGACGATCTACGAGATGGGTGAAGCGCCGGTCGTCGACGCGTCGGGCCACGTTTCGGTGATCCATTACATTGCAATGGAGTACATCGAGGGAGCAACGCTCGATGTCTGGCTGGGGGAGGAGCCTCCGCTCGCGTCGACGCTTGCAGAGCTGGGCCGCGTCGCCGAAGGGCTCGGCAAGGCGCATGCGCGAGGGATCGTCCATCGCGACCTCAAGCCCGACAACATCATGATCACGTCCGAGGGCCATGCGAAAGTCCTCGACTTCGGCGTCGCAAAACTGGTGGGCGTGCAGCATAGCGACGAGGTGCGATCCCCCTCGGGACGAAGGACGCTCACCGAGCCGTCAACACTGCTGGGAACAGTCGGCTACATGTCGCCTGAGCAGATCGAAGGCTTTGCGCTTGATCACCGAACCGACATTTTCTCGCTCGGATGCATCATCCACGAGTCGATAACCGGGCAGGCTCCCTTTGCCGGTTCGACGAATGCGGAAACGATGCACAACATCGTTCATCGGCCAGCTCCCCGAATCTCTGTCGGCGGCTCGCGCCTCAACGCGATGCTTCAACGCATCCTTGATCGATGCCTCGCCAAGGATCGCGAGCAGCGTTACGATTCGGCACGCGATCTGGCGCTCGACCTCTTCGAGGCTGCATCGATCGCTACTCCGGGCAAACGGAAGCCTGCATTCGCCGGCCTGCTTCGTGCCCGCCGCATGCGGGTGGCAATGGCCACCATTGGATTCCTGCTGGCCGTACTCGTCTTGAGGGTTCCCGCGGGAATCGTCCTCACCACAGTCGCGGCCGCGGTCGAACCATCGAAGCATCCGGAGGTCGTCCGGCTCGAGCAGACCCTGGCTCAGGAGCGTACGCAGTTCGTGGCGGTCTCGCGTGCCTTGACGGAGCGCGAAATCGAGAACGAGCGGCTGCGGGGCGAACGGGATGAGGGCGAACGTCTTCGCAGGGATCTCGAAGACTCATACAGGAAGCTTCTCGCAGACGTCAGCGTGACCCTGAGCGGAACCAGCGCGGAGAGCAGGAAACTGCGAGAGCGGGTGACGACGGCCGAAGGAGAGCTGGCTAAAGTGCGAGAGGAGCGCCAGCGGCGTACGAGCCAGCAGGAACGTCTTGCATCGATCCAGCGGTCGCTCGCAGCGGTCGTCGAAGCACGCTTCGAGGCGCGGGGATTGGTCGTGACGATTCCAGGGCTCTTCTACAGAACCGGACGGAGCCAGATCAGCTGGGAGAGCCGCGGTGTTCTGCAACGGATTGCCGAGCAACTGGCGGCGAACCCCGACGTCCGAGTCGCCATCGAGGGTCACACCGACTCGAGCGGGGGCGAAGACGACAACCTGCAGTTGTCTCAGGCCCGCGCGGATGGCCTCAGGGATCTGCTCGTCACAGCCGGCATCGATCCCGCGCGCATCACAAGCATAGGGCGCGGTGAGCTGGTGCCGATCTCCGAGAACGACAGCGCGGAGGGCCGCGCGAGGAACCGGCGCATCGAGCTGATTCTCGGGTACTGAGCGCCGGTGTTTCAATGCTCTCGTACTTGCTGCGATGCGTCGAGCAGGGCGGCGTCAGCAGCGTGGGGATCCGGTAAGCCGTCGGGTCGCGGTAAGCCGTCGGCGCGGTAAGCCGTCGGGGTCGCAGCTTCAGTCCGGTAAGCCGTCGGCGGTAAGCCGTCGGTAAGCCGTCGGGGTCGCAGCTCCAGTCCGGTAAGCCGTCGCCTAAGAAAGCGTCGGGGTCGCAGCTTCAGCCGGGCAGCCATTGGGGCAGCTCCAGTCCGCAACTCGATATGACGGCTTGGTCAGTCCGATGACAACTCCTCCTTGTCGTAGTACGTGCTTGTCGACTGAAGCTACGACCCCAATGGCGACCCCAATGGTTGGACTGCTTGGCGCGGCCGTCGGGACAGCAGGGGATCAGGCCCGGAAAAAAGTCTGCCTTTCCAGGGAAGTAAGGGATGGGGCCGTCGCTCCCGATTACTGGCCAGGCACTCCTGGCCTACCCGCTCGCTCTACCGCCCTCCGGAGATCGTCGAGCGTGGCAACTTCTCCATGAACACCGACGATCCGGTCCACGGGCAGCGATCGGCTTGTGACGCTCTCGAGGAGCGAGACCGCCTGCGGCCTCGCTCTTTCGGGCGCGTCAGGAAAGTGCACGAACAGATCTCCCTGAAATAGAATCCGTTCTTTCGGGAGCCAGAGAAAGAGCATTTCTTCCGCGTGGCCCGCGGCTTCGATCCGATGCACCTCGACGGCCGGGCCGGAGCCCGGGAGAGCGATCCGATCCTCGAGCACGAGCTCCAGTTCCACGCGCGGAATTCGGGAACCTCCGTCGATCGTCCGAGGTGCAGCTGCGATCTCGCGGAAGAACGCCGCATTCCCCGGCGCCGTCACGATCTTCGCACCGGCCCGCATGAGCGCCGTCACCCCGCCTGCGTGATCGAAGTGATGGTGCGTGACCACGGCAGTTCGTACAGACTTATCCGGAAAATGCTTCGAGAGAAGATCGAGAACTGATTCCATCGCCTCCCTGCTGAGCGGCGTTTCACCAAGAAGCAGGGCGTCGTCCCGCTCGACGACGAGACTGCGGTAGTCGCGCCCACCGATCCCCGTTACGAGCCAGACACGATCTGCGAGTCTGCGGATGTCGAGCGGCTCGCTTGCACTTGCCGGAGAAAGACCCTCCGCGGGAAGCTCGAACGCCTGGCGCAGTTCTTCAGCGTTCGGCGCTTCGCGCGTCTGGACCGCGAACTCGGCCGCCAGCGTGCGGTTGAAGAAGACCTGAACGCGCCGCGGCCATCCACGCGAGGACTCTTCGGATGAATAGATCGTCTCCTCGAGCACGTCGCCCAGCAGGCCGTCGTGAATGAGCCGTGTCGTGCGGGTAAGCCTCTCGTCCTTATCAAACCACAACGTCAGCCGAGAATCTTCGACTTCGACATTCACAAGGCTGAAGCGGTCCCGCCGGAGATCGCGGGTTCCGAGAAGACGGATCGAAGCCGGGTCTCTCAGCGCCTCTTCGATCAGGATTGCCGGAAGTCGCCGCATATATCGGAGTCGCAGATCGTCGGCACTCACCCCGAGCGTCGAGGCACGAGAGCTTTCGCCAGCGACCTCGAACCCCTCATCTCCTCTGGCGACGATCCTGACCCGCGAAGTGAAATTCGGCCATTTCATCTCATGCCGTGCAGCGATCCTGTTCGATGCGAGATCGAGAATCACATCGTCCGTTGTCGGAAAAGGAGTGAAGGGCGGAACCGGCCTCGCCGACTGGGAATGTGGATAGAGGGCTCCTGAGAACCCGACTTTCACTGGGGATGTGGAGAAGTCCACGCCGCCATCATCGGTCGCTTCGCGCACTCTGGTGAGCAACTCCCATCCCCGAAGCTGCGAGAGCCATTCTTCCGAAGAGATGTCGAGATCCTCGGAGCGTGCAGGCCACGACCCGTCGAGAAACTCGGCGATCTCGTCGATAATCTTCGGATCGTCCAACCACACCTGATGCGCGCCACCCTCCACGGTCAGCAGCCTCGCATCGGGTATCGTCGCCGCCCATTCGCGCCCCGCACCATACGGCGCATTCCTGTCGAGTGTGCCGTGCACCGTGAGAACCGGAGACGTCACATCGCGGACTTCGGCCGGGCTGACATGCGTCTCACGAGCGGATGCAAAGTGATGCTGGAGGTGAAAGGCAAAGTTGGTGGCCCACTCGTTCTCCATGGCGCAATAGGACTTCAGCTTTTCCGCCATCGACGGATCGCCAACGAGACGAACGCGCGTGACGAGCCACTCCCGCTCGCAATACTCCTGCGGATTCGTTTCGTGAAAGCCGGTGGAACGGAGCTGGCGTATAGCGGCAAGCGCATCGGAGTCCATGACGTCCTCGCGCGTGTTGTCGTAGACCGGAGGCATCGCCGCCCCGAATCTCATTCCGACCGGACCGATCTGAACGATTCTCTCCACGCGCTCGGGATACTGCAGGGCATAGAGAATGACCAGCTTGCCCAGGACCGAGTACCCGATCGTCGAGAATTTCTCGGCCCCCACCTCTCGCCGGAGAGCTTCGAGGTCACGCACGTCACCGTTGAGCGTGAGGAGCGACGGGTCAGTCACACGGCGCGAGCGCCCACGGTTCCGCATGTCATAGAGCACCACCCGCCGGCCGTTTGCGAGAACGTCCATATCACCGCCGAAGAGAAAATCTCCCGGGATGATCACGGTCTCGGCGCCCTGGCCGAGAGCTCGCCAGTAGATCCCGACCCCTGGCTCGGTTTCGAGCATCCCCTCGGACGCGGCGGACGCTCCCTGGACGAGAAGAACTGCGAACACGACAGTCAGCAGCGGCACGTTGCGCATCAGAAGGACCTCCTCTGTCTCGTTTCTCAGAGACACTTTGAGAGAGAGGAGGGTTCAGAATCCTGAGGGAAAGATCAGGATTCGATCAGGAGTTGCTCGGGGACGGCGAATGAGCTGCGACGCGATGCTGCTCAGCGCGGCCCGACGCTCGCCAGGATGGCCTGGAGTCGCGGCTCGGCATGCAGTTTCTGCCATCGGTCGTCGAGGCGAACCAAAAGGATCGAGAGATCCTTCTGGTCGCGAGCGCGCTCGAGCCATTCCAGCGCGCGATCGGTTTCCCCTGCCTCGGCAAACATTCCAGCCACGATTGCCGGGCGGATCTCCCCTTTTCTCAACAGCGAATCAACGTTTCGGAGGAGCGCTTCGGGACTCGAATCCTCGCCGTCATTCCTGGTCGTCAGCTTCTCGATCTGTCGTCTCGCCGATGCATGTCCCGGATCGCGCAATAGCACGTGCCGGTAATCGGCGATTGCGCTCGCGTCGTCGCGAAGCATCGTGTGAACGAAACCGGTGCTGAGTCGGACGCGAACGGAATCAGGCGCAAGCCTCGAGGCCAGGACAGCGGACCTTCGAGCTTCCTCCGCTCGCCCCGCGAGCAGAAGATACTCGGCGAGCGCTGCTTGTGCGCGGGCAGAGCGGGGGCCGGCCTCGACGGCGCGACGGAGATGACCTTCCGCCGCCGGCCAGTTCCACTCGGCCAGCCGGATCGTGCCGAGGACGACATGAGGATCGGAGAGCTCGGGATCGATTCGCAAGGCCCGCTCAGCGTCGCGCTCTGCGCTGGAGCGGGAAGACGCGCGCGAAGCACCCGATGGTGCGGGGAGTTCTGCGAGGACGAGCGCGCGGCCCGCGAGCGCCGTGGCATCGGAGGAGTCCGCGGCAATGGCGCGCTCGTAGAGATCGAGGGCACGGCGGACGGACTCCGGAGTTCCGCGATCGAGCTCGGCCTCGGCTTCCGCGATGATTGCGGCAACCTCCAAGCGGGCGGCATCGCGGAGCGATCCATAGAGAAACCCCGAGATCGCGAGGATGCATGCAACGATCACAGCCGCGGCCACAAGTGCGCGGCCTCGCTTCACGGGAGGCTGTGCGGTTCGTTCCGGGGACTTCGTTTCGGCCACCTCGGCCACCAGACGGTAGCCGCGGCGAGGGATTGTCTGGATGTACTCCGGCCTTCTCGAGTCGTCCTCGAAGGCCCGCCGCAGACTGTAGATCGCGTTCGTCAGTACTTCTTCCGTCACGCTGATCTCGCCCCAGACGATGCTCAGCAACTCGTCGCGGGTGAGCACCTCGCCCGCACGGGCGGCAAGTGCCGACAACACCTCGGCCTGCTTCCGTTCCAGCCGGATCTCTGTGCCCTCCCGGCTTAGCAGATGAAGGTCGGGAGCAAAGTCCCAGTTGCCGATTCGCATGCGTCGAGTCATCGGAACCTCCGCGATGCAGAAGCATCGTCTTCGGATCATACCGCCTGCGGGCTTCCCGGGGCTCTTCTGCAACTGAACTGTATCCAACCCGATGGCAAACGCCACGCTCCGACCCCTGGCGCCCCCGTTCAGCGTCTCGGGTCGCTCACCGTGGCCGCACGGCGGTCGAAGATCCGGAAGCGCAAAAGGGTGCGGCCGATTTCAATCTCGTCTCGATCGCGCAATTCGACAGCCGCCGTGATGCGATGCGCCCGGACGAAGGTGCCGTTTTTGCTGCCGAGATCTTCGATCATTGCCACGGGTCCGGCAACTTCGATGACCGCGTGGTAGCGCGAGACTGAAGGCGAGTCGATCACGATCGCACAGTCCAGCTCGCGTCCGATCAGATTTCTCCCGGGCCGCAGTTCATACGTCTTACCACCGGCGCTGACTCGAAAAAGGCGATCCCTCGTCGCGGCCGATCCGTTGCCTTCCAACTCGGTCACGGCAGCGAAGGCGAACCCGAAGCGCGTCTTGGTCTGGATCATCCTTCTTTCGCTGTCACCGAGTGCGCCCCGAATCTCCGAGATCAGGTTGTTGAGGTTTGCATATTCGACGAAAGTGTCGGGCCACAGCTGCTCGTAGAGCTCTTCCTTGCGCACCGCTCGCGGATGATTCGCAATCAGCACGGCAAGAAGATCGAAACTCTTCGGTGTCAAATGGACAAGGCTTCCGCTGCGCGTCAGTTCACGACGCTCAGCATCGAATACGAAGTCGTTGAATCGAACGCGCATATGGCTCAGTAGACAGTAGACAGTAGACAGTAGACAGTAGACAGTAGACAGTAGCCCCCGCCCCACCCGTTCGTTAAGTCATAGCAGCTCCAGAAGAAAAACCCTCCGCGAGGCGCGCCCAAAGAGAAGATCCCTCGAGGTCGGGCGGGCTACTGTCTACTGTTTACTGTCTACTGTGTACTGTCTACTGTGTACTGTCTACTCCCCCATTCTAAATCCCCCTCCACCTGATCCCACCGTATTCCTACGGTTCTCTTAGGGTTTGCCTGCGACCACGAGCGACGCGCGCCGCAGATTCGATGCATGCGAATCCTGCTCGCGTGCTCGATCGCCGCACTCCTGCTCTCGTCGCCCATCCATGGTGAAGATCGGCTGCGCGTCGAAGAGCTCATGCCGCTCCTTGCGGACCTGGCTTCCCGATCCGGATATGGAAACGGGCATGCTGAGGTCGGGGCATTCCTCGTGCGCGATTCTGACGGCATGATCCGCTGCGAGCTCTGGAATCAGTCCGCAGAGTTTCAGAAAACCTCACACCGCGGAGTCATCCCGCCCGGGACGATCGCAATTGCACACACCCATCCGCGCTGCTGCCGCGATCTGTCTGCCCACGACAGAAAAGAAGCAGAGAGGATTGGAATCCCGATCATCGCCGTCAGCATGGGGACAGTGCATCTGGTCGAAGGTGACGGAACCGGTGACCGGCCCCTCCGCGGAATCAGCTGGTCCCGCCACAGATCCCCTGGACAGACCTGCTCGCGAGTCTCAACAGCGACGCTGGCTCTCATGGCGGATCCTCTCTCACGCTGACCCACTGTTCGCCGGCAAAAGACCCTCAGCATCGGCACGATTCGCGTCATCGCCGGACGGGTTCGGGCATCCGCCATCCATGACGTACAATAAGGCACCGCCCAGTGCTCGCTATCGCTTCAGGAGGCCTCCGCGTTGCCCGAAACCGGCACCCTCATCGATGGGAAATACCGCATTCTCTCCAAGCTGCGAGAAGGAGGGATGGGGGCCATCTACAAGGTGCATCATGGCCTCCTCGATGAAATCCGTGTCATCAAGGTCATGCGCACCCAGGGCGCGGACAATCCCGATCTCCAGCGCCGCTTCGCCCAGGAAGCGCAGCTCATCACCAGGGTCCGGCACCGCAATATCTGTCTGATCTTCGATTACGCCGTCGACGAGGAGATGACGGCGTACATCGTCATGGAGTACATCGAAGGTGTAAGTCTCGCGGACTGGATCAAGCTCAGCGGCCCGCTCGAGGTGCCCCTGGCCCTCGAGATCGCACATCAGAGTCTCGAAGCGCTCGAGTACCTCCATCGGAAACGGGTGATCCACCGAGACATCTCTCCGGAAAACATCATGCTCACCACCGATCACGACGGCCGGCTTCTCGTCAAACTGATCGACCTCGGAATCGCCAAGGCACTCGATGCCGACGACGGAGTGACCAAGACCGGCGTCTTCATCGGAAAGTTCAAGTACTCGTCACCCGAGCAGCTGATGTCCGACGGGCTCCCGCTCGATGGAAGGACCGACCTCTACTCCCTCGCGGTCGTTCTCTATCAGATGCTGACCGGACAACTTCCGATCCGAGGGGACACCGCTCACCAGCTCGCCGCAGCGCATCTGTTCCAGCCGCCGATTCCGTTCGAAGAGTCGGATCCTGAAGGTCGGATTTCAGAAGACGTCAGGGAACTCGTTCTCCACGCACTTCAGAAGAAGAGAGACGATCGCTTTCCCGATGCGACGACCCTGCTCCGGACCCTCGAATCGAGTCAGGCGAAGCTCCCGAGGCCGGACATGGTCGAGGCGGCAGCATTCATGGAGCTCGTGCAATCAACATCGGAAAGCGCACTGCCCGATCACCCGACGCCGACGCCCAGCGCACAGGAACGGCTGAACCGCCGTTTTCAGCCATCCAACACCCCGATGCCGATGGCTTCGACCATCGATGCATCGATCGACGATGGGGAGGCTACCGAGTTCGATTCCGCCGCAGTCGACGGTGCACAGGACTCCGGGGCGACTGTGATCGGACCATCTGCTGAGCGCCGCCGGCCATCACCCGTGATCTGGGCCGCCGCTCTTCTGATCATCGTCGGGGTCGCCGGTATCACGTTCTTCAGGCAGGGGCCCGCAGACGTCGTAGAGAACCGAAAGCCGGCAGAGACATCTTCGGCCCCGCCTTCCGACACTGCATCGGTCGCAACGCTTCTCGTCAAGCCGGAGACCTCCGGTCCCGCCGAGCCTGAGACGACGACTGTCGTCACGACGACGACAGCACCCGAGGAAACTGTCGTCGGAGAGGCTGCCGAACAGAACCCACAAACGGAGCCCGGGCGGAGCGTCGCCGAACGCTCACGAATCAGGATGCTGGCTGCCAAGACCGCGGCCGCCAGCGCGGGAGCCCGGGACCTGGCAGCGGTGCTCTTTCGTCGCGCCGAAGATACGGAACGGCGTGCCGAAAGCCAGTTCAGATCAGGAAGAATGGACGCGGCCGGCGGAAGTTTTCTCTCGGCGCTGCGAATCTACGACGAAGCGGCAGTCGCCGCACGGGATGAAACGAAACGCCGACTCGTCCAGCAGACGAACGATGCGAACGCCGCTGCCGCCGCTGCCGCACTGGCCGAGGCGGAGAGACAGAAGAGAGAACAGGAACGCCGCGATCAGGCACAGGCTGAGCTCGAGAAAAGAAAGAAGGCTGAAACGCCTGTGGATACTCCCCGTCCCACAGTCTCCGAAGAGCCGCGCGTGCGGAACGCGATCCAGCGCTACGTGAACGCAGCGGAAGCGCTCGACGCCGACGCCTACCTCTCCGTCTATCCTTCAGCTGACCGCCGACGGATCGAATCGGGCTTCTCCTCCCTCCGATCGCAGAGTCTGACACTCGAGATCAGGAGCGTGGAGATCTCCGGGGATGGCCAGTCGGCCACCGTCCGTGCAACCGAGACGAGAGTGGCCACTCCCCGCGCCGGCAGCGAACAGCGCGTTGGCGGAGAGAGGACGATCAGCCTCGCTCGCCGCGGGGCAAACTGGGTGATCACCTCGATCCGCTGATCTGCCGGATCAGAAGCTGTAATCGAGTCCGATCAGAGGAGCGAACCGGCTCTGCAGCCCCTCCCCGCTGAGCGAGAAAAGTCCATTGATCGTCACGAGCAGGTTCCCGAACGGGTTCACCTTCACACCGACTGACCCCGTAACAATGTTCGAGTCCTCGACCTCGGTGAACAGACTGGGAAATTGCCGCATCACCAGCACTGGTGGTGTGTTCCGATCGGGATTCGTGTTTGCCAGGAACGTCGCAGGCTCCACGTTTACGGTCCGCGCATCCTGAACGTTGCGTCCCAGCACGTCGACGGCGAATGTCATACGCGGGTGGACGGCCCAGTCGATGCCCGCAGCGTAAACGATCTCGTCGGGAACTTCGGTATCTCCCCCGCTGGAGAAAAGGTAGCCGGCGTTGATGTGCGGTGAGACTGCGCCCGCGGTCAACGATCCGATCACAACCGCCTTGAACTGCGTGGCCCCTGTGCCGAGGAGGTCTCGATCCTCCCCGGTGGGGAGTCGCAGATCTGCTCCGAAAGCAAGTCCGCCGCGCGGGCTATCAGTCAACCGGTACTTCGCGCGAACCAGAACATCTCCAACGCCGGAGGCACTGCCGCTTTGCCGCACCGTATCGGTCGTCCCTCCATTGAGGAACACGTGAATCGGAGAGTCGTCCCCCGTTGCGATGCGCTGGATCTGAAGGTTCGACTGCACGTCGACGTCAACCCTCACGAGGGGAATTGCCGCCCCGATATCTAAGCGGTCGTTGACTCCATAAGTCAGAACGAACGCCGTGATCTCACTCTCGACCTTCATGAAGAGCTGACCCGTGATGATGTCGCCCTCGAAGAAGGGCCTCGTCAGATCGTCGTCGTTATTCACATCAATGTGCGCGAAGACGAGCCGCACGTCTCCGTCCTGCAGCGACAGATCGTCAAGACTCTCAAAGCTGAACCGGCTCGAGTTGATACCGAAATTGAACTTCCCTCGACCGATCGTATTCGCACGCTCGGCATACACCGGTCCGAAGCTGTTCGATGCCCGGTTGAACACGCCGAGCTCCGGATCGTACTCGTAGGTGAACCCGCCGGCGGATGAGGCAAGCGGAAACGAAGAGAGCTGCTGCGCGAGCGCGGTGTTGAACTGCTCGAGCGCCTGGAACTGCGGTGAGTCGGTTCCGATGAAATGCGCTTCGTGAGAGGGGAAGCCCGACGCCGGTGGCGGTGGACTTAGCACGACGCCTTCGAGCAGAAAGTTCGTGAGCATGTCGCGCAGATTGAGCGACTGCGCATGCGCGGGCGATGAGACGAACAGCGCGATACCGGCGACGAGGGCAAACAAGCGGGACGAACGCATCGGGCCTCCTTGGAGAGAGCGAGCCAGATCAGGAGCATGCAGGCTCGGCTCCGGAATGACGACGTGCAGGAAGATCTCGTTTTACCGCAAGCGTCCGAATGAGTCAAACCGGCAATCGTGGCGGAAGTCAAGAAGCGCTTTCGATACGGACATTTACGACCTGATTAAGTGGTAGGGATCTCGATATCACCCCCTGAGTCGACGCCGAAACGCCTCCCGAGAACAGAGAGGTGACCACGGTGAAGATCACACCGATCGCAAACAGCGTGAAGTAGAGCAGCGTCACGAAAGAGTCACCGTTGGACGGAATATCGCGAATCTTATTCGCTGACGACAGAAAGGAAAGATCAAAGAACCGGATCCCGCTCTGGCCAATGACCTTGATTCGAAAATTCGACAGCGATAAAGTTCCGCCACTCAACCCACAATCGAATCGGCGAAAGACGATCGGGCTACCCCCTCGCGGGCCTGCATCGCCGAAGAAAAGATGAGGAGAACAATCTTGCGAAAGAAACTGCTCTTGCCGCTGTCGCTGCTTTGTCTGGCCCTTCCCCTGATTGCACAGTACGAAGATTCCGACGCCGTCGAGACCGCTGCCGGGCTGGCTGCCATGGGCGGCTGCGCAATCTTCGTACTCCTGGCGCTCGTGATCAACATCCTGATAATCATCTGGGTCTACCGCGATGCAAAGGCCCGGGGAATGGACAACGCGGCCCTGTGGCTGGTGCTCGTGCTGATCTTCGGCCTTCTCGGTCTGATCATCTATCTCATCGTCCGCCCGAAGGGTGTCACTGCTCCGTGCAACAACTGCGGCAAGAAACGGATGGAGGGCCTGACCGTCTGCCCGACCTGCGGCAACCCCTGAGACCACCAGCGAAACTCTCACCGGAGTGGCCGGCGTGATCGTTCCGGCCACTCCGCTCCCTTCTCCATGACCCTTCGCATCGGTACCTGCTCATTCACTGCAAAAGGCTGGAAGGGCAGCTTCTATCCGGAAGGAATCACGGCGGCTGCGATGCTGCCGTTCTACGCGCAGCACTTCGATACGCTCGAGATCGACAGCTCCTTCTACGGAACACCGGCCATCTCGACCGTTCGCAGGTGGTACGAGAGCACTCCTGACAATTTCAGATTCGCACTGAAGTTCCCGAAAACCATCACGCACGAGAAGTTCCTCAGGAACTGCGACGCGGAGCTCGCTGAGTTCCTCCGGGCGGCCGATGAGCTGCGCGACAAGCTCGGACCGCTCCTGCTCCAGTTTCCGTACTTCCGCCAGGGCGAGATCCGCCAGGACGAATTTCTGCAGCGGCTGAGTGACTTCATCCCCATGCTTCCGAGGGAGTTTCCCATCGCGGTCGAGATTCGCAACCGCTGGTGGCTGAGTGCGGAATTTCTCGACCTCCTCCGCGGGAGGAACGTAGCGCTGGCACTGATCGATCATCCTTACATGGCGCGCCCGGCCGAGCTTCTGGAGCTCGATCCGATCACCGCCGACTTCACCTACATCCGGCTGCTGGGCGACCGGCACGGCATCGAAAAGAAGACAAAAGTCTGGGGCGAGGTCGTCGAGGATCGGACGAGTGAGCTCCGCGAATGGGTCGGCGTCTGCCGCACCATCACCCACCGCGGCGTGACGGCTCATGTTTACGTGAACAACCATTACGCCGGCCATGCCCCGGCCACAGTGAGAGCGTTCCTGGAAATGTGGAGAGGGTGAGGTTCGCAGTCTTTGTCGAGTGTGTCATCCCGAGAGGTTTCCAGTCAGTCGCGGAATGTCATCCCGAGCAAGCGTGGGTGTGCGGGAGGGGCGAGGGATCTCTCGCGATGGTACATAGTAGCCTCCAGAACACGTCGTACGTCGACTCTCCAGTGACGAATTTACTATGTACTATCGCCGGAGATCCCTCGCCCCTCCCGTCCGCACAACCGAGCTCGGGATGACAAGTCCTTAAGATCCTGTCGTCGGCCAATTTCGCCACTCCAGCTGGGTCCGGTACTATTCTTGCTTCCACTTGCTTTCCCCGCCGCAGCGACAATCCGCGGCCCGTTGACTCCAACATTCAAAGTGAGGTGCAGCTGATGAGAAACTTCTCCGCCCGTTCCGGCGTGATAGCCCTGGCTATCGTGATCGCCGGATGCGCAACCAACCAGGACGTGAATACGATGAATGCTGAACCAGAAGTGATGGCGCCTGTGGCGTCTACCAGTGACAACCCGCTGCTCGCCGAGTGGGGCGGTACGTACGGCGGCGTTCCACCATTCGATGCGGTACGCGTCGAGGATTTCAAGCCGGCACTCGAGGCGGCGATGGCCGAGAACCTCGCGGACGTCCAGCGTATCGCCAGCAACCCTGAGCCCGCCACGTTCGAGAACACGATCATTGCAATGGAGCGTGCGGGGCGCACGCTCGACCGCGTCGGGACCGCGTACGGAGTCTGGAGCACCAGCATGAACTCGCCGGAGTTCCAGGTCGTGGAGCGGGAGATGCAGCCGCGCCTCGCCGCCTTCTCCGATCAGATCACGCAGAACGACCCGCTCTTCAGGCGCATCGAGGCCGTATACAACTCGCCGCAGAAGTCGAGCTGGACTCCAGAGCAGCAGCGCCTCGCCTGGGTCTATCACAACAACTTCGTGCGGGCCGGTGCCCGTCTCGACAGCACGGCGAAGTCCCGTCTGTCCGAGATCAACCAGCAGCTCGCAGGCCTCTTCACACAGTTCAATCAGAACGTGCTCGCTGACGAGACCAACCAGTTCCTGTCCATCGAAAGCGAGGCCGATCTCGCTGGGCTGCCTCAGTCAGTGAGCGACGCTGCGAAGCGCGCTGCGGTCGCCAAGGGAACGCCCGAGGTGTGGGTCATCACCAACACCCGCTCATCGATGGATCCGTTTCTCACGTACTCGGACAACCGGGAGCTCCGCCAGCAGGCGTTCAATCTCTTCGTGAACCGCGGCGACAATCCTGGAGCGCACAACAATAACGCGATCATCAGCCAGATCCTTCAGCTCCGCGCAGAGCGCGCGAAACTCCTCGGGTATGAGACGCATGCGCACTGGCGCGTCGAGAACACGATGGCGAAAACTCCCGAGCGGGCTCTCGAGCTGATGGAGGCCGTCTGGCCTGCGTCGATCGCGAGGGTCGAGGAAGAGGTCACCGACATGCAGGCCCTCGCCCGCCGGGAAGGGGCGAACATCACCATCGAACCGTGGGACTACCGCTACTACGCCGAGAAAGTGCGGAAAGAGCGCTATGACCTGGACCAGAACGAGGTCAAGCAGTACCTCCAGCTCGACAACCTCCGGGACGGCATGTTCTGGGTCGCGGGCGAGCTGTTCAACTTCAACTTCACCCCCATCGACAACGTCCCTGTCTTTCACCCCGAAGTCCGCGTCTGGGAAGTCACAGACAAGACCAACGGGGGCCACGTCGGTCTGTGGTACTTCGACCCCTTCGCGCGGGAAGGCAAACGATCCGGCGCATGGATGAACGCATACAGAAGCCAGGAGCGTTTCGATCAGCCCGTCACCACGATCGTGTCGAACAACTCGAACTTCGTGAAGGGAGCTGAAGGCGAGCCGGTCCTGATCTCATGGGACGACGCATCGACGCTGTTTCACGAGTTCGGCCATGCCCTGCACGGGCTGTCGTCGAACGTGACCTATCCGTCGCTTGCCGGCACCGCCGTGGTCCGCGACTATGTCGAGTTCCCCTCCCAGCTGCTCGAGCACTGGCTCTCGACTCCTGAAGTACTTCAGCGGTTCGCGCTTCATCATGAAACCGGACAGCCGATTCCCCAGACACTCGTCGATCGTATCAAGCGTGCTGACACATTCAACCAGGGCTTTGAAACGACTGAGTATCTGGCGGCAGCACTCGTCGACATGAAACTTCACCTCGCCGGTGATCGCCCGATCGATCCTGCAGTCTTCGAGCGGGAGACTCTGGCGGAGATGAACATGCCGGAGGAGATTGTGCTGCGGCACAGACTTCCGCACTTCCTCCACCTCTTCTCGAGCGACAGCTATTCGGCCGGCTACTACAGCTATCTCTGGTCGGACGTGCTGACGGCAGATGCGTACGAGGCGTTCACTGAAGGAACGGGCGCCTACGACACCGCAGTCTCGCAGCGTCTGCGGGACAACATCTTCACCGTGGGTAACACCATCGATCCGGCGGAAGGCTACCGAGCATTCCGTGGACGCGACCCCGAGGTCGAAGCGCTGATGCGGAAACGCGGTTTCGTGGCGGACACGCAGTCGGCGTCCGGCGGAACCACCAGCGCGGCACCCGCTCCCGCTCCGGCCCGCGCGACCCGCACCAAACAGTAAGTTCGCATGTGGCAGGGCCTTCCCAGGCCCTGCCTTGTGGATTCACCACGTGGCAGGGCCCTCCGAGGCCCTGCCTTTTTTTGTGTTTGTCGGTTGTACGAGTTCTGAAGCGACGACCAGGGATGAATGCTCCAAGTCTCGTACCACGTCACTGCCCGAGAAGGCAGGGCCTGGGAAGGCCCTGCCACATATAGCCACGTTTCAATCAGCCTGCAGCAACTCGAGGATCTTCTCCGGCGCGACCGGCCTGCTGAACAGAAAGCCCTGCATCTCGTCGCAGCCGAGCCGTCTCAACACATCGCGCTGAGCCCCCTGCTCTACACCTTCCGCGACGACTCCCAGCCGCATGCTGTGCGCCATTTTGATGATCGCGTCGACGATCGTCTCATCCATCGGATTCGAAGCGATTTCCCGGACGAAGAGCTCATCCATCTTCAAGCGGTCGATCGGCAGCGTCTTCAGATAGCTCAGCGACGAATAGCCCGTCCCGAAGTCGTCGATCGACGCCGAGACACCCAGTTCCTTCATCCTTTGCAGCACGCTGATCGTCAGTTCGGTATCGCGCATGGCCAGACTCTCGGTGATCTCGAGATCGAGCCGGCCGGGAGCGAGACAGCTCTCGTCAACGACCTTCGAAACAAAAGAGATCAATGACGGACTCTGAAACTGCCTCGGAGAGAGGTTCACCGAGAGCCGGAGCGGCGGCGCACCCGCCTTCTTCCATGATGCCAGCTGCCTGCACGCAGTCGACAGCACCCATTCTCCGATCGGCAGAATCAGCCCGATGTCTTCGGCGATTCCAATGAAGTCGAGAGGCGGCACCACACCCCTTTCGGGATGTTGCCAGCGGATCAGAGCCTCGACGCCAACGATCGCGCCTGTGCTCAGGCAGACCTGCGGCTGGTATTCGAGGTAGAGCTCGTCCCGCTCGAGGGCGTGACGCAGCGCCGTCTCCATGCTGAGACGCGCCTCGGCGCGATGCTGCGCAAGCGGCGTGTGGAACTGGAAGTTGTTTCGCCCGGCGTCCTTCGCGCGATACATGGCGCTGTCCGCGTTCCTTACGAGCGCCTCCGGTTCGTCCCCGTCGCTGGGGAACATGCTCACGCCGATACTCCCCGATACGAATACTTCGCGCTCCTGTATGTAGAACGGAATCGTCAGGGCGTCGAGGATTCCCTGCGCTACCTTCGCCGCTTCGTTCTCGTCCTTCACGTGCGGGAGCAGAATCGTGAATTCATCCCCTCCCATCCGCGAGACCGTATCTTCTTCTCGCAGCGCAGCCTGCAGCGTCACCGCGACCTTGCGGAGCAGCTCATCGCCCGCCGAGTGCGCCATCGTGTCGTTGATCAGCTTGAAGTGATCGAGGTCGAGAAACATCACGGTGAGCCGGTCGCCCTGAGCGCGCGCGTTCGCGACCGCAAGTGAGAGCCGGTCGTGAAACAGAAGACGATTCGGCAGGTCCGTCAGATGATCGTGATACGCCTGGTGCTCGATCCGGTCTTCGGCGTTCTTCCGGTCAGTGATGTCAACGATTGTCCCTTCCATGTACGGCATGCCGTCTTCGGTATCGTGCACCATCGCGTCGTTCTGGAGTACCCACACCGGAGAGCCGTCTTTCTTCTTGAGGCAGATCTCGAAGTTGTGCATCTCGTTCTGCTCGGTGAGTGCTTCGATGAGCACTGCGCGATCGCTGCGTGAGAAATAGAGATCCCATGTGGAAACCTTCAACACTTCTTCGACTGAATCGAACCCGAGCATTTTTGCGAACGAGGGATTGCACTCGATCAATCGCCCATCGAGAGTCGAGCGATAAACCCCCGCGAGGTTGCGCTCGAAGATGACCCGATAGCGCTCCTGCGATCGCATGAGCTTTCGCTCCGCTTCATGACGGGCCGTGATGTCGCGAGCTGAGATCACGATCGACGTGACTTCCCCATTCCCGTTACGGATCGGCACCCCCAGGCTCTCCACGATGAGATACGATCCGTCTGCCTTTCGGACGCGGATGTCCACACCCTGAGAGTTGCCCGTTTCCAGCCGAAGGAGGAATGCCGCGCGCTGGAGCGCCCTGTCATCGGGATGGACGTGCTCGGAGGCCGGCACGCCAATCAGAGTGGACGGATCGATGCCGAGGATCGTCTGGTGGGAGGGCGAAGCGTAGACGATGCAGCCGGACAGGTCGAGCAGCAGCACCAGATCGCGGGAGTGTTCTGCGATCAGACGCCAGGCGTCGCTCTCCTGGAAAACCCCATCCCCGGTCACGGGGAATAAGATACCCTAAAAACGGAGAATGAATAGTCGGTCGGCCGCCCGCGCTATTGGAGAGCGCAAGTCTGGCAGTTCCCGTTTCGACGGGATGTTTCCACGACCAGCAGCTCGGACGGCTTCACCACTCGAACCTTCGCACTTCGCGTGCGGAACAAAGCCAGCTCACCGCAGAAGTTCGGCGCGACGATTGTCCTGTCGGATCGAAACCGTAAGGAGCTCCGGACTCGAACCGTGCGCGAATTCATCATTCCGCCTGGGAAGAGGACGGATGACCGCGGCAATTGACAGCTCTGTAACAAGCTCATTGGCTATCATGTCGGTTCCCTGACAGAGAGGCCCGCAGGCAAAATTGCCTCAGGCCGCCAGCTCCCGTACTGATTTCTCCGGAGGAAATGAATGCGCCTGACGCTGATCCTGATCTCCCTCTTCATGATGGTCTCATCCCCGATACACTCTGCGCCGGTGCAACTCGACAGGCTCACAAAGGGAGACCAGGCTCACGGCTTCCGCGCGGAATCGGTGTACCTCAACGACGCTGGAACACCAATGGGCGCCCGCTTCGTGCACGTCCGAAGCGGCTTCACTCTCGACTACCTCAGTATCGAGTCCGTTCCGCAGGGCTACACGTGGGTCAACAGCTTCCTGGTCGGCGACCAGGGAGAACCCCACACGCAGGAACACCTCCTTCTCGGAAAGGGAACCAAAGGGCGCACGTTTGCCGGACTCGACACGATGTGGCTCGCCACCTCCACGGCGTTTGTGCAGCAGTGGCGGACCAGCTACCACTTCAACACATCGGCAGGAAAAGATGTCTTCTTCGACCTCTTTGCCGGTCAGCTCGACGCCCTTCTGAACCCGAACTACAGCGATGAAGAGATCCGGCGCGAAGTGCGGCACTTCGGGGTCGCAACGACTGCAGATGGCGCGCTACGCCTCGAAGAAACAGGCTCGGTCTACAACGAGATGACGAGCTCGAGTGCGAATCGATACAGTGTGCTCTTCCGCAGTATGGGTCACCTTCTTTACGGAACCGCACACCCGCTGTCCTACAACGCGGGCGGTGCGCCATCCGGGATCCGCACGATGCAACCGGAAGACATCCGCAAATTTCACAAAGAGAACTACTACCTCGGCAACATGGGAACCATGGTCGCGTTTCCGAAGACCGTAACCATCGACGAGGTGCTGACGCGCACCGCGAAGATTCTCGATGAAGTCGATCCGGGCGCAGGACGGCCTTCAACGACGACGAAGCCGCTTCCTCCGCCGCAGTCCGGGCCCGAGGGGGCCATCGTCGTCGCTGAATTTCCCAATCGCAATGACCAGCAGCCCGGCTCGCTGGCGTTCTCGTGGCCACCGGTGCGGGAGCTCACACCGGAAGACTTTCTCCTGCTGAACCTCTTCGCTGATACGTTCGCAAGCGACGCCACGACGAACGTCTACAAGATGTTCGTAGACAGCCGGACCCGTGTCATGGAGACAGGAGCGACGTCGGTCTTCAACAATGTCAGCAGCGATCTCGGACATCCCTTCTCGATCATTCTCGACAACGTTTCCGTGGCGAATCTCGAGCCGGCGAAGATCGGCGAGATCCGGACCCGGTTGATCTCCGAGCTGAAGCGCGTAGCGGCACTCGAGGATGGTTCCGCTGAGCTCTCCGAATTCAACGAGCGGGCACTGAACCGGATCATCGAGTCGGAACGGGGTCTCGCGAATTTCGTCAACACACCTCCTTCGTGGGGTGGGCGGAGTACCGGCTCGGGGTGGCTCGAACAGCTGACACTGCTCGCGAAGACTCAGGACTTCCGGAAATCGGTGACGCTCGCGCCACAGCTGGCGTCGATGCGCAAGCACCTCGGCTCGGAAAAGAATATCTGGCGTGAGGCACTGAAGCGCTGGAAGCTCACGGATTCAGTTCCTTTCGCTGCCGGCGTAAAGCCAAGCACGGCCCTCTTAGAGAAGGAAAACAGCGAACGCGAGGCGCGGGCACAGGCTGAGGCCGAGCGGCTGGCCGCGCAATACGGCCTCGAGGACCTGCAGGGTGCGATCGCAAAGTACAAGGCCGAGTACGAGGCGGAGTCGGCGAGGATCGAGTCGCTCGCCAGCGGGGTCGCCCCTCCGGCGTTCGTCAGCAACCCTCCCATGACCCTCGACGATCCCCTGCAGTTCACCACCGCCAAAACCAAAGCGAACGTCCCGATCGTCGCCTCGACTTTCGACAACATGTCGAGCGTGACGCTGGGGCTCGCCCTCCGCGCCGATGTGGCCTCGCCGCAGCAGCTGCGGTATCTGTCTCTGCTCCCGGCGCTCATGACGCAGGTCGGCGTCATCGAGAACGGCAAACCGGTTTCGTTTGACCAGATGAGCGAACGGATGCGGAAAGAGATCCTCAACCTCAACGCGAACTTTTCCACGAACCAGCGCACCGGGCGTGTGGAACTTGTAATCAGAGGGGCCGGACTTGGTCCCGAAGAAGCCGCGCGCGCGATCGGCTGGATGAATCTCGTTCTTCATCATCCCGACTGGCGTCCTGAGAACCTGGCGCGCATCCGTGACGTCGTCGACCAGTCGCTCAGCAGTCTTCGAAACACGATGCAGGGTTCGGAGGAATCGTGGGTGAACAACCCGGCGATTGCGTACCGTCTGCAGACGAATGCTCCGTATCTCGCGGCCGACTCGTTCCTCACACGCGCACACAACGCACTTCGTCTCCGCTGGACGCTGCGCGAGGCTCCCGAGTCCGACCGCGACGCGCTGAACAAATACTTCACTCAACTGTCGGGAGCGGCATCCACAAAAAAACGCGATGAGCTCAAGACGATGCTTTCCGGAGCGCTCCCCGACTCTTTCTCGGCGGAGGCGAAGACGCTCATCGCCGATGCCCACAAGGACCTCGACCTGACGCTCGGCGACATTCCGGATGGCAGCCTCGCTGCGGACTGGCAATACCTGGTGAGCGCAATCCGGGATGATCTGCTCACCCCGCCGGCCGAGGCCCTGAAGGCGCTCGGAGAACTGCGCGCCGCCCTTGCGCATCGCGGGAACGGGCGCATGTTCCTGGTCGGCTCAGGCGCGAATCAGAAAGCAGTCGGCGCGCGAATCGAGACGCTTGCTGCGTCGCTCAGCGAGAAGCCTGCGCCTGCGCCGTCTCACAGCCAGTCTGCCCGCATCGACACGCGCCTGCAAGGGCGCGACGGCTCGCCCGGCAACCGGGATCATGTCGCGCTCCTCGCCCCGAACATGAAGGGCGGCGTCATCATCACCTCTGCCCCGGCCGTGCACTTCTCCCACTTTGACGACCGTGAACGTCAGCTCGATTATCTCGCCTCGAGACTTCATGCCGGCTACGGCGCTCATGGTGTCTTCCTCAAGACGCTGGCCGCCGGTCTCGCGTACAGCAATGGCCTGCGCGGAAGCGTGCAGTCCGGACAGGTCGGATACTACGCGGAGAGAACGCCCGAGATTCCGCAGACCGTCCGCTTCGTCGTCGACACACTCAAGAAGTCTGAGCTCGATCCACGGCTCGGTGATTACACAGTCGCGCTCGCGTTCGGGGAGAACCGGGCGGCCGGCACGTACGAATCGCGGGCCGAAGGAATCGCAGCCGACATCGCGGACAACCAGCCACACGATCAGGTGCGGAGATTCCGGGCGTCGATTCTCGAGCTCAGGAAGGATCCGAAGCTCGCCGAGAAGCTTTTCGCCCGAAAGGACGCCGTTTACGCTCGCATGCTTCCGGGATATTCGAAAGGAACAGCCCCGGGCTCGATCAGCTTCGCGATCGGCGCGGACAATCAACTCGAAGCCTGGGATCGGTATCTGACGGAGACCGAGGGCGAAGGAACAAAGCTCTGGACTCTTTATCCGAGAGACTTCTGGATGCCATGAAAGCCGGATCCGCGAGCCTGAAATCGACAATATGACGACCGTTCACCTCATCGACGCGAGCCCGTACATCTTCCGGGCGTTCCACTCTCTCCCCTCCTCCATCAAGGATCCGGGAGGGAACCCTGTGAATGCGATCTACGGATTCACAGCGTTCCTCATCAAGTATCTCGCCGAGGAAAAGCCGACGCACATGGCCGTGACGTTCGACAAAAACTTCAATCGGAGCTTTCGCAATAAGATCTATCCTCAATACAAAGCGCATCGACCTGACGCTCCGGCAGAGATCGAAGCCCAGAACGTCCCCTGCCTCGAGGTCGCGGAGGCAATGGGAATGGCGGTATTTATCGACCCGGACTACGAAGCGGACGATCTGATCGCGACCATCATCGAGCAGACCTCGGAATCGGGCTGCCACTACGTAGTCGTCACCTCCGACAAGGATCTCTGTCAGCTCGTCGATGACCGTATAACGATTTACGACTTTGCAAAACACACGCGACTCGACGCGAAAGCCGTTGAGGCGAAGTTCGGCGTCCGTCCCGATCAGATCACCGACTTTCTGGGGCTCGCGGGAGACGCGGTCGACAACATTCCGGGTGTGCGGGGAATCGGACCGAAGACCGCGGCGCAGCTGCTCCAGAAGTACGGTTCCCTCGAAGGGATCTACGAGAATCTCCCTGCGATGCTGGCCAGCCGCGCGCGCGGCGCCGGCTCTACGGCGGCGAAACTGGCAGCCGACGTGAAGCTGGCCGGCCTCTCGAAGCGCCTGGCAACGGTTGCGCGCGACGCGCCGATCCGTACGACGCTCGCAGAGCTCGAATACAAAGGCCCGGACGAAGCACGTGCCGCCGCAATGTTCGAAAAGCTCGGGTTCAAAACGCTTCGCGTCGCGGCGCGGTGATGTTGTAAACCGGTGCGTACTGGCGGAAACGAACGGGCTTGTCATCCCGAGCAAGCGTGGGTGTGCGGGAGGGGCGAGGGACCTCACGCGCTGGTACATAGTCGCCTCGAGGAGAAGTCCGCACGTCGACTTTTTCCGAGACGAATGAACTATGTACTATCGCCGGAGGTCCCTCGCCCCTCCCGCCCGCACGACCAGGCTCGGGATGACAAGCTCGTTATAATTGCTTCACCCGCCCTTCTGCATCTCGCGGATATCGTCCAGCAGCACCTGTTCATGACCCTGCGGGCTGACCTTCGTGTAAGTCTTCCGCACCTGTCCGGAAGGATCGATCACGAAACTCGTCCGGTCCCAGAACATCGTTCCGTTCCACTCGGTTTGTCCCACGCCGCAGGCGCGAAGAAGATCCGCGTTCGTATCGGCGAGCAGATCGATTGTGAAGGCGAACTTGTCGCAGAAGCTCTTGTGCGAGTCGACATCATCCTGGCTCACGCCGACGACGTCGATCCCCGCATCCTCGAAATCCTTTCGTGAAGCAGTGAAGGACTTGCCCTGAATCGTGCAGCCGGGCGTGTCGTCCTCCGGATAGAAATATACGACGAGCCACTTGCCGGCGTAGTCTTCGAGACTCCGCGCTCTGCCATTCTGGTCAGGTAGCGAAAAATGAGGGAACTGCTGGCCTGCTTCGATCATGAAGTGCATCTCCTGTCGATAGTGTTGGATCCAGTACAGATAGCGGCCGGGTTTCGGGCGGACTTGTCCTGGCTGCAGATATCCGAACTTCAAAATGGAAAAAAGTAGGGAATCACGAAAGTTGCAACGACCGTGAGGATCACGGTCAAGGGAGCACCCAGCCGGAAGAAATCGCTGAACCGGTATCCGCCAGGACCGTAGATGAACGTGTTTGTCTGATAGCCGATCGGTGTGAGGAAGCTGTTGGAGGCCGCCATCATGACCGCGATGACGAACGGCATGGGAGAGACTCCGAGGGCCAGCGCACTGGAGATTGCGATCGGCGTCAGCACGACGGCCGCTGCATTGTTGCTGAGCATGTTGGTCAGAAGCGAAACCAGAAGATAGAAGACGGCGAATGTGCCATACAGCCCCAGAGGCGTTGCCAGCAACATCAGATTGTTCGCGATCAGTTCCGCGGCTCCCGATTTCTGCATCGCCAGGCCCAGAGGAATCATCGAACCGAGCAGCACCAGGACCATCCAGTCGATGTCCGCATACGCCTCTTCCGGTTTGACACAGCCGGTGAGGAACATTGCGACGATCCCCGCGAGAGCGGAAGTCATGATCGGCAGAATATTCAAAGCGGGCAGCAGGACGACGATCAACATGATGGATATGGCGATCCACATCTTCTTCTTTCGCCGCGCAGGAAGATCGAGCGCACCCAGCAACGCGAGCTCACCCGAGGCGTGCATCCGCTGGAGGTCCTCCTTCATGGCCTGCACCAGCAAAATGTCGCCTGCGGAAAGACGAATCGTCCCGAGCCGCTCATGAAGAGCGATCTGGTGGCGCTGGATGCCGAGAACCACGCCGCCGTGACGCACCCTGAAGTTCAGCTGCCGGAGCGTTCTGCCAGTGACCGGCGAGCGCGGAGGAACGATGACCTCTGCCAGAATCGGCTTCTGCTTTCCTTCCCCGTTCTCCTTCTTTCTCTCGAGCAGTGCGAAGTCGTATTCGGGTCCCGCCCCGATCAGTTCGAGATGCTCGTCTTCAGCAATCTTCGCAATCTCCCCGCTCTTTCCCTCGACGAGCAGAATGTCTCCAGCCTCGATCCCAGTTGTAGGTCCGGGGATGGAGATCCGCGTTCCGGCGCGGTCGATCTCGAGCACCTGCAGCCCGACTCGATCTCCGAATCGCGATTCTTTCAGCGTCTTGCCCGCAAATGACGACTCGGAAGCGACGCGCAGTACGGTGAGGTAATCCCGCAACTCATAGCTCTCGAGAAGGTCGGGCTCGGCAACACGTTTCGGCGTCAGGAAGCGACCTGCGGTCACCAGATAAACCACACCAATCCCCGTGAGGATGAGCGCCGGGAGGGTGATGTCGAACAGCTCGATTCGCGGCAGTCCGAGCTCGAGGATAAGACCCGCGACGAGCAGGTTTGTGCTCGTCCCGATGAGTGTCAGAGTCCCGCCCATCTGGGAACCGAACGAGATCGGCATGAAGATGCGGGAAGGAGAAATCCCGGTTTTTCGCGTGATGCCAAGAATCAGGGGAATCAGCATCGTGACAACGGGGGTGTTGTTGATGAATGCGCTCAGGGGAACGGCGATCGCGAGGGTAACGAGCAGAAGGCGGGTTTCGCTTTTGGCAGCAAGCTGTTCTACCCAGCGCCCGAGCACATCAATGGCGCCGGTTCGAATGAGGCCGGCGGAAAGAATGAACATACAGGCCACCGTCACGATCGCCTCATTTGCAAACCCGCTGATCCCTTCGGCCGGCGTAACGAGCCTGAGGAGAATCAGCGTCGTCATCACGATGAGACCGGCAACGTCGACGCGAACGCGATTCGACAGCATCAGGACCAGCGTGCCTGCGGTGACAGCGAGAGTGAGCAGGAGTTGCGGAGTCATGGCCTCGGCGAGGAGCGCATCCTAACATGACGCCGCAGCATCCCGAGAGTCGAATGAAGGGACACGTGTCATCCTGAGCGCAGCTCAGGATGACATGTCAAACGGCGGTCTGTGAGCTAAGCCTCATTCTTCAGCACGATGCATGCAATATGATCTCGCCCATGAAAGAGCGCCGCCGGGTCCAGCGAATTCGATTTGCCGAGCCCCTCCCGGGGACGATCCGTTCTCGACGGATCTCACTGGTCGATCTGAGCACCGAAGGCGCATGTATTCAGCACTCACTACCGCTCAAGAGCCGGGAAGTGATCGAGATCGAGATTCAATGGAAGAGCGAAACCATCCGGATATCCGCCATGGTGACTCGATGCGCGCTATCCCACGTCGCTCCAGGACCGAAAGGACAGACCATACATCTCTCCGGACTCCACTTCCGCGAGATGGACGAGCAGAGCCGAGATCATCTTCAGTCGCTGATTGACGACAGCCTCCAGAGATCGCTCGCCGAAGGTCGCGATCTCGGAGGAGGTTCGCTCCCTTCTGATATCGGGGGAATGCCGCTCGACGTCTGGCTCCGAAACAAGCTCAAGTAAAGAGCGGACCGCTCAATCCCCGGGAATCCGCACCTGACCCCGCACGCCGTCGTGAGTCACGCTGCCCGATCCGTCGTTCCTGACAATGAAGTCGCCCCCGACGTTCGAAACGTCGATGCTTCCCGAGCCGTCGCTCTCGACGATCACGCTGCCGCGAACGTTGATGATCGTCATGCTTCCCGAGCCATCGTCCAGCGTGACCGTCCCGCCGACGTCGATGACATCGATCGATCCGGATCCGTCCTCGATATCCACGTTTCCGGACACGTTCCGCACCTCCATCGAGCCGGAACCGTCCACGACACGGAGGTTTCCCCGTACGTTCGAGATCTCCAGCGCGCCAGAGCCGTCACGCACATTCGCCGACGCGACATTCCGGATCCATGCCTCACCGCTTCCGTCAATCACGACGACCGGGAGGTTGTCCGGCAGCTCGACGGTAAGGTTCAGCTGGGCGTATCGCCCGATCCCGAACGGCCAGATGCTGCCACCAGCGCCATCCTCGGGGATCAAAGCCTCGACAGTCAGCTCTGCTCCATTCCGCCGAACGTCGAGCTTGATATCACCCGCGAGCTGGCGCGAGGAGGCGCATGCGGTTCCGTGAGCGCGAATCTGCCCCAGCCCCGGCTTTCCCTGCACGAGCAGCGTCCCGGAGCGTCCGATGATCCGGACTGACTTGATGCCCGCAGCGTTCACCGCAGCCTGCCGCTTTTCTTCTCCAATGCAGTCTGCTCGAAGCGGCATCGCAGTTACGGCTGCGGCAACGAGAATCAACAGAACAGATTTCATCCAGACCTCCCGGTGGTGGGTATTCTCTTTGATGGTACGACGGGATGGCTGGAATGTTTAGATTCGGGGGGGGGCGGACAGTGGATGAACGGTTAAGAACCAGCCGTGCTCTCCCTCTCCCCGCGAAGTCGGGGAGAGGGTGGCGCGCGGGCTCCGCGCAGTAGTGAGATTTCCGAGATCGTCGCGCGCCGGGAGAGGGGCGTCAGGGGCTTGCAACTTCTGCAGCCAATCGCCTACACATGAGTTGCTTGCACGGCCCCTCACCTCTTGCCCCGATAGGCACTAGCTTCAGATCGAAGTCTGCCCAAGAAAGGCAATGTTGAATGTTGAAATTATGAATTTTGAATGGTGAATGAAGACCGGTGCCCAATTCAACATTCAGCATTCACAATTTCAACATTCAACATTCGGTCTCCTGACCGGTTCATCGTCAAAGTTACTGCCTATGCCCCTTGCCCCCCTTGGCTCGTGGTCTCCTACTCTCACACCCCGACCGCACTCCGAAATGCCTCGATGGTCGGATCGATCTCGATCATCTGCCCGCTCTCGACATTCTGCATCGCCGCTTCCGTGTCCTTGAGGATGTGTCCGGTGAGAATGCAGACCACTTCGTCGCCCGGACGGATCACGCCAGTGGCACGAAGCTTCCGAACGCCCGCGAGCGTGCAGCCGGACGCCGGTTCGCAGCCGAGGCCTGAACGGTCGATGTCCCGCTTCGCCGCCATCAACTCGGAGTCGGTCACATCGTCGACCACGCCGTTTGTGTCGTGAATCGCGGCGACGGCCCGCTCCCAGCTCACAGGATCTCCGATACGGATTGCGCTGGCGATGGTCTCTGCATCCATCGTGTGCCGCGTGGCAAAAGCTTCGCGAAAGCCCCTCGCGAAAGGATTCGCGCCGCTTGCCTGAATGGAAGCGATTCGCGGCATCTTCGTGATCCATCCGGCGCGATAAGCCTCGCGGAGCGCCTTGCCGAATGCGCTCGTGTTGCCGAGGTTTCCGGCGGGGACGACAATCCAGTCGGGCGCCTCCCAGTCGAGATCCTGCAGGAGCTCCCATACGATTGTCTTCTGTCCCTCGATACGGAACGGATTGATCGAGTTGACGAGATAGATTCCCGCGTCGTCGCAGGCCTCCCGGACGAGACGCATCGCCGAATCGAAGTCTCCGCGCACCTGCAGGCACCGCGCGCCGTATGCGAGCGTCTGTGCAAGTTTGCCCGTGGAGATCTTTCCGGCGGGGACGATGACGATGGCGTCCAGACCTGCCTGAGCCGCATAGGCAGCGAGCGACGCGCTCGTGTTTCCGGTCGATGCGCAGGCAACCGCGCGCGCGCCGAGCCGCACTGCCTGGGAAACCGCGACCGTCATTCCCCGGTCCTTGAACGAGCCAGTCGGATTCTCGCCTTCGTGTTTGTAGAAGGTGCCCTCCCGCTCGTACAGACGCGTCGAGCCCTCCGGATGGCTGACGATCGCTTCATCCGGCAACGACAGCACTGCATCTCTGAATCTCCACACGCCACTGCGGTCAATCGTGCCTCTTCCGCTGCGGCGGGCATCGAAGGTCGACCGATCGATTCCATCCCATTCGCGTTCGACCCCCAGCAGGCCCTCGCAGTCGCAGACATACCGGATCACGCCGGCATCGAAGCGTTTCGCGCAGCGGATGCATTCGAGCCATTCACTCATATAGGCCTCGCTCCCGTACGCGCGATCGCCGAGACGATCCTGTCGGCGCCGATATCACCAACCGCTTCGACCATCACGTCGGCGCAGCGCTCCGCGTCATCAGGCATGACGAGGGCGAAGATCGTCGGCCCCGATCCGCTGATCGAACAACCGAAGGCGCCATGCTCAAGCGCCGCTTTCTTCACTTCGTGAAAACGGGGAATCAGGCTCGCCCTTCTCGGCTCTGCGTAAAGGTCGACCAGCGAGCGGCACATGAGATCGCGGTCTCCCGACGAAAACGCATGCACCATCGAAGCGGTGTTCGCCATCTGCCGGATCCACTGTTCCCGTTGCCAGAGCTCAGGCAGCACACCGCGCGCAGACTTTGTCTCGACCCGCACATGCGGCGTCACGAGTGCCAGCATCCATTCGTCCGGATAAGGAAGTGAGATCACGTCCATTGGATCCACCGAGCGGACGAGAGATAACCCCCCGAGAACCGCCGGCGCGATGTTGTCGAGATGCCTTCCCGAGACGAGCGTCTCACCCTCGAGGGCTGCAAGCATCAGCGATTCCGGAGTCGGAGTTGCTCCAGCCGCCAGCGCGGCCGCAAGTGCTCCCGCAACGCTGCTGGCCGCGCTCCCTCCGAGTCCGCCTGACAGAGGAAGCCCTTTCACGATGGTCACGATCGGATTTGCATCAATCTTGGCGTCGCGAAGCCACGCGCGAGCCGCGATCACGGCTACGTTCATCTCCGGCTCGAGAGGAATCAGGTGGGAATCGAAGCCGGTGACCTCGGCAACCCTCGCCTCGCCATCCGTCAACTCGACGGCTACGCGGTCGCCGGCCGCTTCGACGGCAAGTCCGAGGACGTCGAAGCCCGGGCCGACGTTGCCGATCGAACCTGGAGCGAATGAGGATCCGCTGCTCATCGCCGTCTTCTCCGCTCCTCAGTTGTGATCGCTACGATGTCATTCAACACACCGGCCGCCGTGACCTCCGCTCCCGCACCAGGACCCGTAACGATCAAAGGATTCGTCTTGTATCGTCGCGAATGGATGACCACCTGGTTGTCAGTTCCGCGCAGTCTCCCCAAAGGGGACGAGTCCGGAACCGCTTCGATACCGACGCGAATCGATCTTCTCGAAATGTTCGCAACATAGCGGAGGACCTTCTTCTCTCGACGGGCGCTCTCCACTCTCTCTGTGAACGAAGAATTCAATGCGACGAGCCCTTCGACGAAGCCTGCAGGATCAGCATTGTCGACGTCAGATCCGAACAGAGGCTCGAGGGCGATGTCCGAGATTTCGGCGCGAATCCCGAGCGACCGCGCGAGGATCAGCGCCTTGCGGGCGACGTCCATCCCCGAGAGATCGTCGCGAGGATCGGGCTCGGTATATCCGAGCTTCCATGCCTTTCTCACTGCATCAGAAAAAAGGACGCCGTCTTCCAGTGCACTCATCAGATATCCGAGGGTACCCGAGAAGCAGCCTTGAATGGAGGAGACGCGGTCGCCTGCTTCATGGAGTTTCGAGACGGTGTCGAGCACCGGAAGGCCAGCTCCGGCCGTCGCTTCGTACCGCAGCGACAGGTGCCGCTCCTTTGCAGACTGCGTCATCCGGTCGTATTCGATCTGCGGAACGGTCAGCGGCTTCTTGTTCGCCAGGACGACGTGGAAGCCCTGCTCGAGTGCCTCCTGGATGAGCGGCGCGGTCTCCTCTGATGTGAGATCGACCAGTATGGGCCGGTGCGAAGGGAGAATCCAGAGCTCCTCACGCAGCATCTGCTGGAGTTGGGGAAGAGTGAGCGGCGAGTCGCGATCGAACAGCCTCGCACCCGAAGCCTTGCTCTTCGCGAGTCGCTGGAGGGCAGCGCGGGAGAATCCCTTCTCCTCAATCCTGATGCCTGAGCTGTCGGCGACCCCGACGACTTCGAGATCGATTCCGAGCTCGTCGCGCAGATGTTTCTCCTGCGCGAGCAGCTGCGAGGTCAGCGCGCGACCGATCCTGCCGAATCCGAGCAGCGTGAGCTTCGATTCGCGCCCTGTCACATCCGCGAGCGGGCGGAGACGATCGAGCTGATACTCCGAGTGCAGACACAGCAGCGCCCGTGTTGCATCGGCCTCGTCGATCGCCACCGTGATGTTCAACTCAGAAGATCCCTGCGCGATAGCAATGACGTTGATCCCTTCGCCGCTCAGCGCCGAGAACGTGCGGGCTGCGATTCCGGGACGTCCCTTCATTCCGAGTCCGACCACGGCGATGAGCGCGATTTTCTTCTCGGCGTGGATGCGCTCGATCAGCTTCAACCTGCGCTCCGCCGCGAATGCCTGATCCAGAGCTTTGACTGCATGGTCTGCCTCATCCTGAGGGAGTACGAAGCAGATGCTCGCTTCGCTCGATGCCTGGCTGATCATCACGACCGAGTGGCCGCCGTCCGAGAGCGCGGTGAACGCGCGGCCGGCGACGCCCGGGACGCCCATCATGCCGCTGCCTTCGATGGCGACGAGCGCCTGCCTGCGAATCGCGGTGAGCGCGCGAACCGGGTAGTCCCCGGGTTTGACGTCATGCGCGATTCGCGTGCCGCTCGATTCCGGCCGGAAGGTGTTGCGAAGATGAAGAGGAATCTTCCGGTCCGCCAGTGGCACCATCGTGCGCGGATGGAGCACTTTCGCACCGTAGAACGCAAGCTCGGCGGCTTCTCGATAGTGAAGCTCGGGAAGCACGCGGGCATGCGGGACACTCGACGGATCGGCGGTCATGAGCCCGTCAACTTCCTTGAAGAGCGTCACACTCCGGCAGTGAAGACTCCTCCCGATGATCGCTGCGGAGAAGTCCGAGCCTCCTCGTCCGAGGGTAACGAGCTCGCCGTCCGGGCCGGATCCGATGAATCCCGGAATGACAACGACCGACTGTTCGATCAGCGGAATGATTAGCTTCTTCGCGGCTCGCTCGCACTTCGCGAAGTCGGGCCAGAGGCTTCCCAGACGTCGCGCAGTGAAGATGACCTCGGAGGCATCGAGATAGACCGCGGAAGTTCCGGAGTGCAGAAGGAACTCGACGAAGATGCGCGCGAGCAGTCTCTCGCCGCGGGCGACGATCGCATCCTCCGCGCGGCGCGTCAGCTCGCGAAGGATGAAGATGCTCTCCGCCATCGCGAGCATCTCGGCCGTCGTTTCGTCGATCAGCTCGAGGAGTTTGCGGCTGGCCCGGCGAGGCATCGACAGCTCCTCGATCAGAGTGGCGTGACGCTTTGCGAATGTCTGCGCCGCCGATTCCCATGCGGCGCGATCTCGGCGGGAGGCAGCGTTCGCCACGCCGAGAAGAAGATCCGTCACTCCATTCATCGCGGAGACGATTACTACCGGATGGTTTGTCGCAGCTCTCACGTGAGCGGCCGCAGCGCGCACGGCTTCCGCGCTGCCGACCGCCACGCCGCCGAATTTGAATACGTCTGTCGAGGAAACGGATTTCGGATTTTTCATGGGAGGGATGAAAAGTATACAGGCGGGTGCGTGGCGGCAATGACGCAGGCCCGATTCCCCTCTCCCCGTGTGAACGGGGAGAGGGGCCGTGCAGGCAATTCGAATCCAGCCCATCGGCACGAGAAGCGGCAAGCCCCCAACGCCCCTCTCCCGGCGCGCGACGACCTCGCAAGTTCCCAACGATCGGGCGGGGCCGCGCGCCACCCTCTCCCCGACTTCGCGGAGAGAGGGAGAGCACGACGGCCAACGCATTCCTTTCACACTTTCGTGATACACATGCCGCATCACACGAATACCGATCGAGGAGAGTCCATGCGCCGTCGTCTGATCCCCGTCTGCGTTGCCGCCGCGATGTTCATTTTTCCCCTGGTCGCACAGGAGCCCTCCTGGTCACCCGACACGCCGGAGCCGGGAAGTGTCGAGCAGATCCGCCAATTCACGACCGCTCCCGAATACCTTCCGCCGACCGTCGCGTATGTGCCCGAATCAGCGAACGTGCCGTCGCCATCCGACGTTCTCGGACGGGTCGCGGGTGCGCCGAACGAGCTGACCAGCGTCGCGAAGATCTACGACTACTACTCGAAGCTCGCCGCAGCTTCCGACCGCGTCGAGATGGAAGTGATCGGAAAAACCGAGGAGGGACGGGATCTGGTACTGATCCGCGTGTCCGATGCGGCGAATCTACAAAACATCGAGCGATACAAAGACATCACACGCAGGCTCGCAGACCCGCGGAAGACGACCGCGCGCGAGATGGAATCGCTCGTCGCAGAGGGCAAGGCGATCTATCACCTCATCGGAGGTCTTCATTCGACAGAGACGGGAAGCCCGGAGATGCTCATGGAGCTGGCCTACCGTCTTGCGGTGAGCGACAAACCGGAGATCGCCCGCATCCGCAGCGAAGTCATCGTGCTCATCACGCCGGTGGCCGAGCCGGATGGTCGCGATCGCATGGTCGAGTGGTATTACCGTCACCTCCGCGACCGGGATCTTTCCTACGAGGAGCTGCGGGAGTTCTCCTCGCCGCCTTACTGGGGCCACTACGCGTTTCATGACAACAACCGTGACGGCATGCAGCAGGCACTCGCGCTCACGCGCGCGGTACACGAGACGTTCTTCAAGTACCACCCGCATGTCGTCCATGACCTTCACGAGTCGCTCCCGCTTCTCTACATTTCCACCGGACACGGCCCCTATTCGAGTGCCGTCAGCGCGATGACAGTCAATCAGTGGACGCAGTACGCACACAACGAAGCGGGATCGCTGCAGGCGATGGGACTGCCCGGTGTCTGGACCTGGGGCTTCTGGGACGGATGGTGGCCCGGGTACCTCTTCTCGGTTGCGAACAATCACAACTCGGTGGGACGCTTCTACGAGACGTTCGGAAACTCGCTCGCCGGAACCTATGACAGAAATCTGGAGAACACGCGATTCGTCGGCAGGCCGGTGACCGAAGCGCAGTGGTACCGGCCGGACCCGCCGGCAAAGAAGCTGAAGTGGTCGATGAGAAACAACACGAATTACATGCAGGCCGGCGTACTGGAAGCACTCGCATACACGAGTGTTCACGGGACGGATCTTCTCCGCAGCGGATGGACCAAAGGCTTCCGCAATATCGAAAAATCGAAAACGACGGCGCCGTATGCGTGGGTTTTTCCGGAAGAACAGCGCGACCGCGGCCGGCTGGCGTATCTGATCAACAGACTTCGAGCGCACCGATATGAGGTGCACCGCCTCGACCAGCCGTTCAAGGGCGGCGAGAAGACGCATCCGGCGGGAACGTACGTCGTCCGTCTCGATCAGCCATATCGGGACGCAATCATCACGCTGCTCGATGTCCAGAAGTTTCCTGCCGACGAGCCCAACACTCCGTACGACGACGTCGCGTGGACATGGCCGCTGTTGTACGGAGTCGAGGGAAGCAAAGTCGCCGACCGGAAGATCCTCGAGTCATCGATGACCATGCTCGCCGAAGATCTGAAGCCGACGGGCCGAGTTTCGGGAAGTGGAGACGTCTTTCTCGTCGCAGACAAGGGGCAGAACGCGATCATGGAACTTCGACTCGCACTGCAGGGAACGATCGAAGCTGCGAGGGAGTCTTTCGAAGTCGATCGGAAACGATATCCAGCGGGCACGCTGATCGTGCAGGCCTCACGGGCCGATGCCGAGAGCGCCGCAGCAAAGACCGGACTTGATCTGACCGCCGTGCGCCGCATGCCTCAGGTGGCGCGCCATATCGTCGACATGCCGAGAGTCGCCGTCATGCACACGTGGACCTCGACCCAGGACATCGGCTGGATCCGCTACACGTTCGACCAGATCTCCCTCCCCTACACCTTGATCCACGACGGCGACCTCCGTGCCGGAAGCCTCGGAGAACGCTTCGACGTGATTCTCTTCGGCAACTCGGGCGGCGACCTGGCTCGCATGGTCCATGGACACGACACGAAGTATGGCCCGCTCGCTTACACGAAGACGGCGGAGTTTCCGAGCCACGGAGTTCCGAACGCGTCACCGGACATCACCGGCGGCATGGGGCTGGAAGGCCTGAGCAACCTTCAGAAGTTCGTGAATGACGGCGGGCTGCTAGTCACTCTGGAGAATGCGGGCACTCTCGCCGTCGACGGCGGGATCGCCCGCGGTATCAGCCGCGTCGCCCCGGCGACGTTCAACACGCCCGGCTCGGAAGTGCAGGCGAAAGTGCTGCGGCCGCTTCATCCGATCGTGTACGGCTATGAAGAGCTACCGTCGATCTTTCGCGGCAATGCGCCCCTGTTCAATGTCCGCGACCGGGACCGCGACAGGGTCGTCCTGCAATTCGGGACGAAGAAGATCGAAACAGATGGACCGGCGATGAATCTCGCGGACGGGGGCGATTCTCCAATGGCCGCTGCGCCGGCGGTTGAGTCCGCAGAGGAGAAAGAAGAAGAGAAAAAGAACGGCAAACCGTTCGTGCTTTCCGGATTCGTGAAGTCGAGTGATGTGGTCGAAGGCAAACCGGCCATCATCGACCTGCCCGTCGGGAAAGGCCGCGTGATTCTGTTCAACTTCAATCCGCTTCACCGCTATTTGACGCACTCGGACTTTCGCTTTGTCTACAACGCGATCCTCCACTGGAACGATATGTAGTGCGGCAGTTCACGAATGACGAGTGACGAAATGAACGAGAGCCTGTCATCCCGAGCCTGGGTGTGCGGATGGGAGGGGCGAGGGATCTCCGGCGATGGTACATAGTTGCCTATCGGCCTCCACCACCGACGCCGGGTCGGGAATCACGAATGTACTACCGCCGGAGATCCCTCGCCCCTCCCGCCCGCCCGCGCTTGCTCGGGATGACAAGTCCTGAAGATAGCAGTGCGATTGTTGAGGTTAATCGCGAAGCAGATGAGCATTCTCCGACTGATGCAGCTCACTCTTCGTATCCGAGATCTCTCAAGAGCTCTCCCGCGATGGCCTCGAATCGGGTGCGATCTTCGTCTGACATGGCTGTCTTCCATCCCAATACCCTCGTTGGATCAGGGGGGCGGGTCGTGAGGCGCAACTGCTCGAGGCGGCGCTCGTGAGAAATCAGGAGACTTCCGTCGGCCCTGTATCTGGCCCTGTGCTCCTGCAGTCTTTCGGGTGTGCGCCGGTGGTAGTCGAGCATCTCGCTCTGGAAATCGAGGTCGATCAGCGAACAGATTTCGCGGATCACGCTCTCTGGCTCGCGTATCAGCGCTTCGTAGCGAACCTCGAGATAGTCGGGCTGCCCGCGACCGGCCTCCCGCGCCGCGACGACCCAGTCCCGCCAGTGAGCCGCCTGGATTTCCATTTCGCGGCCAGGCGAAAACCACATTTCCCTGAGGGAAAGCGCGACATCGCGTCCATCGCGAATGATGTGGATGAAGCGGGCCTCAGGAATGACTCGCCGAATTGCATCGATGTATCGGCTATGGAGCGGAGTCTTGTCTCCCCAGCGGCTCTTGCCAAAGCGCTCCGCATAAAGCCTGTAGAAAGTGCGGAAGCCGTCGGCAACCGTGAACGGCACCAGCTGCGAGAGCGCGGCATGAAAATCTTCGGCTCGGACACCGAAATCCGCCCAGGCCGGCATCGATTCGGGAAAGCTGGTGAGTGCGTGATGAAACTTCTCGGGGCTCACGTCGTGATGGAACCACTCTTCGCAGAGCCGGAGAAACCCCGTTTCCGGAGGAATCGCAAGGTCCGGATGCGCGTCGAGCATGAAGCGGAGTAGCGTCGTCCCGGACCGAGGGGCTCCGACGATGACAGGCATCGGAGGGTACTGTTCGAGATCGCTGGAGCGGGAATCGCGGCTTTCGCTGCGACCGGGGGAGTTGGTCTGATCCATCGAGGCCGCTCGTCAGACAGCCATTCTCGAGCGTCGAATCGCCTCGGTGTTCGCGAGCGCGCGCTCTTTGTGAATCTCGTCGGAAGAATCGGGCAGATAGACCCGCGACAGGTAGTCGAGTGCGAGCGCGATCCCCTGCCTGTGGCGCACCGTGGCGAGTAGCGGTCCTGCGAGCGAAAGAAAAAACAGGATTGATGTTTCGAGACTCGCCGCACGGAAGCCGAAGTAGACGATCGCGACTCCCAGTGCGACGGGAATGCGGTTCATCATAATGACGAACATCCACACATCGCCCTGATTGCGCTGGTAGCGAAGATCGCAGGCCGAGCAGCGCTCCCATGCTTTGAGTCCGCGGCGGAAGAGCGGGCCCTCGCCGCAGCGGGAACAGAGGCCGCGCATCCCGTGATAGAGCGACATGAGGGGGCGCGTCGGGGGGTTCTCGAAGTTGGGCATTCCTGAGGGGAAACGACTGCTGAGGGAGACATAATCCAGGTTGCGGGACAGATCATTGTGGCAAGAAATGAACGAGCTTGTCATCCCGAGCCTGGTTGTGCGGGATGACAACAACGTCGCTCGGAGCGCAACTACACGATGGCCTGCCGGTCCCTGAAATAAAGATCGACGCTGATCTCCGGCTTCCTGTGCCCCAGCTGAGCGCCCGTATACCGGTCCTCGTACTGCATCCCGAGCCGGGCGGCCACCCGCTTAGATGCTTCGTTCCCTGGATCGATGATCGCGACAACGCGCGGGCGGTCGAGTGTATGCAACACATGCTGCATCGCTGCAGCGCCAGCCTCCGTTGCATAACCCCGCCCCCATGCCGCACGATCGAAAATCCAGCCGATCTCGAGGTCCGGCGTGGTCCCGAGTGGCTGCGATCCGGCTATGCCCACCACCAGACCGCTTTCCCGCTCCTCCACTGCACCCATGCAGATGTGGTTCTCCGCCAGCTGTCGTGCCTGCCGTGCGAAAAAGTCGTCTTCGTCGTCGACCGTATAGGGATGCCCGCCGTGGACATAACGTGTCACTTCGGCGCCTCGCATGATTCTGCGGAGAGCCGGACGGTCCGTTTTCTGCCAGGGACGAATGATCAGCCGATCCGTTTCGAGTCGGAACACGAATACACAATACGGAAAAATCAGGGACGAGGTTCAGAAAACTCCACGCTCGGTCGGAGTTGTGGTTCTGGGTTCTGGGTTCTCGGTTCTGGGTTCTGGGTTTCCTCCCACCCCTTTCCAGATTGTGAGTTGTGATCTGTGAGTGGGAGGGTGGGAACTCAGAACCCAGAACTCGTGTGGGAGGGCCGGGCGTGCAGAACCCAGAACTCGTGTGGGCGTGCAGAACTCAGAACCTTCACGGTTGTCGAGGTGCCCGCTTTCGACGCACCGGCAGCAGGGCCGGTATCCCCGCTTCGTCAACACTGGACACTTCGGCAGGTGCGTAGAACGATCGGCCGCGCACGTTCTCATCGATGACCAGACCCTGCTGAAGCGGAGGAAACGCGCGCTGATCGCAATCGAGCCGTTCGCAAAGACGGCACGTCGTGCCGATGGGTACGGCCGCTTCGAGATTTTCGAGATTGTACCCTTCGGCATACACGAGCTGCCGGGCATCCGAGACCGGACATCCGATGCCCACCGACATGAGCGCATCACCTGAAGCAAAGCCGCCATAGCTCTTCCTGATGGTGCGCGCCACGCAGAAGTACGCCGTGCCATCTGGCATCTTCGAGAGCTGCGTGCGGACGCGGCCCGGAGTCAGAAAGGCCGCGTGAACATCCCACCTTGGGCACGAACCGGAGAACCGCGCGAACCGAATCCCTGTGCCGCTGTAGCGCTTGGAGATGTTGCCGGCGATGTCGACGCGCACGAAATGGAACGGCACACCCATCGAGCCCGGTCTCCGGAGCGTCGTGAGCCGATGACAGACCTGTTCCCAACTCGCCGTAAAGTGATGCTGCAGCATCTCGACGTCGTAGCGCACTTCTCCGGCGGTTCGGATGAAGTCCTCGTACGGCATGAGCAACGCCGCAGCAAAATAGTTCGCCAGCGCGATCCGGCAGAGCTTCACAGATTCCGGAGTCGTGAGCAGGGACTGATGCCGGTCGAGAATCGAGGTGATGATCTGTTCGCCTTCGAGTTGTCCGATCTGATAGGCGACTTGAAAGTTACGGCTCCAGGGCGGCAGAACTTCCGACAGAAAGAGTGTACGGCGCTCCCGATCATAGCGCCGGACCACTCCGCGATCCCGGCTCACCGGAACGCGGTCCACCACCGTCGCATGCGCTTGGAGGAGATACTCGACCATCGCGCGATACATGTCGCGCCTGTCCAGACGTGTCCGCCGCGCTACATCCTCGGCTAGTGCTTCCAGCTCCGCGAAGTAGTTCAGATTCTGCTGAATCACCTCCGAGACTTCCTCGGAGGGCAGATGTGCGGGATTGATTCCCATGAAGTCCTGGCCATCGAACAGCCTCGCTGCAAGTGCGCGGGTGGATTCGGCCGAGGAACGGTACGCCTGATAAAGCGAAAGGACAGCGCGCGCGGCCGCAGTGTTTTCAGCGAGCTCGCGCACATCCGAAGTATTGAGTGAATGCTCTTCGAACAGCGGATCGCCAAAAGCCTCCTGGAGGTCTGCCGCCAACCGACTCGCGTTGTCGTCGGCAAAAGAGTCGAGATCGATGCGAAAGAGCTGCGCCACGCGCACGAGCAAGTGCGCTGTAAGCGGACGCTGATTGTGTTCGATCAGGTTGAGATAGCTCGGCGAGATCTCGAGTTTTGCGGCCAGGTCACTCTGCGTGAGTCCTTCCCGGCGCCGCATGGCGCGCACTTTTGTTCCGAGCTTCGGCAGATGTCTCATGAGCAGCTCCTATCGACAGGGTCGCGCCCGTAGGGTTCCGGGTCAAGACAACTTTACTAGAATTTACAGATTTACAGAACTAGCTTCACAACGGTATACAACGTAACTTGCTGCAATAGCATTAGTTGTTGACTATCAGCCTCCATATTTGCAAAATGACTCACCGTGATCAAACAACCTGAAGCATCCGATCCCAACCCCGGCACTCCAGGGTCGCAGGCGGCCTCGGCCGGCATCCTCACTCCTGAAGCCACAACATTTCTCACCCGGCTCCAGCGGACGTTCGGAGCCCGCCGTGAAACGCTGCTCTCCCATCGGCTGGAGCGCGCCGCGAGACTCGACGCGGGCGAATTGCCCGATTTCCTGCCCGAAACACGCGAGATTCGCGACAGCAACTGGACTACCGCGGACATCCCCAAGGATCTGCTCGACCGGCGTGTCGAGATCACGGGGCCTACGGACCGGAAGATGATCATCAACGCGCTCAATTCCGGCGCGAGCGTGTTTATGGCTGATTTCGAGGATGCCAACGCTCCGACGTGGGCGAACAATCTCGAAGGCCAGATCAACCTGCGCGACGCCGTCCGGCGAACAATCTCTTTCGACAGCGGTACGAAGCAATACCGGCTGGAGGAACGGACGGCAACGTTGATGGTCCGTCCACGCGGATGGCATCTGTTGGAAGAGCACTTTGTGGTCGACGGAAAGCCGATGAGCGCAAGCCTCTTCGATTTCGGCCTCTACTCCTTTCACAACGCGAAGGAAGCGCAGTCTCGAGGCACCGGGCCTTACTTCTATCTTCCGAAGCTGGAGTCGCACCTCGAGGCGCGACTGTGGAACGACGTCTTCGTGTTCGCGCAGCGCGAGCTCGGAATTCCCGACGGCTCGATTCGCGCAACCGTGCTGATCGAAACCATTCTCGCAGCGTTCGAAATGCACGAGATCCTGTGGGAACTGCGCGACCACTCGGCTGGACTGAACTGCGGGCGCTGGGACTACATCTTTTCCTTCATCAAAAAGTTCAGAGCGCGTGACGGATTCATCACTCCCGACCGCGCGCTGATCTCCATGGACAAAGATTTCCTCGCCGCATACGTCGATCTGCTCATTCAGACATGTCATCGCCGCGGCATTCATGCGATGGGAGGCATGGCGGCTCAGATTCCCATCCGGAACGACCCGGACGCGAACGCCGCCGCGATGCGGAAGGTCGAAGCCGACAAGCTGCGTGAGGTGAGGGCCGGCCACGACGGAACCTGGGTCGCGCACCCGGGACTCGTCCCCATCGCTAAGCGGATCTTCGACGAGCACATGCCGGGACCAAACCAGATCGATCGCAAACGCGGGGATGTCCATATCAGCCGCGAGGATCTGCTCCGACTCCCAAAAGGCCCAATCACCGAGAGCGGCGTGCGGCAGAACATCAACGTCGGGGTGCTCTATCTCGAAGCCTGGCTTGCAGGACTCGGCTGTGTGCCGCTTTACAACCTGATGGAGGACGCGGCCACTGCCGAGATCTCGCGAACGCAATTGTGGCAGTGGATTCATCACGGAGCGGTGCTCGACGACGGAAGAGGCCTCGACGCCGCCCTCTATGGCCGCATGAGGGATGAGGAGCTCGCGTCGATCCGCGAACGGCTCGGAGAAGATCGCGCCGCCGCGGGATATCTCGATCGCGCCGCGCGCATTTTCGATGAATTGATCCTCGCGGACGAGCTGGCAGATTTTCTGACCATACCCGCTTACCAGGAACTGCTCACACTCGAAAAAGGAGCCGCATGATGGCAGCACTCAGGGAAGTGAACCGCGCAGCGACCATCGAACAGGAGTGGAGCAGCGATCCGCGCTGGAAGGGCGTCGTACGGGACTATTCCGCCGAAGACGTGCTTCGGCTGCGCGGCGGAATCGACATCGCCCACACACTCGCGGAGCTCGGATCGAATCGGCTGTGGCGCCTCCTCTCCGAGGAGCCATACGTTGCTGCGCTCGGAGCACTGACCGGCAACCAGGCGATCCAGCAGGTTCGGGCAGGCCTCAAAGCGATCTACCTCAGCGGGTGGCAGGTCGCCGCAGACGCGAACCTCGCGGGGCATATGTACCCCGATCAGAGTCTCTATCCGTCCAACTCCGTGCCTCACGTGGTCAAGCGGATCAACCAGGCGCTCCAGCGCGCCGACCAGATCGACCACAGCGAGGGGCGCAACGGCACCTGCTGGTTCGCGCCGATCGTCGCGGATGCGGAAGCCGGCTTCGGGGGATCCCTCAACGCGTTCGAGCTGATGAAGCTGATGATTGAAGCAGGCGCCGCCGCCGTTCACTTCGAAGACCAGCTTGCCTCGGAAAAGAAGTGCGGTCATCTGGGCGGCAAAGTGCTCGTGCCGACGGGCGGCTTCATCCGCACGCTCGCGGCAGCGCGGCTCGCTGCCGACGTCTGCGGCGTGCCGACACTGCTCATCGCGCGAACGGACGCCGGAAGCGCGAAGCTCATCACGAGTGATATCGATGACCGCGATCATCGATTCCTCACGGGCGAACGAACTGCGGAAGGTTTTCATGTGACGCGTGGAGGGCTCGAACCGGCCATCGCACGTGGACTTGCCTACGCGCCGTACGCCGATCTGTTGTGGATGGAGACCTCGACACCCGACATCGCGGAGGCGCGCCGATTCGCAGAAGCCATCCATGCGGAGTTTCCGGGAAAACTGCTGGCGTACAACTGCTCGCCCTCATTCAACTGGGCGAAAAAACTCTCGGCAGGTGCGATCGCGAGCTTCCAGCGCGAACTGGCAGAGCTCGGGTACAGGTTCCAGTTCGTTACGCTCGCCGGCTTCCACGCCCTGAACCATTCGATGTTCGAGCTGGCGCGAAGCTACCGCGACGAGGGAATGACCGCCTACTCGCGGATGCAGCAGGCCGAGTTCGCGGCGGAAGCCAACGGGTATACGGCGACGAAACACCAGCACGAAGTCGGCACCGGCTACTTCGACGAGGTCACCAGGGTCATCTCCGGAGGAAAAGCTTCGACTACGGCCCTGGACGAGTCCACGGAAACAGCCCAGTTTGCAGCACGGTAAACAAGGGAGGCAATCGTGAACATCGAAGAAGAATCATCGGAACGGATCAGCCAGGAACAGGAGAAATCTCCCGACTTCGAAGACGCTCGGGAATTTGGATCGGCGGCTCCCGTCGACGAAGTCCCATTTCACATTCCGCGCGACTGACAATCGCCGCAGGACGGGTCGGTCTCGCGCGACCTACGCGCTTCATCCACACCTTCCCCGGCGAAGCTTCGCCGCCCGAGTTTTGACGATCGGGGGCGCAGCAGGCCACAATGGAATCTCCCCGAGTCGTCCGTGACATGCCGATCCCGGGTTCGAGGAGAGATGAAATGTACAGGCACGTTCTCGTCGTCGCAATGGTTCTGCTCGCAACACCGCTGCTCGGGGGCGAACGGCAGGATGCAACCGTCCGCGAGTTCCTGACGGCGCTGGAGGCTCGCGATACGAAAAAGCTCAGGAAGGTCACCGATGAGCGTGTATACATCGTCAACGTGACCGACGATGAACACATCGTAATCGCGAGAAAGAACGACGCAATCCTCCCCGGCTTCGATCGCGAATTCGAAAGCGTGACCTTCACGACGCAGCAGTTTTCGAGCGACGAAGAACTCGTCATCCTCTGTGCAGCGGGTCGTCACAAGGGCAGAGAAACGAAGTGGCTTCTGTCGTTCGAGTTCAGAAAGGAACGGGTCAAAAACATCCTGTTTCTGTCGCCAACGGAGCTATGCGATCCGGCAGATTGAGGCGCCGTGGCCAGCGAAAGAGTCTGGAAAATGAGGTCCCGCCGATCAGCCTCCGGGAATTCAAATAACCACTTTCTGTATTAAACTGAACATCAGGCGGAACGGTCCTCCGCCTACAATCGAAGCGAACGGAGATCCAGATGATGGCGAAGCCGATCCACCAACGGGCTGCTCGCGCAGTCCGGCACGCACTTCCCCTTGCCGCGTTCATTCTCCTTCTGCCATCCTCCGCCCCGCCGCCCCTCCAGGCAAAATCAATCGAACCTCCCACGACCCTTTCGCAACGGCACCAGCCAGCGGACATCGCGGCTACGCTCCTCGGCCAGGCCCCCGGGCTCACGGCTGACGCACTCCGGCTCGCGCTCAAGGCCACAGAAAATGCCGCCCGTGAAGGTCTCGTGACGCGCATGGATCTTCTCACCGTCATCGATTACTCGCTGCCCTCCACCCAGCCCCGCCTCTTCGTATTCGATCTCGCACAGAAGAAGCTTCTCTATCGCGAGCTCGTCGCTCACGGCGTGAACAGCGGCGACAATCTCACCACGCGCTTTTCAAATCAGATCGACAGCCGGGCAACGAGCCTCGGGCTTTTCGTCACTGCAGGAACCTACTTCGGAAGCAACGGCTACTCGCTGCGGCTCCGAGGGCTCGAACAGGGGTTCAACGATCAGGCGCTGGTCCGCGCGATCGTCATGCATGGCGCGCCTTACGTGAACGATTCGATCACGAAGACGATGGGACGTCTCGGCCGAAGCTGGGGATGTCCGGCGCTTCCTGCGAAGGTCTCGAAAAAGATCATCGATCACGTCAAGGGCGGCAGCCCGATCTTCGCCTACTATCCAGATCCCGACTGGCTCCGCACCTCGCGTTTCCTGAAGAGTTGAGGCTCGTTCACCCATAGTCGAGCTTCAGGTGAACGAACGGTAACGTCCTTACACCGGAGCTGCGACATCTGAAGGTTCGAGTTCCCTGACACCTCCCAGCCGCTGGACTCGGCGCCGAATCAGGGCCACAGTGTGCGCCATGAAACTCGCGCACAGGGCCCTTCTCGTCTCGTGCTGTTCGCTCCTGGTTCTTCTGCCGCTCGCCTGCAGATCCGCGCAGCCCGCACCTCAGCAATCCTCGGTCGATTTTGCAGAGTCGCGGAAGCTCGGCCGCGACGCGTTCGGCAGGAAGGATTTCGCCGCTGCGGCCAACCATTTCCGCGACGCGCTGCGCGTTGCGCCCACTCATCCCTCGCTCCTGTTCAACCTGGCCGCAATGGAAACGCTCTCGGGCAATCACGACGAAGCGCTCGCAGCGCTCGAACGACTCGCGGAGCTGGACCTCTATCTGAACGTCGAAGGCGAAGAGACGTTTGGGCCGCTCGCAGGGGATCCGCGATTTCAGGATGTCGTGCGAAGGCTTTCGCTCAGCCGTGAGTCAGTGGTAACCACCAGCTCTCCGTTCTTCGGATTCGAAGGCAAGGGGCTCATACCAGAGGGGCTGGCTTTCGATGAGAAGAACGGCGTTTTTCTGGTCAGCAGCGTTCGAGAGAGAAGGATTTTTCGCGTAACGCCCGAAGGAGAGTCGAGTGAATTCGCGGGCCCCACGTCCGGCCTGCTTGCCGCGATGGGAATGCGCGCAGACTCGGCCAGAAGAATTCTATGGGTCGCGTCTTCGGCAGCACCTCAAATGGTGGGATTCGAGACTTCGGATCGCGGCGGCGCGGCGGTATTCAAATTCGATCTCGATTCGGGTCGGCTACTGAACAGGTACTCCATTGATCCTGAGGGTGCAAACAAGTCCGAACACTGGTTCGGCGACCTCACATTGTCACCAGACGGAACCGTCTACGTGACTGACAGCACGCAACCCGAGGTTTACCGCATCTCCACTTCGACTGACCGCCTGGAGCTCTTTATCCGTGACGAGCAGTTTCAATCGCTCCAGGGGATCGATCTTTCTCGTGACGGTAGAAGCATTTTCGTCGCCGACTACTCGACGGGTATCTACCGTGTCGACATCGGTACAAAAAGAGTCGTACACCTGGAATCGCCGCAGGATTCATCTCTTGCCGGCATCGATGGGATCTATCGCTGCGGCAACAATCTCCTTGCGGTTCAGAACGGAATCAATCCGAATCGTTTGATTCGTCTCGAGCTCGATCAGAACCGAGTTCACGGCGTCGAGGTCATCGACCTGAACCATCCTCAACACAAAGAGCCGACGCTCGGGGTCGTTGCAGGCTCCCGTTTCGCCTACATCGCAAACGGCTATTGGGGCGCCGTCGACGCGAACAATCAGCTCCTCCCCGCCGAGAAGCTCGAAGATCCCGTCATCCTCGGATTCGAAGCCCGATGCCGGTGAGTCCGGAGAGGGAGTCCTGCTTGCTGCCGGGCTCGGCTTCTGCGAGCATGCGGCCAGATGGAACTGGCCACGATCTTCACGGACCTCGGCATCGCCCTGGGGCTCGGACTGCTCGTCGGGCTGCAGCGCGAGAGTGTGGACTCTCCCCTCGCCGGCGTGCGCACCTTCCCACTCGCAACAGTGCTGGGAACGCTCTGCGCGCTGCTCGTCGGGCCGCTGAGCGTCTGGTTCGTCGCCGCTGGCTTCATCGTGATGGGGCTGCTTGTCGTCGCAGGACATATCGCGACCTCGTTGCGCGCGGATGATCCCGGCCTGACCACTGAAGTCGCGCTGCTTCTCATGTTCGTCGTCGGATGTTTCATCGTGGTCGGCCCCACAGCGGTTGCCGTCGCTGTGGGCGGCGGGGTTGCCGTGCTTCTGCAGGCGAAGACGCGTTTACGCAAGATCGTCGCGACTCTCGGCGAGGGAGACGTCCGCGCGATCATGCAGTTCGCTCTCATCTCGCTGGTCATTCTGCCGGTCCTCCCAGACGCGAATTTCGGACCGTTCGACGTGCTCAACCTGCGCGAGATCTGGCTGATGGTGGTGTTGATCGTCGGGCTGAGCCTGGGCGGCTACATCATCTTCCGATTCTGGGGAGACAAAGCAGGCACGGTGCTCGGCGGAATTCTCGGGGGCATGATCTCCAGCACGGCCACGACGTTCAGCTATGCGAGACGCGCTGCGCGCGCGGAGGGTCAGGTGAGAGCGGCGGCGATCGTGATCATGATCGCGTCGACCGTCGTGATCGTGCGCGTCTCCACCGAGGTGGCGGTCGTTGCCCCGGCTGCTGCACGGGCGATGGCCATTCCCCTCGCGATCCTCTTCGCAGCACACCTGATCTCCTGCGCAGGACTCTGGCTCGCAGGCCGCCGGGAAGATTCATCGATGCCGCCTCAGGACAACCCGACTGAGCTGAAACCGGCTCTGATCTTTGCCGCGCTTTACGCCGTGGTTCTCGTCGCCGTTGCGGCGGCGCGAGTGTACTTCGGGAATCGGGGACTCTACGTCGTATCAGCGATGTCAGGTCTGACCGACGTCGACGCGCTGACCCTGTCTGCGTCGCAGCTCACCCGCGACGGCATGATCGCCGTCGATCAGGCATGGCGCATGATCGTGATTGCGACGGTCTCGAATCTCGCGTTCAAGGCTCTGGTCATTGCAACGGTGGGTGGCCGGGCACTGCTGATCCGCACCCTTCCACCCTTTGCATTCGCGGCGCTTTGCGGCGTACTGCTCGTCGCCTTCTACCCGGCGATCGAATGACGGCGTTACCGGCGCGCGAAGCTCATCGCCCTTCGCGACGGATCACGAGCTTTTCCGCGGTCAGCCGCTCGGAGTAAGCTGCCACTTTCACGTCGACAAGGCCCGCCAGTTTCGCTGCGGCCCTTACGTCTGCGTCCGAAATGGAAGCCGTCCCCTTCGGTCGGACCACCCAGATCGCGCCTTTCGGTTTCAACAGGTCACGAATCGCCTGAAAGTCCGAAAGCTCCTCCCGCGACTCCGCGCCGACGAATACGATGTCGCTGTCTTTTGCTCCGCGACCTTCGTGGATCTCGACGTCCCGGGACTCGAGCATCATCCGCAACGTTTCGTCCCGGAGTCGGATCACGGAAACCCGCATCCCGGATTTCACCCCGAGCTTGTCGACCAGGGTTCGGGGATTCGTGATCTTCATCACCCATTTCGCTGCGAGTTTGCCCAGCACAAGCTCTACTTGTTCATCTTTCCATGAGAGATGGAGCACACCTTCTTCGGCCGAAATCTCGTCGATCTCGTCAAACGGGATCTTCAGCCGCACGGGCTTTCCCCTGAACAGCAGCTCGTTCGTTTCGAGAAGCGCTTTTCCCTCGCAGCTCGCACCCCGATATCGGACTTCGCATTGCGTTTCGGATCCCATGTGAGGATTCTATCCGACAGGCGGCCTGCACTCAGCGCTGCGCACGATCGCGGCCGGTGCGGACCCACGATCGCTTCGCAGGGTGGCACCTTTCCCGACAGGAGTGAGCTGCCTGGCGACCCACCGATTGCCGCCGCAGCACGAAATGAATCGCCGGAAGCCGTAGAAAGCGGAGAAGATCGAGTGGCTCGGGGGTGCGGAAGTTGATCGCTGCCACGAGCAGCGCAGCCCTCGCTCTGGAGTATCGCTTCATGCGCACCAGTGTACCGTCTCACGACCCGATCGACCTCGGCGCGGGTCTTGCTGGACGTTTCTTCAGTCCGTTTTCACGAAAAGGAGAAACGATGGAAAGCGTAGGAAGAGTTACCGAAATATCAGCCCGATCAGAGAAGAGCTTCGAGGATGCCGTCGAGCTCGGCGTCACTCGCGCAAACAAAACGCTGAGAAACGTCACGTCCGCGTGGGTGAAGGAACAGCGCTGCGAAGTCAAAGAAGGAAAGATCACCGCGTACCAGGTGAACCTGCTGGTGACGTTCATCCTCGAGGACTGATCCATCCCGGAAGTCTCGTGGCGCAGTGAAGCGAAATGTCATCCCGAGCTTGGTTGTGAGGGCGGGAGGGGCGAGGGACCTCGCGCGATGGTACATAGTTACCTCGAGGAGAGCCCATACGTCGACTCTACCCCCGACGAATTAACGATGTACTACCGCCGGAGTTCCCTCGCCCCTCCCGCCCTCACAACCAAGCTCGGGATGACAAGCCCCGAAGATGCCCGCGAGAACTCCCCTGCGGTATTCTTCACTCGATGTCCTCCGACGATCGCCATTCCCGCCACCGGCTTTTCCCGCCGATCGGCGATGACGGGCAGAAGGCGCTCGAGAACGCACGCATCGCCATCGTGGGCTGTGGCGCGCTCGGCAGCAGGATCGCCGAGCTCCTCGCCCGCGCGGGAGTCGGACGAGGCTCCGGCGGACTGCTTCGGATCATCGATCGCGACTACGTCGACCTGTCGAACCTTCAGCGGCAGGCTCTGTTCGACGAAGACGATGCCGGACGTTCCCGGCCGAAGGCTTCCGCAGCGAAGCGCCATCTCGAACGCATCGATTCGTCTTTGCGCTGCGAAGCCGTCGTACGGGACCTCAATCCGGCCAACGCCCTCACTCTGCTCGACGGCGTCGAGCTCATCCTCGACGGCACCGACAATTTCCGTACACGATTCCTGATCAACGATGCGGCGATCGAGCTCGGCACTCCCTGGATTTACGGCGCTGCCGTTGGAAGCAGGGGCATGACCGCGACGATCGTCCCCGGCGTGACCCCGTGTCTGCGTTGCTTCATGGAATTTCTTCCGCCGCTTGGAAGCAACGAAAGTTGTGACGTCGCCGGCATCATCACTCCCCTGCCTTCGGTCGTCGCCGGTCTTCAGGTCGCGGCAGCCCTCAAATGGGTCGTTGCCGGAGAGGTCGATCGTGGCGTCGCGACGTTCGACCTCTGGAGTGGTGGAGGCCCGGGAGAGCGGCGCTTCAGAGAGACGCAGCCCGTCGCCGGCTGTCCGTCATGCGATCTTCGCGAGATGCCGTCACTCGCAGATCATTCGGAAGAGATGGTGACTCTGTGCGGACGGAACTCGGTGCAGATTGCAACGGGCGCGGCGGCCGATATCGCGAGCATCGCGACGCGGCTGGCGCAGCGATTCGATCTCGAGGCTCACGAAGAATCGATCACCATCAGGATCCCCGAAGGAAAGCTGACACTCTTCGCTGACGGACGGGTCATCGTCGAGGGAACCACCGACACACTGGAGGCGAGAACACTCCTCTCGCGTTACCTCGGGGACTGACATGTCTGAACCGTCCATCTACAAAGCGCGCCCCGGTGAAGTCTCAGAGGATGTGATCGACAGACTCGCCTCGGCGATTCGTGAAGGCGGGATCGTGATCCTCCCGACCGATACGATCTATGGACTCCACTGCAGTGCACTGAAACGAGATGCCGTCGAAGCTGTGTTCGAGTTGAAAGCGCGCGAAAAAAGAAAACCGCTCATCGTCCTTTCCGCGAACCTCGAACAACTCTCCGTGCTTGGAGTCGAGTTGCCGCCGCTGACCGAATCGTTCCTTGCCACCATCTGGCCGGCCCCACTCACAGCGATCCTGCCGCTGCACACACCCGTGCCCGCGAGCGCAGGCTCCGCCACGCTCGCCGTCCGGATCCCCGACATTCCGTGGCTGAGGGATCTGATTACGCTTGCCGGGCCGCTCGCCTCAACGAGCGTGAACCTGAGTGGAAGTCCACCACTCCAGAGTATGGAGGGCCTCGACTCTGCGACGAGGAAATCGGTCGCAGCGATTCTCGACATCGGGCCTCTCCAGGGTGAAGCGTCGACGGTCGCGGACTTTACCTCCGGCAGTCCTCGGGTGGTTCGGGAGGGGAAATTTCGCTTTACACAGGATCTGTGGAAAAGCTCGCGGAAATCACTGTGAAAAACTCCAGAAATGGCGTACCCGCCGAAGAGAGAGCGAAATGCACAACTCGCTGGGCGAAGCTGCTAACTGATTATTTTTCTTGTGTTTAAGCACTTCACACGGAATTTGCACGGTCGGCGTCTCCGATTTCCCCGCGAAACTCCAACAATCTGTCTTCGATAGCGGAAAGAGGGTTGACAATCGTCAGAAACGCCAGTAACGGAGCGCCAGGGTCGCCAGTCCCAGGAAGGCAAAGAAGCCAGCAACGTCCGTCAGCGCCGTCACGAAAATCGAGGACGACACGGCCGGGTCGAATCCGAACCTCTTGAGGATTAGAGGAGTGAACCCTCCGGCAACTCCAGCAACGATCAAAGTGAAGGTCATCGCGCCGAAGAGGATCAGCGCCAGCCTGAAATCGCCCGTCCAGAGCCCCACGATCGCGGCCGTCAGAAGTCCCATCCCGAGGCCGTTGGCGAGCCCGACGAGCAACTCCTTGAGAATCGGCTTTCCTCGTGTCGCCCAGTCGACTTCGCCGAAGGCGAGCGCCCTGACGAACACCGTGAGCGTCTGCGTCCCGGCATTCCCGGCGATTCCGACGACCACCGGCATGAAGGCCGCCAGCACCGCCCACTTCGCGATTGTGCCTTCGAAGTACCGGATCACACTCGCCGCTACGAATGCCGTCGCGAGGTTGACCACAAGCCAGGGAAATCGCGCTTTGAAGGTCTTGCCCATGGGAGTCGACAAACGCTCGGTGACATCGACGCCCGCGAGATGGAGCAGGTCCTCTTCGGCCTCTTCCTGGATGACGTCGATGACGTCGTCGACCGTCACGACTCCCACGAGAAGGTTCTGCATGTCGACCACGGGCACCGAGAGGAGGTCGTACTTCGCCACGACCTGCGCGACCTCTTCCTGCGAGTCATCGACGCTCGTCCGGACGACGTGCTGCACCATGATGGAGCTGAGCTTCGCGTCCGGTTCCGCCAGGATCAGATGCCTGAGTGACAGCACGCCCAGAAGGCGGCCGTCGGAGTCGACGGTGTAGACGTAGAAGAACGAATCCTTGCGGGGGTAGTGACGGATGGCCTCGATGGCGGCGGCGACGGTGAGGTTCTCATCGAGTGCGAGAAACTCGGTCGTCATCAGCGAGCCCGCGGTCTCTTTTTCCTGCACCATCAGAGACTCGAGCTTGGCCCCGCGGGAGGGATCCATCCTCGCCAGGATCACCGGCCGTCGTTCCTCGTCGAGGAGATCGAGCAGATCGGCGGCATCGTCCGGGGCGGATGAGTTGCAGATCGATGCAACTGTCGCATCGTCCAGATCTCTCAGGGTTTCGATCACCTGATCGTGCTCGAGCTCGAGAATGACGCGCGCGGCCTTCCCGGCCTCGATCAGCAGCGCGAATATCTTCCGGCGGTCCTCGATCATCAGCATCGGAATCACCGGTGCGATATCGGCCGCCAGCGTCTTGTCGATGATCTTCCGCAGCTGAAACAGCGCGTTATGGCGCAGCAGCTTGGTCATGACCTGCTGGTAGGAACGGGCGGCGGTCGAAGCCGACGTGGATGCAGGGCGGGTCATGGAGACCGAACGTAATGAAAAGCCACGCAGTTAGCAAGGGATAAGTCAGGAGAGTGGGAAGGACCTGCCCCAATGGCGTCAACTAAAGGCCTGCGCAGGAGCAAGTGTCATCCTGAGCGCAGCGAAGGATCCCCCTACTACTGGCTGTATCGCGAGGTTTCGGGGGATCCTTCGCTGCGCTCAGAATCTGTGAATTAATCGCGCGAGTGTCATCCCGAGCGTCGAGCGAGGGATCTGGGAGGGGGTCCTTT
>JBGSYJ010000284.1:0-7810 GCA_041750915.1 Thermoanaerobaculia bacterium | reverse complement strand
CCGTCGAGCCTTCCGCCATCGAGAAGCATCCGGGCGTATCGCGCGAGATCGTCGACGGTCGTGAAGAGCCCTGCGTGGCCCGTCACTCCACCCATCCTCCGGGAAGTCGGATCATGAACGACGCCATGGAGCATCGTTCCGTCCGCGGTCCGCTCCGTCGGTGCGATGCGCCCTCCCTTCGATGCAAGCGGCAGAAACCCGGTGTCCGCCATTCCGAGTGGCCCATGAATCTCACTCGCGACGAACTTGTCGAGAGACATCCCGGCGATTCGCGTGACAATTTCGCCGAGAAGGATGTAGTTGATGTCGCTGTACCGGAAAGCGAATCCCGGGTCGGTCATCGACGTCTCAGCGATCGCGCGTTCGATTCCTTCGTCATAGCCGGACCACGACCCGGAAGGGTTGATCCCCGGACGAAGGCCGGAAGTGTGAGTCAGCAGGTGGCGAATCGTGATGTCGTCTTTACCCTCGCCGCCGAATTCGGGAATGTGCCGGCTCACCAGATCGTCGATACCCAGCAGACCCCGCTCCTGAAGAAGAAAGATCGCAGGGGCAGTCGCGAGAACTTTCGTCAAAGATGCCGCATCGTAGATCGTGTTTGTCGTCGCGAGTTGCGGGTCAGGCTCGATCGCTCTGTTGCCGTAAGCCTTCAGATACGTCGCTTCGCCACGACCGATGACGATCACTCCGCCTGGAATCCGACCTGCTTCGATCGCTGCATGAATCGCCGTGTCGATCTCGGCAAGCTTTTCCGAATCGAAGTTCGAATCGATGGCGAGCGGTCGTGTAACGCATGCCGTGATCAGGAAGATCAACGCAAGCAACAGTCGTGGTTTGAAGGCTCTATTCATACGGAGACTATATCTCCCCAATTCATTCAACGCGCATAAGCAAGAGTCATCCTGAAAGATTGTGAATCAATTGTGAAGTGTCATCACGGGCTCCAGAATGACGCACAGGGCAACGTGGCGAGAAATGAACGCGGTTGTCATCCCGAGCTTGGTTGTGCGGGCGGGAGGGGCGAGGGATCTCCGGCGATGGTACAGAGTTGCCTATCGGCCTATCGCCACCATCCGGTGCCTTTCGGAAAATGTACTATCGCCGGAGATCCCTCGCCCCTCCCGCCCGCCCGCGCTTGCTCGGGAACGACAAAATGCCTCACACCTCCCGGCGACTTCGGCCGGTCAGTCCATCCACTACAAGTCCCGAGGTGAGCGTGACAAGACTCCCGACCACCGCGTACCACGGCCACGCAACCGTCGTCAGGAATCGCAGACAGAGGACTGCCGTCAATCCCGCAGTCATGCCCGAAAATGCCGCAGCAGGTCCTCCCCGACGCAGGGCTGCCAGAAGGAAGACTCCGAGGATCGGTCCGTTGAAGAGCGAAGCGACACTGAGGGCTGTATCGAGCGCAGAACGCGCGCTGCCGCGGAGCAGGAGAGCTACGATGATCTGCGCGACGCCTGCAACGATCACGACGAGCCGCGAGACATTGAGATAGTGCCTGTCCTCCCGATTGCGAACGACCGGCCGGTAAAGATCGGCCACCGCAGTTGATGCGATCGCACTCAACGAAGATGAAAGTGCTGCTGCGAGAATGGCAGCTACGACCAGCCCTGCAAGCCCCGTCGGCAGGTGATTCGTGATGAAGTCGGCAAAGACCTGATCGCCGGCTGTGAAGGGCGCAGCTGCGGCCCCGAGTCCGTAGTCCGGAAGCAGGTCGGGCCTGTAGAACGCGAAGAGCAGAACACCGACAAAGAGAAATCCGACAAACTGGACCAGCACGACCAGACCCGAGGAGAGAAGGGCGAAAGTCGCCTTTCGCGGGCTGTCTGTGCACAGATATCGTTGCACCATGAACTGGTCCGTTCCGTGCGTCGACATCGTCAGAAAACATCCGCCGATCAGCCCTGCCCAGAATCCGTAAGTCCGCCGGATGTCGAAGCTGAAATCGAACACCCGGAACTTGTCGTGCGCACTTCCAAGCGCGACGGCTTCCTGTACGCCTCCGGGAATCAGTCCTGCCAGCACGTACGCTGCGCCGAGTGCTCCGGCGATGTAGATTCCCAGCTGCACGACCTCGATCCATACGACCGCTTCGATCCCGCCGAAGAAGGTGAAGAGGATCATCACGAGTCCCATCGCGACGATCGCGGCAACGATGGCAGTATCCGCGTCGGAGGTGGTCTGGAATGCGCGGTACACGGCGGCGAGGACGATCGCCGTCAGCAGCAGTCTCACACCATCGGCGATCGTCCGCATCGTGATGAACAGCGACGCGGCGAGACCTCTGACCCGTCCACCGAACGGACCCTGGAGCAGCTCGTAAACCGTCACCAGCTTTCCTTCGAAGTACCGCGGAATGAAGATCGCGGAAATGACGAGGCGCCCTGTCAGGTAACCGAACACAAGCTGTAGAAACGTGAAGTTGCCACCGCGCGCGTAGGCAATTCCAGGTATCGAGATGAAGGTGATGGTCGAGGTTTCGGTGGCGACGATCGATGCACTGACCGCCCACCAGGGCATCTGGCGTCCCCCGAAGAAGTAACGGCTCGTCGAGATCTGGCGTCGACCGAACCAGCCGCCCGCCAGGACGACTCCCGCGAGGTAAAGGGCGATGATCGCGAGATCGAGTATGCTCAACAGGTCGCATTATCCACTAACCCGCATTTCTCACACCGTTTCGTCGCGAGGAAACGGCGTGAGAAATGCGGGTTAAAATCCGCCGATGAACCTCTCGACCTCACGCAGAGACTTCCCTTCCCTTTCCCGCTCCCACGACGACAGACCGCTGGTTTTCTTCGACGGTGCCGCTGGAACCCAGGTCCCCCGCGTCGTGATCGACGCCATCTCCTCGTACTACGAAACATCGAACGCCAACAGCGGCGGGAGCTTCATCACCTCGGAAGAGACCGATGTGATGGTGCACGACACGAGAGAGCACCTCGCCGCGATGTTCAATGCTCCCTCCGCTGAGACGATCTCGTTTGGTCAGAACATGACGACGCTGACATTCCTCTTGAGCAAAGCACTCGTCAAGACGATGAAGCCAGGCGACGAGATCATCATCACGCAGCTCGACCATGAAGCAAACCGAGGACCCTGGCTCGCGCTTCGCGAAGACGGAATCGTCATTCATGAAGCGGCGATGCGCCAAGACGGACGCCTCGACTACGACGACCTCGAAGCGAAGATCAGCTCGCGCACCCGTCTCATCGCTCTCGGCATGGCATCCAACGCGATCGGCACCGTGAACGATGTCGCCAGAGTCCGCGAGGCTTCACGCCGGGCCGGCGCACAACTTTTTCTCGATGCGGTGCACTATGCACCCCACTTCTCAATTGACGTCGAGGCGCTCGATCCCGACTTTCTCATCTGCTCTGCGTACAAGTTCTATGGCCCTCACGTCGGAATTCTTTACTGCCGCGAGGGTCTGCTCGATACGCTCGAGACCTCCCGCCTAGTCACTGCGTCGCAGGCTGCGCCGGAGCGCATCGAGACCGGAACACTGAACTATGCGGCGATCGCAGGAGTCCGGGCAGCTGTTCGTTACATCGAGTCGTGGGGCGAAGGCTCTTCGCTGCGCGAACGGCTCGTTGACGCGTTTCGACGCATCGGCTCGCATGAGCGTGCGCTCGCAGTTCGTTACTGGGAGGGCATCGCCGGAATTGCGGAAGCTGAGCGCTGGGGACCCGATTTTTCGGATGCGCAGCGCGCACCGACTGTCTCGATCACATTGAAAAACCTCCGCTCCGACGAGCTCGCGCGTCGGCTTGCAGCGCGCGGCATCAACTCATGGGGCGGCCACTTTTACGCGAAACGTGCCGTCGAGCGCCTCGGTGTCGAAGCTCGCGGCGGTCTCCTGCGAAGCGGCTTCTTCATCTACAACACTGAGGATGAGGTGGATCGTCTGCTCGCGGAGCTCGAAACGCTCGCTCGGTGACAAGCGACGCCAGTTCGCATTCCCCTCTCCCCGTGTGAACGGGGAGAGGGGCAAGGGGAGAGGGGCCACGAAGGTGATTCAAATGCAGCCGATTGGCTGAGAGGCGGCAAGCCCCCAACGCCCCTCTCCCGGCGCGCGACGATCTCGCAAGTTCCCAACGTCTGCGCGAATTCCGCGCGCCACCCTCTCCCCGACTTCGCGGGGAGAGGGAGAGCACCACTGCGGCCGATCGCCTCCGCTGTGAGGGCGCTCCCCCCGGGCTCCGAGGCCGCCCCTTGCATCCCGTGCCCTTCCCGTGCAGATTGTGAGCTCACGCAGCCTACGAAAGGTGACTCATGCAATCAGAACTGCAAACCAGACATCCGGAAGTGCGCAACTACATCGGCGGTGAATTCGTAACCGCAGGAGACACCTCCATCGACGTGGTTAATCCTGCGAATGGACAGCGGATATCCCGCGTCCCTCTCTCGTCGGCCGCGGATGTCGACGCCGCCGTGAGGGCCGCCGAAGCCGCATTCCCGGCGTGGTCGGAGACCCCGATCAAGGAACGAGTCCAGATCTTCTACCGTTACAAGGCTCTGCTCGAGCGCGACATCGAGTCGCTGGCAGCGCTCGTGACGGAAGAGAACGGCAAGGTTCTGAGCGAAGCCCGCGCGGAAGTTCTCAAGTCTGCTGAGCTCACCGAGTTCGCATGTTCGCTGCCTCAGCTCGTCGCTGGTGAAGTGCTCGAGGTGAGCAAAGGGGTCGAGTGCCGCATCGAGCGCTATCCGGTCGGCGTCGTGGCCTCGATCACTCCATTCAACTTTCCCAACATGGTTCCGAACTGGACGATCCCGAACGCGCTCGCACTGGGGAACTGCATGGTCCTCAAGCCGTCTGAGCAGGTGCCGCTGAGCGCCGGAAAAATTGCCGAGCTGCTGCGTGAAGCCGGACTTCCTGACGGCGTGCTCAACATCGTGCACGGCGGCCAGGACACCGTGGAAGCAATCTGCGATCATCCCGGAATCGAGGGGGTCACCTTCGTCGGCTCGACGCGCGTGGCGAAGATCGTCTACCGGCGGGCAACGAACAACCTCAAGCGGGCGCTCGCACTCGGCGGCGCCAAGAATCATCTGATTGTGCTCCCCGATGCCGACCCTGAGATGACGGCGACGAACGTCGTCGCCTCGATGTCCGGTTGCGCTGGTCAGCGGTGCATGGCTGCTTCCGTCATGATGGCGGTCGGCAGCACGGATCACATCGTGGAGCGGATGCTCGAGTATGCAAAGGGACTCCGGGCAGGTACGGAGATCGGCCCGGTCATCTCCCGCGAGGCGAAAGAGCGGATCGAGCGCTACATTGATGAAGCAGAAGCTGCCGGGGCCAAGGTGATCCTCGACGGAAGAAAGACGACCGTCGAAGGGCGGGAGAACGGCTTTTTCGTCGGACCGACGATCCTCGACCATGTCCGCCCGGAGATGAAGATCGCCCAGGAGGAAGTCTTCGGCCCGGTGCTCGCCATCATCCGCACCTCGGATCTCGACGAGGCGCTGGCAGTGGAGAATGCATCGCCGTACGGAAACGCCTCGTCGGTCTACACCGAGAGCGGATCGATGGCCCGGTATGCGATGGAGAAAGCGAGCGCGGGGATGGTCGGTGTCAACGTCGGCGTCCCCGTCCCTCGCGAGCCGTTCTCGTTCGGCGGCTGGAACGAATCGAAGTTCGGCGTCGGCGATATCACCGGCAAGGGCTCGATCGAGTTCTGGACGAAGTCGAAAAAGTTCACGACGAAGTGGAATCGTGAAGCCGGCGTGAACTGGATGTCGTGAAAGTTTGTCATTTCGGGGTTCTGAGTTCCTGATATGTGACGATCGTCACATATCGGAGTGATCCAAATCACGTGCAGGATAGGCACCGACTGCTCATGGTGTGGACTACGAGCCTAACCCGACTGTCAGGTGACACTCATCACGCGGCGATCTGTTCCCGGTCACACAAGCATACCGAGCAGAAGCAGTAGTCTCTATCGTGCGGGAGAAGGAAATAGCCTGCACGAACCACAAGAGGTTACGGCCGTGTGTGCAGAACGGAACAGATAAGCGACACGACGCTCGATAGCATGTCTTGCTCCCCCTTGATTGAGGGCCTTGATCAGGGGAAGCGAGCGGAGGAGCTCCAATGAGAATGATGACGAAGGTGATGACCGGCCTTTCTACAGCCACCTTGATGGCAACGCTGATGTTCACCGTTGCCCCGAGCCCCGCTCAGGCTGGCGGCGCAGGTGACGACCACGCGGCCATCCGCCCGACGTACGACAAGATGTGCGCAACCTGTCATGCGAAGGATGGCAGCGCGAGCACTCCAACCGGCAAGAAAATGAACGTGCGTCCGTTCACGCATCCTGAGGTGAAGAAAATGACGGCCGAACTGACTGCAGCCATTGCCAAAGGCAAGGGCAAGATGCCTGGATACGAAAAGAAACTCAACGCAGCGCAGATCGCGCAGCTGGTGAAGTTGACGCGTGCTATGGGCAATTGACATCGGTCTCATGACGTAAGAGCCGTCGCGCTTTGCGCATGCAAGGAAGGAACACCCAATGGATCCCGCGGGACTTGTGGTCGTGGCAGTCATCGTAATCGGGATCGCTCTGTCGGCGATCTTCGTTCTTCGTCCCACGATCACGGCCTCCAAAGGCGGCAAAGCCGTCGCCTTCCTCGCGCTTTTCATCTTTCCACTGGCTATCGGTGCCATGGGCGTCAGCCAGCACGTCGAACAATCGAAGACCACCAGATTCTGTCTTTCCTGTCACGTGATGGAGCCGTACGGGGCGAGCATGATGGTGGATGATCGCGCGCTCATTCCGGCGGTTCACTATCAGAATCATCAGGTGCCACCCGACAAGGCGTGCTTCACCTGTCACACGGACTACACGATGTTCGGCGACGCCGCTGCAAAGATGCGGGGGCTGCGGCATGTCTGGGTCAACTATGTGACCGGGCCTCCTGAGAAGATCGAGCTCTACACTCCGTACAACAACCGTGAGTGCCTTCACTGTCATGAAGGCGCGCGCTCGTTCGAGGAGGGCGTGGTTCACACGCTCGAAGAGGAAACGCTTCCCGCAATTCGGGCCAACAAGCTCTCGTGTTTGAGTGCAGGCTGTCACGAAGGGGGGCACTCAGTGTCCACCCTCCCCGCTGCGACGCGGTGGGAGAAGGCCGAATGAGAACAGCAGCCGATTCATTCGAACGAAGACTGCGCATCAGCGCGATCCTGATCATCATCGGACTTGTGGTCGAGCTTTTCACGCTTTTCTGGGCACACCCGACGGCATTTCTCTTCTTCATCTTCATCGGCGGCCTGTTTCTATTTGCCGGCGTTGCCTACTACCTGATCACACTATTGCTGTGGCTTCGGCCCGTCGGGCCGAAGGCGGACTGAACAACGGGATTCCTGCACTCACGAGAGGGGAAACGGCATGTCAATCATCCACAAGGGTCTGACTACTATTGCCATGACGGGCGTTCTTCTAGCAGCCGGAGGCCACGCTCCCCCTGCCTCGTCGCCCGACGAAAGCCTTCAGGCTTCAGCGGGCCGCTCGAGGGGAGTGAAACTTCCCGGCCCTTCAGAGGTCGCATACAAAGCCAGCGATCTCGAGTATTACCTCGACGAAGATGGGATCGTCTGGATTCGGCCAGGACTCAACATCCAGGTCGTCTCCGTGACGAACGTCGCGCCGGGACAACGCCCGGTAGTCGAAGTTCGCTTCACGGACGATCGGGGCCAGCCGCTCGACAGACTCGGCCGCGTGACTCCGGGAGTCATCTCGGCGAGTATGGTTCTCGCCGTCTACAACGGCGACACGCGCCTCTACACGGCGTACACGGTTCG
>JBGSYJ010000283.1:0-20807 GCA_041750915.1 Thermoanaerobaculia bacterium | reverse complement strand
GGGATCTGGGCGGTGGCTCCCTCTAAAGACCCCCTCCCAGATCCCTCGCTCGACGCTCGGGATGACACTCGCGCGATTCATTCACAGCCTCTCAGGATGACACCGACCACTGCACGCACCTACCTCGCGCGCGACCGGCCGAATCGTGAGTAAATCAAATCGTAAACCGCAGCTGGAAGCAGCCGTCCTCCGCGCACCATCAACGACATCGGCAGGGGAAACTCGATGATTCTGGCGCCGCGATCCAAGCCCTTCGCAATGATGCGCGCAGCTCTGTCCGCTGACATCAGAAAGGGCATCGGAAATTCGTTCTTTTCCGTCATTGGCGTCTCGATGAACCCGGGGTTGACGATCGTGACGGCAACGCCCTTCGGCGCAAGCTCGATGCGCGCCGCTTCGAGAAACGACTGCATCGCAGCTTTGCTCGCCGAGTACGCGCCGGCGCCCGGAAGGCCGCGCAGACCCGCGAGTGAGGCGATGCCGACGAAACGGCCTGAACGCCTCTCCACCATCTGCGGAATCACAGCGTCCATGAGGTAGATGGTGCCGAAGAAATTCGTTCTCATGACGCGCTCCGCGTCTTCGAGCACGAACCGGCTCGCCTTCGTGCGCGTGCTGATCCCGGCGTTCGCAATCGCCATATCGATTGCGCCCCACTCGGCGCGGACTCGATCTGCAAGCTCTCTCACCGATTCAACGTCAGTCACATCGCATCCGACAGCCATCGCCTCGTGCCCGGCGGCCTCGAGTGCTGAAACGTGCTCGTCGAGAAGTTCCGTCCGCCTCGCTGCAAGCGCGATTCGGTAGCCACGTTGCGCAAGCTCGTGAGCGAGCGACACACCGATTCCGCTCGAACCTCCCGTAATGACTGCAACCTTCGTCATCGCGGACTCTTCGCCTTGAGAGACAGCGTGAGTACGAACTTCGCTACCGGCTCGTCACCGAGCTTCGACGGGACCGTAGCGGTTACGTGCACGGGAAGATGCTGTCGCTCCCCTGTTTCGATTGCCGCACGCACGAGTGCCTGGACTGCTGCTCCATCCTCGGATGTGAAATGCACATCGCCCTCAGCCCGCTTGAGAAACTCGGCCGTGAAATCTTTGAAGATCAGCGACACTCCGCCGCCCTCTTCGCGAATCGTCCGCATGGCGATGAGCCCGCCAGCCGTATCGGCGCCTGCACAGAGCGTTGCGAAGTACATCGAGCCGAGATGGTTCCTGGTGCGGCGCGTGAGCCGGATCCGGATAATGACACGGTCCGGTGTCAGCTCGATCACGGACGGCCTGACGAACGCAAGCAGCGGAATCTTCGACCATGCCCATAGCCGGATTGCGACCGTTTCGCGGAATGCGGGCGACATCATCTCGAGCTGTAGTCCATTCGCGCCGGGCATAGTATCAACTACTCCGGGAAGAAACAGCGCGCCTGAATCCTTACGTACAGGATCAGAGCCGGACACCGGCCAGTCGGAGATCTGCCTAATGAAAGCCAATCGGAACGATACCTGTCCCTGCGGAAGCGGGAAGAAATTCAAAAAGTGCTGCGAAGGCAAGTCGGCGTTCGCGAGTTCATCGTTTGCGAAGCGCTCCGGAATCATCGCGGCCGCATCGATCCTCGTGGCAGCCGGCGCTGTGGCCGCATGGCTCAACCGCGCGCCCTCGCCCGAAGCCGGTGTGCAGTCGGGCATGGTCTCAGGCGCAGCACCGGCAGCGGGCGCACCTGCAGGTCAGCCGCCCGGTCCCGCTCCCCTCGGCAAGGTCTGGTCGGCCGAGCATGGCCATTGGCATGACGCCCCAGGCTCGCGTACAGCCAGTACAGGCGTCCCGAATCCGATCAAAATCGAAACCTCGACCGCGCCACTCTCGACAGGCTCGAGCCAGGCTCCCCCGATGGCATTCACACAACCCAACCAGCCGGCACCTCCTGGGAAGGTATGGTCGGCCGCTCACGGTCACTGGCATGACGCGCCAGCCGGAGCGATGATCGACGCAACGCAGGCTGTGCCGCAGCGCCGCGTGAATACGCAACCCCCGGGACCGGCGCCCGCCGGAAAGGTCTGGTCCGCGGAGCATGGTCACTGGCACGACGTACAGTAGGTGTTAGCGCAGCGACCGAGCGAGCACGTGTCATCCTGAGCGAAGCGAAGGATCCCCTGAAGCTTGGCGTTAGCGCATCGAGGAAGGGGATCCTTCGCTTCGCTCAGGATGACACGTGGTGCTCGACCATGGCGAAAGCAGAAGTCATTCTGAATTTTCAGGCCCTTTCCTGTATCTTGATCGCGATTGATCATGAGAGATGATCTCCGCGTCCCGACGGTCGCCATCCCCGCAGAAGTGTTTCTCGATGGTGGCGAAAAACTGACAGGTCAGGTCTTCCTGCCGTCGATATCGTCGCATCATTCCGGTCAGCCGCGCCCCGACGAGTGGCTGAATCAGCCGACCGGGTTCTTCCCGTTTCTCATTGACGGCGACGAACGAGCGCTCATTCTCAACAAGTCGAGGGTCGCTGCCGTCACTTTTCCGAAGACGTATGCGCTCTCACCGGACGACAGCCTGGGATTCACCAGCCAGGTCGAAGTGCATTGGGATGGGAGTCCCGTCAAGGGCAGCGTGCTCATCGACATGCCGGCGGAACGGACGCGCATGCTCGACTATCTGAACGGGCCGGACCGTTTCATTCCCATCTGGGCCAGCGACAGCTATCAGCTCATTCGGAAAGACTGCATCACGCGAATCATCGAGAGGGAGGGTTAGCCTACGTGTCGCTCGAAATGCTGCTGCGCCAGACTGCCAAAGTTGGAGGCAGCGAGCTCCGTCTCATCTCAGGCAGACGACTCGTCATCGCCACCCCAACGGGTGAGCGCGAGGTTCAGGGACCGGAACAGACACGGGAGTCGATTCAGCAGCTGATCTCGCCCGTCATTACGCCCGCGGCCCGCGAATCGCTTGCCGCCGGACGCGCTGACTGGACTGTCAGCCTCGCAGAGCTGGGGCCTGTCCGCATACTTGCCGAATCAAGCAGCGGCGCGTTGCGCGTGTCACTGCAGCTCGCGCCGGCACAGCAGGCCGCGCCTTCTCCATCTGCGCCAGCTCCGGCGCCTCAATCAGCGCCCGCGCCAGCTCCCTCTCCAGCCCCATCAGCGCCACGTGTGCAGCCTTCGAGCGCTTCCCCCACGGCAGCAATGGATGCTCTGCTGCTCCAGATGTACGAGATGAAAGCCTCGGATCTCCACATGTCGGTCGGATCGGTTCCGATGGTTCGCCACGACGGCGAGATCAAACCGCTCGCGGACCACCCGGTGTTGACGGCGGAGGACACCGAGAAAATCCTCATACCGATCGCGCCCGACCGCAATCGTCTCGAATTCAAGGAACGACACGACACCGACTTTGCCTACGAGATCGCCGACGTCGCCCGCTTCCGCTGCAACTTCTTCATGGACCGTCTCGGCATGGGCGGAGTGTTCCGCGTCATTCCGAGCCAGATCATCACGGCCGAGCAGATGGGGCTTTCGAAGGAGATCCTTCAGCTCTGCTTCTTGTCCAAGGGGCTCGTTCTCGTCACCGGCCCAACGGGCTCGGGAAAATCGACAACGCTCTGCGCCCTGATCGATTACATCAATCGTCACCGCACCGACCACATCATCACCATCGAAGATCCGATCGAGTTTGTGCACGAGAACAAGCAGTGCCTGATCAATCAGCGGCAGGTGGGAGTACATACCGATTCTTTCAAGGACGCGCTGCGCGCGGCGCTGCGCGAAGATCCCGACATCGTTCTGGTCGGCGAGATGCGGGACCTCGAAACAATCTCGATCGCAGTCGAGATGGCGGAAACGGGACATCTGGTCTTCGGAACGCTCCACACTTCGTCCGCAGCATCGACGGTCGACAGAATCATCGATCAGTTCCCGGCCGATCGTCAGGACCAGATCCGCGTGATGCTGGCAGACAGCCTCAAGGGCGTCGTAAGTCAGATGCTCTGCAGGAAAATCGGTGGAGGCCGCGTCCCCGCTCTGGAGGTGATGATCGGAATCCCCTCGATCTCGAATCTGATTCGCGAAGCGAAGATCTTTCAGATCCCTTCGATCATGCAGACGGGACGAAAGCACGGCATGGTGCTGATGAACGAAAGCTTCCTCGATCTCGTGAAGAACAAAGTGATCGAACCCCAGGAAGCCTACGCCAAAGCCGCCGACAAGTCGGGCTTTCTTTCACTGCTCAAACGAAACAACATCGATGTGTCGTGGGCGCCCTCCGAGGCGGGGAATCCTGTTAGCGGAACGTAGCCCCCGCACGACCAGTTCTGAGTTGTGAGTTGTGAGTTGTGAGTTCCCGCCCTACCCCGACGCGGCGTGGTTGTAAGTTCTGAGTTGAAGGTCCCACCACCCCCGCGCAACGTGCGGGGCGGGAGGCAACTCACAACTCAGAACTCACAACCGGTCGTGCGGGAACGGGGGTGGGTGGGAACTCACAACTCACAACTCACAACTCACAACTGGTCGTGCCGGGGGCTGGACTCACAACTCAGAACTCGTTTCAGCGTAGCCGCGGCAACTTCACTGCCCCCTGCAAGGCGGGACGGAACAGGTCGCCGACCTTCGCGATTCTCGCCGGCATCGTGCGGAGGTTTAACTTCGCGGGATCGAGCCTTTTGTTCACTTCCTTCCATTCGAGCGGTGCGGAGACGGGCGCTCCGTCCGCGGCCCGCAGCGAGTACGGAGCGACGATCGTTTTCCCGTAGCCGTTCTGGAGCGCGTCGAGGTAGAGCCGTCCGCGACGTTGACCGAGGGGGCGGGCGACCGTCATGAAATCGATCTTTTCAGCGAGGGTCTTACTGATCGTCGTCGCGAACTCGATGGCATCTTCGTGTGAGTATCCCGGAAGCAGCGGAACGAGCAGATGAATGCCTCGCTTACCGGAAGTCTTCGGAACAGACGGAAGCTGCAGCTGATCGAGAAATCGTCTGACGACGAGAGCCGCTTCCACCGCCTGCTCGATCCCCTTCCCCTTCGCGGGATCCAGGTCGAACACGAGCCAGTCAGGCGATTCGAGGTTCTGCTCGCGCGAGGACCACATGTGGGCCGTCAACACCGAATGCTGCGCAAGCCACCGAAGCGCCTCGGGGCGATCAGCGACCAGATGCCTCACATTCCTGGCGCTGGTCCGGGTGGGCGTTTCGACGAGCGTCATCCATGGCTCGCCTTCCTTGCCGATGTTCTGATGAAACCAGGACGGCTTGTCGATTCCCTGGTTCCAGTGCTCGAGGGCGAGCGGTCTCCCATCCAGGGCGCGCAGCATCGGCTCGGCGACCGCTTCGTAATAATCCGCGACGTCCTGCTTGGTGATTCCGTCCCGCGGAAACAGAAGGCGGTCGGGACTGCTGAGGGGCACTTCAACCTGTACGCTTTTTTTCTTCGCGGCGGGCCGCTTTCTTGCGGTGGTTTCTGCCGGAGCCGCTTTTTCGCGTTTCGCTTCCATCGGCTTTTTGTCCATCCGCAGACCGAGAAACGAAGGGTGTCGAAGTTTCCCGTCCGCGGTCCATTCGGTGAATCGGACCTGGGCCACGAGCCGCGGCTCGACCCATGTCGCCGCTTTCATCCGCGGCGCATTGATGACCATCGGCCTTATGACCGCGTCACGCGCGAGCTCTCGCTTCAGTTCCGCTCGCTGCTTCGTTGAGAAACCTGTGCCGACTTTTCCTGCGAAGCGGAGTGCACCGTCCTCAACCACTGCGACGAGCAGGGCGCCGATCTGCTCGGACGTGTGCGACGCCGGCGTGTACCCGACGATTGCCAGCTCCTGAGACCGGATCGCCTTGATTTTCAGCCATGCCTTCGAGCGCTTCTGTTCATATTTCGATTGTTTGCGCTTTGCGATGAGGCCTTCCCATCCGAGTCGCGTGACGGCCTCGAGGGCCGCCTTCGCAGACGACTCGATACGACCGGAGAGCTCGATTCCCGGCGGAGGACGATGCAGAAGCTTTTCGAGCAGCTCGCGCCGCGTTTCGAGGGGCTGATCGCGAAGATCGACTCCGTCCAGCCAGAGCAGATCGAACACGACATAGGAAGTTCGCGCGCCTTCGCCTCTCTGAAGCAGCTCGAAGCGAGGAATACCGTCCTTGCCTGCTGCAACGATTTCCCCGTCCAGCACCGCAGCATGCTTCCGCAATTTTGCGAGCGCCGACACGACCATCGGGAACCGGTCACCGAGGTCGAGGCCATTCCTGCTGATGACGGCTACCTCACCATCCTCGAGCGCAGCGACGGCGCGGAACCCGTCGTACTTCAGCTCCCAGATCCAGTTCGCCTCGTCGGGGGGGATGCCGTCCACGAGAACGGCAAGCATCGGAGGGCAGAATTGCCGTACGAATTTCGCCGGAGTGTCGTTCTGCTTCGAAGTCCGCTTCATGTCCTGAAACCGTGCTCGAGAAATGTCATCCCGAGCAAGCGAGGGCGTGCGGGAGGGGCGAGGGACCTCGCGCGATGGTACATAGCTGCCTCGAGGAGAGGGTCCGTACGTCCCTCTGTCCCGTGACGAATTGACTATGTACTACCGCCGGAGTTCCCTCGCCCCTCCCGCCCGCACAACCAAGCTCGGGATGACAAGCGCTGACGATCGCCGCGCGATCGTTGCGTCCTCGACCTTCACCTACCGCTCGCGCCGGTCGTCTCCGGTGTATGACAGCTGCAACTGCCCGAGATCGACAGGCACTCTTTTCGTCTTCCAGATTTCGCTCGCATACTGCTGAACCGTACGATCGCACGAGAATTTTCCCATCCTCGCGACGTTCGTGATCGACATCCGCGTCCACGCCTCCTGGTCGAGATACACCTCTTCGGTTCTGCTGTGGGCCTCCACGTACGATCGGAAATCAGCGCAGTGAAAGTAGCGGTCGTTTGAACGGAGCATGCTGGCGAGCGGCTGAAACAGCGAACGCTCGACATCTTCGAACGGACCCTCCTCGATCGTACGAATCACTGCCAGCAGCTCATCGTCATTGGCGATCCATGCGGCTGCGTCGTATCCCTCTTCGACCAGCTGCGCAATCTCGCCCGCCGTGTGGCCGAAGATGAAAAAATTCTCTTCTCCGATCTCTTCCCGCATCTCGACATTCGCACCGTCGAGCGTGCCGATCGTCAGCGCGCCATTGAGCGCAGCCTTCATATTGCCCGTCCCGGATGCCTCCGTTCCGGCCGTGGAGATCTGCTCCGAAAGGTCGCACGCCGGAAAGATCATTTCTGCTGCCGTAACGCCATAGTTCGGAACGAACAGAACCTTCAGGTGCTCGCGCACCCGCGGCTCGCGGTCGATCATCCCGGCAACAGAATTGGCCAGCTTGATGACGAGCTTGGCCATGAGATAGCCGGGCGCCGCCTTACCTGAGAAAAGAACAGTCTGCGGAACGGCAGGCGTTTCTCCATCCTGTATCCGATGGTACAGAGAGATCACCCGCATGATGTTCAGCATCTGACGTTTGTACTCGTGGATACGCTTGACCTGACAATCGAGCAGCCATTCGGGGTCGAAGTCGAAGCCGTGTTGTACTCCCGCCCACTTCGAGAGAGCCGCCTTGTTCTGTCTCTTGATCGCAGCCCACCGCTCACGAAATGATGAATCATCGACATACGCATCGAGCTTGGCGAGCTGATCGAGGTCAGTAACCCACTGCTCTCCGATCGCTTCGGTGATCAGCGAAGCGAGACGGCGGTTGCATTTGAGCAACCACCTTCGCGGCGTGATCCCGTTGGTCTTGTTGTTGAACCGATCCGGGAAGAACTCGTCGAAATCCGTGAAGATCTCGTTCCTGAGAATTTCCGTGTGCAGTTTTGCGACTCCATTGACGGACCGGCTGCCGACGATTGCGAGATTGGCCATCCGGACGTGCTCATTCCTGATGATCGCCATGCGCGATACCTTCGCGTCGTCTTCGGGATACCGGGCCTGCACACTCGAGCGGAACCGCCGGTCGACTTCCTCGACGATCTGCAGGTGGCGCGGCAGAAGCCTGCCGAAGAGCTCGGTGGACCAGGTCTCGAGCGCTTCCGGCAGAACCGTATGGTTCGTGTAACAGAAGACCTGCCGGGTGATCTCCCACGCCTCGTCCCATTCGATCTTCTCGGAGTCGATGAAGATGCGCATGAGCTCGGGAATCGCAACTGCAGGATGCGTATCGTTGAGCTGAATCGCGACGTTGTCGGGAAACTCGTTCCACGTCGCATGCTGCTTCTTGTAGCGACGGATCACGTCCTGCAGCGTCGCGGAAACGAAAAAGTACTGCTGTTTGAGCCGCAATTCCTTCCCGGCGTACTGATCATCAGGCGGATAGAGAACCTTCGAGATGTTCTCGGTCTGATTCTTTTCCTCGACCGCCCGGACGTAGTTCCCGGCGTTGAACTGCGTGAGATCGAACTCACGGCTCGATTTCGCGGCCCAGAGCCGGAGCGAGTTCACCGTGTCGTTCCGATACCCGATCACCGGCACGTCGTACGCCATCGCGTAGACGTCCTCGGTATCCACCCAGTCGAAGCGGGAAATGCCGGCGTCGTCAACGTAGTGCTGGCCGCGTCCGTAGAACTTCACCGGAAAGATCGCATCGTGCCGTGGAATCTCCCAGGGATTGCCGTAGCGCAGCCAGTTGTCCGGCTGTTCGACCTGGAAGCCATTCTCGATCTGCTGGCGGAAGATGCCGTACTCGTACCGGATGCCGTACCCGTAGACCGGCATCGCCAGCGTCGCGGCGGAGTCGAGCATGCAGGCGGCGAGCCTCCCGAGTCCGCCGTTGCCGAGACCGGCATCGGCCTCCTGCTCTTCCAGATCTTCAAGTCCGTAGCCGAGCTCGCGCATCGCCTGGCTCGTTGCGTCATACGCCCCGAGGTTGAGGACGTTGTTCAGAAGAGCCCGCCCCATGAGGAACTCGAGCGAAAGGTAATACACCCGCTTCGCGCGGCCGGTGTAATACGACTTCTGCGTGTGAAACCAGCGTTCCATCAGCCGGTCGCGGATCGTGTAGGCGAGCGCCTGGTAGACATCGTACTCGGAGACCGTGTATTCGTCCTTGGCGACCGAATACATCATTCTGTGAGCGAATGCGTCGATCATCCCGGCGGTATCGATCTGTCCGGGGCGAGGCCTGGGGATCCGCCGCTTTGATCGGGAGGAGAAGTCGTCGGGCGGTGTGTCGTTCGTCATTCGTAGAATTTTCCTTCTGCTTTCGCTCGCCGCAGCAGCGGAACCGAGGGGGCGAAGCGAGTCCCCGCGGTGTTGGCGAGCGCCTCGAGGCGCGCTACGACATGGGGAACCCCGACGCTGTCGGCATAGCGAAGCAGGCCGCCGCGAAACGGAGGGAATCCCGTTCCCATGATCATCGCCAGGTCGATCTCTCCAGGCGTGCGTACTACCTGTTCGTCGAGAATGAGGCTCGCTTCATTGACCATGGGCAGAATCATTCTCTCCACGATCGTCGCGGCGTCGCCCTGTTTCGACCCGCTGACTCCGAGAACTCTGTAGACATCGGGATCGACCCCGGAACGGCGGCCTTCCTTCCAGAGATAGACTCCGCGTCCGTTCTTTTTCCCGAGCCGGCCGCTCTCCAGCAGCTTCTTGATTCCAGAAGCCGGGCTCATCCTGTCGGGAAAGGCGTCGACCATGGTCTGTCCCGCCTTCGTGGCGACGTCGATTCCGACCTCGTCCAGCAGAGCGAGAGGCCCCATCGGCATACCGAAGCCGAGCATCGCATTGTCGATCGATTCGATCGAGTATCCCTCTTCCAGAAGAAACGCCGCTTCGTTCATGTATGGAGTCAGGATCCGGTTGACGACGAATCCGGGAGCGTCGTTGCAGTGAACCACGGTCTTTCCCAGTTTCCTCGCAAACGCGGCGACGGTCGCGACAGCGAGGTCGGATGATTTCTCGCCACGGATCACTTCCACTAGTGGCATCTTGTCCACCGGATTGAAGAAGTGCATCCCGGCAACATTTTCCGGGCGGGCCGCCTTCGCTGCGATTTTTGAGATCGGGATGCTCGAAGTGTTCGAAGCGAAGATGGCGCCGGGACCGGCGCTCGCCTCGAACTCGGCGAGCACCTGCTGCTTGATGTCGAGGTTCTCGACGACCGCCTCGATGGCCATGTCGACATTCGAAAAGCCGCTCCAGTCGGTCGTTGTCGTGACCTGCGACATCTTTGTGCTCATCTCCCCGCGGGACATCCGGCGTCGCTCAACCTTTTTCTGCCAGAGCCGGGCGGCCGCCTTCATCCCTCCGGCCAGTGCCTGCCAGTTGATGTCCTTCATCCGGACCGGGATCGACGCCTTGTCGACGACGATCTGCGCGATCCCGCCGCCCATGACTCCGGCACCAAGCACTCCAACCTTCTCCACCGGACGCGCAAGGTGCGAGAGGGAATCTTTCTTCGACTCCTCCATGAGAAAGAAGAGTGAGATCAGGTTTTTTGCAGTGTCCTGCATGATCAGTCTGCTCGCTTCACGCGCCTCGGCTGCAAGCCCCTGTTTGATGCCCTCGCTGAAACTGATCTCCATCACGTCGATCGCCTTCAGCGGCGCGGGGTAGTGTCCACCCGTTTTCTCGAGCACCGACTTCCGCGCCTTGCTGAAGATGAACTTTCGCGCGAGCGGGTTTCCTTCGATATAGAAATGTGTGCGGTTGCTCTCGCCCCGTTTCCCTCCGGCCTTGCGGACGAATGTCTTTGCTCCCTCGACCAGCACTGCGGCGCCGATCACGTCATCAACCAGACCGATTTTCTTTGCGCGACGCCCGTCGAAGCTTCGGCCAGTCAGGATCATGTCGAGCGCCGCGGGAATCCCGATCAGCCGCGGCAGAAGCGTCGTGCCTCCCCAGGCGGGAAAAATGCCGAGTTTGACCTCCGGCAGCGCGATCGTCGCTCTGGGCGAGTCCGACATGACGCGGTAGTCGCAGTTGAGCGAGATCTCCGTGCCGCCGCCCATGCACGCGCCGTTGATCGCCGCGACGCTCACCTGAGGAAGGGCCGAGAGCTTCCGGAAAACGTTCTGGCCGAAGCGGGTGAATCGCTCGGCCTCCGCCGCATCGGTGACCTTCGTGAATTCCGTGATGTCCGCGCCGGCGATGAAGACTGAGGGTTTGCCTGAAGCGAGCACCAGGTACTTCAGGTCGTGCATCTCAGCGAGCCCGTCTACCAGCCCGTCGAGCTCGAGCATGACACCTGACGAGAACTTGTTGACCTTCTCACCGGGAAGGTCGAACCAGAGCACGCCGAGGTCGCCCTCTTTTTCCAGCCGGAACGCGGATTGGGCAATGCCTTCTTTGACTGATGTACTGGTCATGGAAACCTCCGGAGTGACGAATGACGACGACGTGGTGGAAAAGAGTAGACAGTACACAGGAGACACTAGACAGGAGCCCCAACCCAGATCAGGGCGGGTGGGCTACTGTCTACTGTCTACTGTCTACTGGCTACTGCACTCAATCCGTCACTACTGACGCCTCATCCTGATACATAGCATCGATCAGGCTCTTGTATTTCTCATCAACCACTTTGCGTTTCACCTTCAGCGACGGCGTGATCTCGCCGGACTCGATTGTGAAATCCTCCGCGAGCAAACGGAATGCCCGGATCTTTTCCTGCCGGTCGAGGTTCCGGTTGAAGCGATCGATTTCATCCTGAAAGATCTGGCGGACCTTTTCGTGCTCGATGAGTTCTGCAGGTGAGTCGAAGCTGATGTTCATCGCCTTAGCGTCCCGAACGAGCTTTTCGAAGTTCGGAATGAGCAGCGCAGATAGATACTTTCGCCGGTCGCCGATGAGCACAGGCGTCGCAATATAGGGAGACGACTTGAGCAGAGCCTCGAGCGGCTGAGGCGCGATGTTCTTGCCGTACGCGTTGATGATCATGTCCTTCTTCCGGTCGGTGATCGTCAGGAAACCATCACTGTCGATCTCTCCGATGTCCCCGGTGTAGAACCACCCCTCGGCATCGATCACCTGTGCGGTCGCCTCCGGATTGTTCCAGTAGCCCTTCATTACGTGGGGACCGCGGGTGAGGATCTCGCCATCTGCCGCGATCTTCACCTCGACGCCTGGAATCGGCCGCCCGACGGATCCAATCCGCCGGTGCTCCGGCGTGTTGATCGAGATCACCGGAGATGTTTCTGTCAGCCCGTAGCCCTCGAAGATTTCGAGTCCTGCCCCGATGAAGAACGCCGCCAGCTCTGACGAGAGCGGCGCCCCCCCGGAGAGCACGAAGTTGACACGTCCTCCGAGCCTGTCGAGGATCTTGCGGAAGACGAGCTTGTCGGCGATCGCCGAGCGGATTGCGAGCCCCATCGGCATCGATCTGTTCTCGACTCGGTACGGCAGCCGTTCCTCGGCAACACCCAGTGCCCAATGGAAGATCTTCTGTTTGCCGGGAGACGAGACGGCGACGTTTTCCATGATCGCAGCCTGCATCTTCTCGAACAGCCGCGGGACGGCCGCAAAAACATGCGGGCGGACTTCCTGAAGGTTGTCGCGCACCTTGAGAACCGACTCCGCGTACGCAATACAGGCGCCCTCATGAAGGTACGCGAAATCTCCCGTTCGCTCGAGAATGTGCGACAGCGGAAGAATCGACAGCGTGATGTCTCCAGGCGAGAACGAGATGATCCGGGTCGTAGCCAGCACGTTGCTCGTGATGTTGCCGTGCGTGAGCATCGCACCCTTCGGATTGCCAGTCGTGCCCGACGTATAGACGATCGTCGCGAGATCGTCCGGCGTCCGCGAACGCACCAGCTCGTCGAAACGATTGGTTCCCTCAGAAGCCTCACAAGCGGATCCCGCTTCGACAACTGTACGGAATGTTTTGACGCCATCCGGTAGCGTCGACGGAGGATCGCAGACGATGATGTGGTGGATCGACGGACAGTGATCGGCAATCTGCTGGATCTTCTCCAGCTGCTCCGAGTCGGAAGCAATCACCGCGACCGCGCCGGAGTCGTTCAGGATGTACTCGATCTGCCAGGCGAGGAGCGTCGGATAGACCGGAACCGAAACCGCTCCGGCCGCCATGATGGCGAAGTCGGCCAGCGTCCATTCGGGCCGGTTCTCGGAAAGGATCGCAACCCTGTCCTCCCGCTTGACTCCCAGCATCCGCAGTCCGGTCGAGAAATGCCTGACCGTCTGGGTGAACTCCTCCAACCCGATGTCCAGCCATTCCCCGTTCTTCTTGTACTTCATGACCGAAGGGCGTTCGATCGTCGAAGTCCGGAGATAGATGTCGTTCAGGGTCTTCACAGACATTGCGGCCTCCCCTTGCCAATATAGAGGCGACAGAATACCCGAGAGTGCATAGGAGTCAGTAACGACCTCCCCGCCGGAGCGCGCGAAGGCGCGCTCAACAGTTTAGCCCCGGGCTCCGGCCCAATGGCGTCAACCTAAGGTCACCGGTGTCATCCTGAGCGAAGCGAAGGATCCCCTAAAACCTTGCGAGACAGCTGGTAGTAAGGGGATCCTTCGCTTCGCTCAGGATGACACCGAGTTCGTCTCTCGCGTCAACCAACAGGCACCCTCACCCTCTCGCGCCCCGCCTCCCAGCCAGCCCCTGCAGTACGAATCCTGAGATGCCTTCCGAATGATCGGTGAGCGCGTACTCTTTTTCCGAGAGAATCCAGCGGGTGACCATCTCATCGAGGATTCCGAAGATCGAGTTCGCGATCAGCTGCGGCTGCAGATCCGAGCGGAACTCTCCTTCAGCCTGCCCTCGCTCCACCACATGTTTGAGAATGACCAGGTACTCGGTGACTCCCTCGTGGGACAACGCGCTCATGAACTTCACACTCTGCCGAAGCTCGACCTGAAACACCACCGCGAGGGAGCGGTCGCGACCGAGTGCTTCGAGGTGGAACGCGATGATCCGTCGAACCTGCTCGCCCGCGGTCCGCTCGCCCTCGAGATTGGCCTCGAGCCGTGCGAGATAGTCCTTCATATGCTCCCGGAAGATGGTGATCAGCAGATCTTCCTTCCCCTGGAAGTACAGATAGATGGTTCCATCAGCCACACCCGCCTCACGGGCGATCTCGGCAACCTTCGCATTGAAGTAGCCACGCTGAGCGAACACTTCAACGGCTGCGCGCAGAATTCGTTCGCGCTTCCCGGTTCCGCGGAATGTCTCTTTCTCCGGCGAATGAGCGGTCATTCAGTCAACGATAGCATGAGACAGATCCGGCAGAGTGTGACGCGCCGGGATGAGACAATCCAGCACGTCTCGATGATGGATTCGAACGAGCGGCGCATCGACCTTCCTCCCTGGACGCTCTGGGTCTCGGACTCGGGTGCAGGAACCCCTGTAGTTCTCATTCACGGGCTCTCGGGCTCGGGCAGCTGGTGGCGTCGCAACATCCCGGCACTGGCTGAAAAGCATCACGTCTATGCGCTCGATCTCGCCGGGTTCGGAAAGAATCGTTCGTTCCGATCATCGACGCTGCCGCCATCGTTTGAAGATCTCGTCGCACTCGTGGTTCGATGGATCGAAGGCACGTTTGACGAAACGGTGCATCTCGTCGGGCATTCGATGGGAGGCCACCTTGCGATTCACGTGGCGGCGACACGTCCTGATCTCATTCGATCGCTCACTCTGGTCGGCTCAACCGGGATTCCGTTCGATCTGAAGCCCCTCGCGCATCTTCGACATGCGACCCACCCTCCGAAGCAGGCGATCAGTTTCAGTCCTCTGCTTGCACGCGATTTCTTCCGCGCCGGCCCGTCGTCCGTCGCGGTTGCCACGGCGCGAATCCTCACCGACGATGCGCGCGATGCGATGCATCATCTCCGCCTTCCGACGCTGCTCGTATGGGGAGACCGCGATCCGTTCGTTCCCGAATCCTACGGTGTTCGCATGCAGCAGGAGATCCGCGGCGCCTCCCTCGTCGTTGTCCCCGGCGCTGGCCACGTTGCAATGTGGGACAACGCTGAGGCATTCAACCACGAGCTCCTCGAGTTTCTGAGACGCGTCGACGATTGCGTGGAGCCGACGGACTCCCTGGTTTCTCCGGGCCGTTTCAGCTGGGGGATCGCAGGATCTCACAATGGCATCTCCTTCCGCCGATCCGGCCGACGTCCCTCCGTCGTACTCGTCCATGGCCTCGGTGTCTCCAGCTCGTACTTCAGGCCTCTGGCGGCCGCGTTCCACTCGAGCGGCATTGATGTGATCGCTCCCGATCTTCCGGGATTCGGTGCCAGTGTCGATGCTCCCGCTACAGGCCCGCAGACGCATGCTGCATCGCTTCTGAAGTGGGCCTCAGCAATCGGGCTCGAGCGCGCCGTCTGGGTCGGTCACTCCACCGGATCACACGTGGTCAATCAAGTGCAAATTCAAAACCCCGATGCCGTGCTGAGCGCAATCTACCTCTCCCCGGTCTGGACTGAACGGAAGAGGCCACTGCCGGCTCTCGCAGTTGCTCTCCTGATGGACATCCCTCGGGAGCCGCCGGGTCTCGTGCCGCATGTGGTCAGGGACTACTGGAGGACCGGGGCGTGGCGCTGGTTCCGCACCTTTCTTTGCGACCTGCGAGAGTCGTCATCGCTTCCAGGAATCGGCCCGGACGATCTCATCATTGCCGGAGCAGCGGATCCGCTGATCGACTGGGACCATCTGGAGCGCATCGCGCCGGGGAAAGTGCGCCGCATTCCCGGCGCCCACGCGATCAACTATTCGAACCCACACGCGATCGTCAGCACAGCGGGAGCAAAGATGAAAGATGAAAGATGAAGCCGCCCGCCCCTGAGAACGGATGGGCGGGGGCCTTCATCTTTCATCCTTCATCTTTCATCCTTGCTCTTCAACCATGAGACAGCGATCCTGCACGACCTTGATCCCTGCTTCGGCGAGACGCTGTGCTGCGGCGTCGTTGCGGATGCCGAGCTGGAACCAGACGAACTTCGGACGCGCCGCGATGATGTCGTCGATGTGCGGTGGGATGTCGTGCGGCCGGCGGAATACGTTCACCATGTCGATCTCTTTCCCGATGTCTGCCACGCGGCGATGCACCGGCTGGCCCAGAATTTCGGTGACATCGGGGTAGTAGACGGGGACGGGAAGGATGTCGTAACCGTGGCGCGCCATCCAGGCGGGAACGTAATGGGCAGGCTGTCCGCCGTGGGACTCCGGCTTGATTCCGAGCACTGCAATGGTGCGGGTCGCGTCGAGGACTTCCCGAATTCCGGCAGCGGTTTCGACCAGGTTGTCTTTCCAGTTTTCCATGGTTCAAGAGAGTAGCAAGGAAGCGGCCAGTAGCGGCGCATTCCGATGCGCCGTTCTCCCGCGGTGCAAAAGGCTCGCGACCTTTGGCGCCATCGCCAGCGCCCCATAACGCGCGGGATGAGGGTTTCGGGAGCGGGAGATCGGAATCTCCCGCTAATTGTATCTTTCGCGCCCGTTTCGTGACCTGCATCACGACGGAGCCGGGAGTTCCTGCTACTGTTTTCTGACTATTACTTACTCTTCACTCATGGAGAAACTGGAATTTCAGGACACTCCGCCTTATTTTATTGTCCATACTCCAAAGTCAGCGAGGATCACCCACGATGAAGCGTTTCGCACTTGCCGCACTCGCAGTTCTGATGAGCTCGTCTCTCCTCGCTGAGGAAGTGACGAAGCAGCGCTACCTCGTTGCGACTCGCGGAGAGGCACTGGGCGCGATCCGGTCCCAGATTGCCGACGTGGTGGGCCCGGAGCGGGCCAACGAAACCGTCGCTTTCGTCGGGGGATTCGGTGCCGAGCTCACTGATGAAGAAGTGCGGCAGCTCCGCCGTTCGCCCGCGGTGAAGTTCATCGAAGTCGATCATCCCAAGCGCGCACTTCAGGTCACGGCCGACGGCGCCATGACTCCCCTGGCGCAGGCGCGAAGCCGGACGGGACAAACCATTCCCTACGGAATCGATCTTCTGCGCGCAAGGCAGGTCTGGGAGCTGGGAACTGGCAGAAATATCCGCGTTGGGGTGCTCGATTCGGGCATCGATCCCGATCATCCAGATCTCAAAGCCAACTTCAAAGGCGGCCGTGACTTCGTCGACAACGATGACGACCCGCGGGACCTGAACGGCCACGGCACGCATGTCGCCGGCACGATCGCTGCGATCAACAACAACTTCGGTGTCGTCGGCGTGGCTCCGGACGTCGATTTGTTCGTGCTTCGCGTGCTCGATGCGGGCGGCAGCGGAACGACGAACAACGTCATCCGCGCGGTCGACTGGGCAATCGCCAACAACCTCGACATCATTTCCCTTTCCCTCGGGTCTGCCGGCTCATCTGTCAACGAGGAGCGCGCATTCCAGCGGGCAGCGGATGCAGGCATTCTCGCGATTGCAGCCTCGGGCAACTGCCACACGAGTTGCTCGGACAGCGAGACCGGCCGCCAGAACATAGTCGACTTCCCGGCGGGCTACAGCACAGTGCTCGCCGTCGGCGCGATCAACAGCGGTTCACAGAAAGCAAGCTTCTCGCAGCGGGGCCCGAAACTCGGTGTCGTTGCACCAGGGGTTGGCGTGCTCTCCGCTGCGCGCAGCGGACTGGCTTCGATCGCCGACGTTCTCCTGTCTGATTCGACCGTCGTCGAGGGAGATGGGTTCACCTACTCACCCAAGAGCGAGGTGACGGGACAGTACGTATTCTCAGGCCTTGGTCGCCCGCAGGATTTCACTTCCGCAGTTCAGGGAAAGATCGCTCTCATCGAGCGCGGCGAGCTGACGTTCGGTGACAAGGCACGCAACGCGAAGGCCGCAGGCGCATCCGCAGTCGTCATCTTCAACAACATTCCGAACACAGACCTGCAGAACGGCGGCGTCATTCGTGGCACGCTCTGTCGCGCGTCCAATCCGACGACGAACGCGTGCACGAACATAGAAGACACAACGTTCGCCTACCCGCTGACGATCGGCATTTCCATGGAACATGGCCACGCCCTTCGTGATGCCGCTCTCGGCCCCATCGTCGCCAGCAACCGGTCTGACGATTACACCGAGAACAACGGCACGTCGATGGCAACCCCTCACGTGTCCGGACTCGCGGCGCTGATATGGTCTGTCGCACCTGACGCGACTGCAAACCAGGTTCTCAATGCAATTCTCAGCACCGCGGTCGATCTGGGCGAGCCCGGCATTGATCCGGTCTTCGGTCATGGACGTGTCGACGCACTCGAGGCCGCGAAAATGCTCGCCCCGGAGAAGTTCCCATCGAACCAGAAGAAGATCCGCACCCGCCGCTGAATCAACGCCTGGGGATTCCCTCACCCCTGACCCCTCTCCCGCCGGGAGAGGGGAACTTGCCGCCGGGTGGTGGTGCCCCTCTCCCCGCGGGAGAGGGGTCAGGGGTGAGGGAGCCTTCTTCAGAGATCTACGCTAGAATGCCGCCCTCGTAGCACGGCGCGATCACGTCGCGCCGAAAAACAAAAACATCAGGAGTTCCCATGCGCATCGGTGTGCCTGCCGAAATCAAGAACAATGAATACCGTGTCGGGATGGTTCCGTCCGCGGTCAGAGACCTCACCGCGGATGGCCACCAGGTGCTCGTCCAGAGCGGCGCAGGCGAAGGAAGCGGCTTCGCCGATGAGGAGTACGTGGCGACCGGAGCGCGCATTCTCCCCGATGCCGATGCGGTCTACGCCGATGCGGACATGATCGTGAAGGTCAAGGAGCCGATCGCGGCCGAGTATCACCGCATCCGCGACAGCCAGATGCTCTTCACCTACCTCCACCTCGCGCCCGTGCCGGACCTGACGCAGGTCCTGCTCGACAAAAAAGTCACCGGAATCGCCTACGAAACGATCACGGGACGCGGCGGCTCGCTTCCACTGCTCTCCCCGATGTCCGAAGTCGCCGGCCGCATGTCTGTTCAGGTCGGCGCGTTCTACCTTCAGAAGCCGAACGGCGGCCGAGGCGTGCTCCTCGGAGGCGTGCCGGGAGTTCTGCCGGCTGACGTTGCAATCATCGGCGGGGGCATCGTAGGCATCAACGCCGCGAAGATGGCTCTCGGCCTCGGCGCGCGCGTCACGATCCTCGACACGAACATCGACCGGCTGCGCTATCTCGATGATGTATTCGGCGGCCGTCTCTCGACGCTCGCGTCGAACCGCGCGCACCTGGAAGAAGCCTGCCGCCGTGCCGACCTCCTCATCGGAGGCGTGCTCATCCCGGGAGCTTCTGCACCCAAACTCGTCACGCGCCAGATGGTCAGCGAAATGAAAAAAGGCGCAGTGATCGTCGACGTCGCCATCGATCAGGGCGGCTGCGTCGAAACAGCCCACGCAACGACCCACTCCGATCCCGTGTACGAAGTCGACGGCGTGATCCACTACTGCGTCGCCAACATGCCGGGCGCAGTTCCCCGCACCTCCACGATCGCCCTGACGAACGCTACCCTTCCCTACATCCGGATGATCGCGAACCAGGGATTCAACGCCGCCATCGCATCGAACGCCGGCCTGGCCGAAGGCGTCAACGTCTACGGCGGCAACATCACCTGCCGGCCCGTCAGCGAATCGCAGGGAAGGCCGTTTGTGGCGCTGGGGGAGATGGTTTCTTAGGAAAGTAGACAGTACACAGTAGACAGGAGACAGTAGCCCCCACCCGTCTGGCGGTTTTCGAGTGGCTCGCGCTACTGTCTACTCCCCAAAAGCCACATCGTAGAGCCTGCCCGGACGGGCGAGCCCCTGTCTGCTGGCTACTGTGATTGTCTCCTTCCCAAGCAGTACACAGTAGAGCCCGTAAGGTTGGGCGGGCTACTGTCTACTGTCTACTGTCTACTGTCTACTCCAACCCTCTTGACATCCCCTCCCGATCACCATACTATTAGCACTCGTTGCAGGTGAGTGCTAACAATGCAACGAACGTCCGCCGGCCTCCCCGTCGCGGATAACTTCAATCAGATGAGGTAAAAGGAGATCGTAATGTCCATCAATGTCCGTCCCCTGCACGACCGGATTCTCGTCAAGCGCATCGAAGCTGGCGAGCAAATCCGCGGCGGTATCGTCCTTCCGGACACCGCTAAAGAAAAGCCCCAGGAAGCTGAAGTCATCGCCGTCGGCGAAGGCAAGTACAACGAAGACGGCAAGCGCATCAAGCTCGACGTCAAAACAGGCGACAAGGTTCTGATCGGCAAGTACTCAGGCAGCGAGATCAAACTCGACAATGTCGAATACACCATCCTCCGCGAGGATGAAGTGCTCGCGATCGTCGAGTAACGCATCACCATTCACCCCGGCGGGCACCCTCGCTCGTCCGATGAGAAAACAGGAGAAGTCACATGGCCAAGAAAATTACGTATGGAGATGAAGCGCGTCAGGCGATTCTCAAGGGCGTCAACAAGCTCGCCGACGCAGTCAAGGTCACGCTCGGTCCGAAGGGCCGCAACGTGGTCATCGAAAAGAAGTTCGGCTCCCCCACGATCACCAAGGACGGCGTGACCGTCGCCAAGGAGATCGAGCTGAAGGATGAGCTCGAGAATGCCGGGGCTCAGATGGTCCGCGAAGTCGCTTCGAAGACTTCCGACACCGCAGGCGACGGAACCACCACCGCGACCGTGCTCGCTCAGGCGATCTACCGCGAAGGCATCAAGAACGTCACCGCCGGCGCAAACCCGATGGACCTCAAGAAGGGCATCGAGAAGGCAGTCCGCGCCGCCGTCGAAGCAATCGACAAGATGGCCAAGCCGGTCGAGGGCAAGGACATCGCCCACATCGGAACCATTTCGGCGAACAACGATGAAGAGATCGGCGGAATCATCGCCGAGGCGATGGACAAAGTCGGCAAAGACGGCGTCATCACCGTTGAAGAAGCCAAGGG
>JBGSYJ010000282.1:0-7135 GCA_041750915.1 Thermoanaerobaculia bacterium | reverse complement strand
GGATCTCCGGCGATGGTACATTCGTGATTTGTGAGGGGCACAAAGGTGGTGGCGGAGACCGATAGGCAACTATGTACTATCGCCGGAGATCCCTCGCCCCTCCCGCCCGCACAACCAAGCTCGGGATGACACTCGTTCAGTTATCCGGAGGCACCCCTTTCTAAATTTTGAATTCTGAATTCTCAATTCTTCAGCCCCGGCTCGGCCATTGCATCTAAGGACCCAAGCCCATGCGCCACCGACGTCACCGCACCATTCTTTTTGTATCAGCCGCGCTGATCGCGCTGCTGATCTTCGGCCTTCGCGCGTACGGATTCGCGCGCAAACCAGCGCGTGACCGGAGCGTCGAGGTCGACAGAAAGCGCGGCGAGCTCCGCTTTCACGCGACCGTGCAGCCGGGAGCGATGAACCGACCACTGGGTGTCAAAGGGCATCATGCAGTCGTCTGGAGCGGAGGCCGCGCGTCCACATGGGCGTTGTTCGAGAGCCACGCCAACGACCACGCCGTGCGCCGCGCCCTTCGCGCCCTCGGAGCAGGCTCTGGCGAAAACCTCACTGCCGACACATGGAACGCCCGGGATGACCCGTCGAACCCTGAACCGGACAAACGCGTCGAGGGCACCCCCATCGACGTCTTCATCACATGGAAAGGGCTGCCCCGCCCCCTCGCGCTCGGCGCTTTCATCGCAGAGAAAGGCCGGAGCATTCCCGATTTCGATTTCCGGTTCGGGGGAAACGAGCGCTATCAACCGGAGTTTCGATCCGGATGCATCGTCTGTCTCTACTCCTGTCCCGGAGGCGCCATCGGAAACCGCTCGCAAACAATCCGTGACTACGTGAGGGATGGAGTGATCTACGAAGCCATCCGCGACAAACTCCCGCCTTCTGGAACCGAAGTCATCATCATTCTCAGACCAAGACTGGAGGCAACATGAAAAAACTCGCTCTTCTGATTCCCGCTCTCATGCTGTTCGGCTGCGTTCCTCACCAGGACATGGGACCGTCGGCCTCGGCCGTGCTCGAGCCGCGCAGCAATTCATCTGCACGTGGAATGGTGCGATTTTCCGAGCTTGCAGATGGATCGGTGCGCGTCACACTCGACGCTACCGGCGTCCCGGCCGGAAATCGCGGCTTTCACGTCCATGAGATCGGCGATTGCTCCGCGCCAGACGCCACGTCGGCAGGTCCCCATTTCGACGCCGGCAGCAGTCCACATGGCGCACCTGGCAGCTCTGCCCATCACTCCGGAGACTTTGGCAACGTGCTCGCCTCGAATGGCGGTCTCGTGACCCACACCTTCACCACGCGGGCCGTCACCGTATCGCCCGGCCCCACATCGGTCGTCGGTCGTGCCGTCATCATTCACGGTGGAACGGACGACCTGACCTCGCAACCGGCAGGAGACGCTGGACCACGCATCGCGTGCGGCGTTGTGAGGGGCGATGCGTAACGCGAAGTCGCTCGTGATCGCTCTCGCACTGGGAGCGATCACACTCGCCGGATGCGGAACCACGCAGGATACGATCATCCAGGATACGGAAGTGCGCCCGATGGGCGCTCTCTCCGTCCGGGTGGTGCCGAACCCCATCGTCGCGCAGCGGGCCTCTGGAGAAAACTGGACCTTCCCATTCGACGTTGTCGTTCAGGAAACTGGCGGCTCGAACGTCCAGGTGCAGAGGGTGTCGATCCGCGTGACGGCATTTGGATCGATCCCCGTCTACACAGATACGCAGGAGGCAGCCGAGATCCGAGGCCGCGGGTATCCGACCGACGTCCCCGCGAACGGCGAGCTGCGCTATCGGTTCTCACCAACGCGGGAAGTGCCGGATGATCGTCTCTTCGGCGGGGTACAGGCGGAACTCGTCGTGGAGGCGATCAATGACCGTGGTCAGCCGATCCCGTCCGCAAGAACAACCGTCAGCGTCACCCGGTAAGTAGCGGGACATTCCGATGTCCCGTACCTTGGGCAGTAAGGCGGTACGACATCTGGAGCATTTATCCCGGGCCGTCGCTCCATAACGCGCAAGATCGTTACGACCCGAAAGACGGCGGATCGGAATCCGCCGCTACGATGTGCACAGGGCATTTTTCTCGTATCATCACCGTTTTCAGAACGAACCCCGAGGGAAGGAGATTTATGTACGACGAAAGAATTGTTGAGCCGATGCGTCAGGAGCTGACGCGGCTTGGAATCAAAGAGACGCGCACTGCGGAGGAAGTAGACGCCGTGCTGGGCGACCGGAAGGGCACGGCACTTGTGATCGTGAACTCGGTCTGCGGATGCGCCGCGGGAAATGCGCGCCCCGCGATCGAGCTCGCTGTGCAGCATGACGTGCTTCCGGATTCGATGATCACGGTGTTTGCCGGCAACGACAAGGAAGCGACGAATCGAGCCCGCTCGTATTTCGAGGGCTATCGTCCGTCGTCGCCTTCAATCGCGCTGCTTCGTGATGGCGACGTTGTGAAGATGTTCGAGCGCCATCAGATTGAAGGGCGCCAGGCGCACGATATCGCCGCGGAGCTCGTTGCAGCGTTCGACCAGCACTGCGCACGCCCCGTAGCGCAGTAGAACATGTTATGTGGCAGGGCCCTCCGAGGCCCTGCCCGTTTGCGGGCATTAACGATGTACCACACCTGGAGCGGGCACCCTTCCGGTGCCCCACGTCCGGTACATCTTGCATACGGAAAAGGCAGGGCCTCGGAAGGCCCTGCCACATTCCACTCACAACTCAGAACTCACAACTCACAACTCGTTAATGTCGTCCCGAGTCGCTCACCTGCAACGAGTTCACCATGGCCGTCAGGAGCTGGCTGTAGTTCGAGGCTTCGGCTTCCGGCACGATGAAGAGCATGTAGATCAGATGACCGTCGGCGAGCTGGCGAGTCACGATCGTGACGCGTTCCCGCAGTCCGGTATTTCGTGAAACGCCCGCCAGGGTGGCCCCCAGCCCGCGTCCACCAGCCAGCCGGAACTCGCTCTGCGATCCGCGAACGACGCTCAGGTGCGGGCTTCCTTTCCGAATCTGCTGAATCAGATCGTCGGTGGCCTGCTCCATGGTGTACCTGCCGTTGCGGCTTCTCACGTTACCGAACGGCTCGTAGTGATTCACAATCGCGCCATAGACGATCTCGGTCTGACCGCCGACGTTACCGACCCCACCTTCAGGCGCGAGCGTCACAGCGTTACCATTTCCGTCGTAGACCTTCCAGTTGGATGGATAGTTGACTGCATAGAGCCGCGAGCTGTCCGTATACGTGCGAAGCTGGCGCGAGGGAGCTGCTACCCGGATGGTCTGCGATTGAGTGTTCCGATCGTTGGTTCTCGCAGGTTGGCGAGACTGCTGCTGCGCGATCTGCTGCGTCGTGGGAGCTGCCGGCATACTGCGAAGCGCCGACTGCACGCGCGAGAACTCCGCTGTGGCCTGTCCGGCACGCGGGGTCACGCCCAGAAGGCGCGCCTCTTTCTCGATGTTCTGAATCCGCTGCGGCGGCGCTGGATGGCTCTGCATGAAATTCGCCTTCTTCCGGCTGTCGGTCTTCTCGAGCGTACGGAAGAAATTCGCCTGGTCGCCCGCGTTGTACCCTGCACGCGTGAGAATCTGAGTACCGATGACGTCGGCCTGTGACTCCGCCTCGCGGCTGTACTTCATGAACAGGGCGTTCAGGCCGAATCCGCCGAGCACATTGATGATTTGCCCGGTGCCCTGACTCACCTTTCCGCCGAGGATGGCGCCAAGGATGCCGACACCAGCCTGCGTCATCTGGGCTTTCGTTGCGTTCTGGGTTCCGTGACGAAGTGCCGAATGCGCAATCTCGTGCGCCAGCACGCCGGCGACTTCACCGTCGTTTTTTGCCGATTCGATGATTCCCCGATTGAGATAGATGAAGCCACCGGGCAACGCGAAGGCGTTGATGTCCGAAGCGTCGATGACCTTGAACTGATAGTTGAACTTCGGACCCGGAGCGTGGACTGCCAGCTTCCGGCCGATCGAACTGACATAGTTGTTGACGGTGCTGTTCCGTACGAGTGGCAGCTGACTGTCAGCCTGCGCGGATGACTGGCGGCCGATCTCGACGTCCTGTTCCGGGCTGAACATGTTGTAGCCCGATTTGACCTGCGTCTGCGCTTCGAGAAGCTGCGGGGTGAAGACCATGGCCAGTGCCACAGCGATTGCCGCACTCCCGCGAACAGACTTTCGTGTCGTCTTCATGGATATCCTCCTGTTATTCGGAGATCACCAGTGCATGCTCGATGCCGGACTTTCCATCGCGTAAATTACTGAAAAAAGGAGAGAAGTTAAGACGAGGGCGCCCTGGTCCGCGGACGAATGTCCGCTAAGGGGGACGCCGTGCCGCCGCCCACCGGTTCTGAGTTCTGGGTTCTGGGTTCTGGGTTCTGAATACGCTCCCATCCTTTTCTAATTTGGGAGTCGTAAGTTGTGAGCCGGTTGGGTGGGAACTCAGAACCCAGAACCGTGCGGAAGGGAGGGCGTGCAGAACTCAGAACCGGGAGTGCGGGCGGCCCTCAGCGCCTGCGCGCCGGGCGGCTCCGGCCAACCCCGAGCTTCGAAAAGCCGACCAGATCGCGGGCGTCGATGATCCCGTCCACGTTGACGTCTGCCCCCCAGGAACCGGGGAAGCCCTGATGGCTTGCGTCGACCGTCCGCTCACCATCGCCGTCGAGGATCTCGCTCGCGAGAGCCTTTCCGTCCGCGCTGTCGACCCGGCCGTCGCCGTTCGCATCACCGGGAATCGGCAGTTGGAGCCGATGGATTGCGAATGCCGACGCGAAATAGATCTCTCCAGTCGAGCTCTGAACGACGTCGAGAATCGCACCCGTCTCCCCTTTGAGGAGCACGATCGGTTCAGGGAGCGGTCGAATCGACAGATCGGGAAAGTAATAGATGGAGCCCGCAACGAAAGACGCTACGAGAAGACCGTCATCGGGCATCGGAAGCGGACCTCGCACGTAGAACACTCCGGTCGGCGCGACGGTCTCGTTCCAGACGTAGTCCGGCTCGACCGCGCCCGGGAGGGGAGCATCGTTGCCGACCGTGTGAGGCCAGCCTGCATTGTCTCCCTCGCGGATGATGTGGATCTCATCGCCGCCGACCGGGCCGTTGTCGCCGACGATCAGCTCGCCGGTGGTCGGGTGAACGGCGAAATCGAACGGATTGCGGAATCCGAGAGCGAACATGGAGACCTCCCCACCAGGGGCGATGCGCCAGATCTTTCCGCCGGGAGAGCCGAGGTTCTGAGCGACGAGCCCACCTCCGTAATCGCCGATACCGACGTAGATCGATCCGTCGGGACCGACCACCGGGTTTCCTCCGTGATGTTCGCTCGAACAGCTGCGCCCTCCGTCGCAAAGAAAACTCGCGAGCTCGGTTTCGACCCCGGTCGCGAGGTTGTACGACGAGATGACGTCCGCGGTCAGCCCGGGCGGCACGTAATGTGTGACGAACTCGTGGTTCGATACGAACGCAATTCCGAGCAGAGCTGCGTTGCCTTCATTGACAGTCGGAATCTCGGCGACCAGGCTGCTCGTCGGCCCGTCGAGACGATAGACGCCACCGGAGGTCGTCGAGTAGTAGAGCGTATCGGACGGCGTGAACGCCAGCGAGGAGACGAACCCCTCGGCGTCTGCGAGCCTTTCGATGCGGAAGCCCGGCAGCAGGTCGCCCAGGAGCGGCGAGGCAGTCACCAGCAGAATCGCTGAGAGCAGGGTTGAGAGGCGGGGTCTGGAATGCATGAATCCTCGTGGGCGGATGATTGTCGCTGGTGACGGACAATTGTGCAAATGTGAAGCCCGCAATTCGAAAAATGATCTTTGATCCCGCGTGCTTGACTCTTCGGTCTCCCATTCACATAATGGCGGTCCCTTCGCCGGACTTTGGAAGGTTCAGGGAATGATGCGGAGGTGGATCCCGTTGTCACGGGCGTTCACAATTGTCGCGGGGTGGAGCAGTCTGGTAGCTCGTTGGGCTCATAACCCAAAGGTCGCAGGTTCAAATCCTGCCCCCGCAACCAATTTTTTGATCCGCCAAATTTGTTACCGCCAAGCCGCCCTCGGGCGGCTTTCTTCGTTTCGGGACGAAAAATCCAAGTGTCATCCTGAGCGAAGATCCGCAGGATTCGCTATCCTGTCCGAAGGTCGGCAGGATTGTCATCCCGAGCAAGCGCGGGTGGGCGGGAGGGGCGAGGGATCTCATGCGATGGTACATAGTTGCCTATCGGTTTCCGCCACCACCCTGTGCCGTATCACGAATCGCGAATGTGCTATCGCCGGAGATTCCTCGCCACAATGACCTGAGGCTTCATTCTGACGCGTCGGATGCATCCCGCGATCTTTTCACAGCCTCTCAGGACGAAACCGACAGATCCCGTCCCTCGCGTGTCATGTGATCGCACACGACGCCGGGAGCACGACGGTGAAGGTGGTTCCCTCTCCCTCGACACTTTCCACTTCGATCCGGCCCTCATGTGCTTCGACGATCCGCCGTGCGATCGCCAGGCCCAGGCCGGTGCTCTTTTCACCAGCCGTTCCCTCCACTCCCACCCGGCCGAACGGCTTGAACAAGCGCTCCTTCTGTTCCGGCGACATCCCCAGGCCGCGATCGGTGACCGAGATCCGGATCCCCGCTTCCGGATCGAAACCGGCGGCAAGAGTCACGGACGAGCCGGTACGTGAGAACTTGATGGCGTTGGTCATCAGGTTGTTGAGCACTTGAGAGAGCTTGCGTCTGTCGGCTCTGACTCGCGGAACTTCCGGATCGACAACGGAGACGATGCGGATCTCCTTCTTCTCTGCCATCAGATTGTTGCTTTCTTCAACGTCGGACAGGAGCTCGCCTAACGTCAACTCGACGGGATCGAGCCGCACCGTGCCACTCTCGATCGCACTGAAGTCCAGAACATCCTCGACCATGGCGAGCATCGTCTCGACGCTGACGCGAATGCGGCGAAGCATGCTGCTTTGATCTGCGGAGAATTCCGCCTCATCCTCGAGCAGGAAGTCGCTGTAGGCGCTGACAACGGCGAGAGGATTGCGCAGATCGTGAGCAGCCATGCCCAGCAGCTGGTTCTTCTGTTCGTTGAGCCAGCGCAGCTCGCCGTTTGTTTTCGCCAGCTGACG
>JBGSYJ010000281.1:0-2951 GCA_041750915.1 Thermoanaerobaculia bacterium | reverse complement strand
CATCTCGGTGAGCATGCGCTCATCGGTATGGTGCATCTGGCACCGCTGCCGGGAGCCCCGCTGTACGGCGGGTCGATGCAGAGGGTTCTCGACGCCGCGATTCACGATGCAGTCGAGTTGAGTGCCGGCGGCGTCAGCGCGCTCCTCTTCGAGAATTTCGGCGACCGGCCGTTCGCGAAGTCTCAGGTCGATCCCGAAACCGTAAGCGCGATGAGCGTGGTGATCAGCGGGGTGCACAGGGAAATTCAGCTTCCATTCGGCGTCAACGTGCTCCGCAACGACGGCCGCTCGGCGCTCGGCATCGCAGCCGCCACCGGCGCGTTGTTCGTCCGCGTGAATGTACTTGCAGCCGCAATGGTGACCGACCAGGGTGTGATCGAAGGAAGCGCGGCTGAATTGCAGCGGCACAACACTTCGCTCGGCAGGATCGCCGTATTCGCCGATCACATGGTCAAACACGCCGTTCCGCTCGCGCCTTTCGACGAGATCCAGCTGGCGAAAGACCTTCGTCATCGCGCGCTCGCGGATGCATTGATCGTCAGTGGCCGTGAAACGGGCCAGCCGGCAGATCCCGAACGGCTCGCAGCCGTACGCGAAGCGGTGGACGCGCCACTGCTCATCGGGAGCGGACTGAACGCAGAAAATGCCTGGGACTACAGTTCGATGGTGGACGGTGCGATCGTGGGCACAGCGGTAAAAAGAAACGGCGACGTCGATGCGCCCGTAGAGCGCGATCGCGTCGCCGCAATTGTCGATCGCTTCACGAACCGGTGAGCGTCAGACCACTTTTTTCCCGGTGACGAGCCTGTAGACAATCACGATCAGTGCTATCACCAGCAGGATGTGTATCAGTCCGCCAGCAATATTGAGCACCAATCCGACGATCCAGACGACGATCAGGATCACCGCGATGGTCCAGAGAATGCCTCCCATAACTCCTCCTCGGGTTCAATCGGTGCTAAAGGACTTTCCTGCCGGTTGCGAGACGATAGACGATCAGAATCAAGGCGATCACGAGCAGGATGTGAATCAGGTTCCCGCCAAATGCGCCTCCGAGGAAACCAACTGCCCAGAGAATTACGAGCACGACGACGATGATCCAGAGCAGATTACCCATTTTTTAACCTCTTTCTCCGGTGTTCAATGTTCCGGTTGACTCTGGTAGAGCGAGTCGCGTGCCAAGGGGACAGGAGACAGTAGACAGTAGACAGTAGACAGTAGACAGTAGACAGTAGACAGTAGACAGTAGACAGTAGACAGTAGACAGTAGACAGTAGCCCGCCCCCCCCCGCGGGGGAGTCGCCCGAGGTCAGCTCTGGAGTCGCGGTTCGGGCAAGAGGTTCAGCAGATCGTCCGTCGGGGAAGCCGACCGTGGACCTCTGCCGGGCGGGAGGGCTACTGTCTACTGTCTACTGTGTACTGTCTACTCTCACCACCTACCGTCACTGTCCACTGCGCCCTTGACCTTCCCACTCCCCCCCGATACCCTCCGCGGCGTGAAGCTCTACAACACACTTACCCGCGAGAAAGAAGTTCTCGAGCCGATTGAGCCGGGCCACGTCCGCATTTACGCCTGCGGACCGACCGTCTATCACTACGTCCACATCGGCAACCTCAGAACGTTCCTCTGGTCGGATCTGCTGCGGCGCTACCTCCAATGGAAGGGCCTTCGCGTCACCCTCGTGATGAATCTCACGGACGTCGACGACCGCATCATCAGGAAAGCCCAGGAGCAGAACGTCACGCTTCGCGAATACACGGATCCGTACGTCGAGGCGTTTTACGAGGACATCGACACGCTGCGGATCCGTCGCGCCGACATCTATCCGCGTGCGACCGATCATGTCCCCGAAATGATCGATCTCGTGCAGAAGCTCACCGAGCACGGCCACACGTACGTGACCGAGGGGTCGACGTACTACAGGATCGCGACATTTCCGGAGTATGGAAAACTTGCGCGCATCGAAGTCGATCGCTCCAGCAGCTTCAGCAGAGTCGACAGCGACACGGACGACAAGCAGGACGCGCGCGATTTCGTACTCTGGAAAGCGCGCAAGGAGGGCGAAGCATTCTGGCCCACCGCGATCGGCGAAGGGCGGCCCGGCTGGCACCTCGAATGCTCCGCCATGGCGATGAAGTACCTCGGCGAGACATTCGACATTCATACGGGAGCGGTCGATCTGATCTTTCCCCACCATGAGAATGAGATCGCTCAAAGCGAAGCAGCAACGGGAAAGCCGTTCGTCCGAACCTGGATCCACGGCGAGCATCTGATCGTCGAAGACCGGAAGATGTCGAAGTCGGCGGGTAACTTCTTCACGCTTCGCGACCTGTTCAATGAAGGCTTCACTCCCCTGCAGATCCGTTATGCGCTCCTCGCCGTCCCCCACCGGACGAGACTGAACTTCACGATGAAGACGCTCGAAGACGCGAAACACGCGCTCGAACGGCTCGACCTGTTCATGATCCGGCTCGGCGAAACCGAGCGGCCTGGCACGACGAAAGGCAGAAAAAACAGCGGCATGGCCGCCACTTTCCTTTCCGCATTCGAAGCGGCCATGGATGACGATCTGAACACCGCGGGCGCCCTCGGCGCGCTCTTCACTCTCATCCGGGAGGCGAACACGGCAATCGACTCGGGCGACTTGTCATCGGGCGAAGCTGCGGAGATCCGCGAGGCCGTCGAGCGCGTCGATACGGTGCTGGACATACTGCCCGCTGCGGCGGAATCGGTGGATGCAGAGATCGAGGCGTTGATCGCGGCACGGAATCAGGCGCGGACGAATCGTGACTTCGCAGAATCCGACCGGCTGCGGGACGAGTTGCTCGCACGCGGAATCATTCTCGAAGACACTCCCGCCGGAACCAGGTGGAGGAGAAAGTAAGGAAAATGCAGGTGTGTCCTGTGTCATCCTGAGCGCAGCGAAGGATCATCTTGCGCCGCTCGATCC
>JBGSYJ010000280.1:0-24439 GCA_041750915.1 Thermoanaerobaculia bacterium | reverse complement strand
CCGGGCTCGAGTCTTCTCGGGCAACAGACCGCTGCGCCGGACGGCGGGACTGGAGCGCCTTGCCTTGATCGGCCAGAAGATCGCGCACTACCGCATCACTGCTGCGATCGGCGCGGGCGGGATGGGCGAGGTGTATCGCGCCACGGACACCAGGCTGGGGCGTGATGTTGCCCTCAAAGTGCTCCCGCCCGAGATGGCGTCGATGCCGGAGCGGCTCGATCGCTTCCGTCGCGAGGCCAAAGCCCTCGCGGCGCTCGACCATCCCGGCATCGTCACCGTCCATTCCGTCGAGGAGGCGGACGGCGTTCACTTCCTCACGATGCAGCTCGTCGAAGGTGAATCCCTCGACCGCGTCATAGGCAGAGGTGGAATGCAAATCGATCGAATCCTCTCGATCGCCGGCGCTCTTGCCGAGGCGATTGCTGCGGCACACGATAAAGGCATCATCCATCGCGACCTCAAACCTGCCAATGTGATGGTGTCCACCGATGGACGGGTGAAGGTTCTCGACTTCGGCCTGGCGCGAATGAGCATCACGGAGCCGACCGGCGGCTCGCAACTGTCCACCGATCTGCGGACCCGCGATGGCGTCGTGATGGGAACGGCGGCGTACATGTCGCCGGAGCAGATCACGGGTCGCGAGCTGGACCACCGGACCGACATCTTTTCGCTGGGGATCATCCTTTACGAGATGACGAGCGGAAGGCGGCCGTTCAGGGGTAGCTCTTCGGCTGAGCTCGCGTCCGCGATCCTGCGCGACGCGCCGCGTTCGCTCGGCGAATTGCGGGGCGGACTGCCTGAGAGTCTTCAGCGAGCGATCGAGCGATGTCTCGAGAAGAGTGCCACGAATCGCTTCTCATCGGCGCGCGAGCTCTCTGAGGCACTGCGCGCCTCGAGCAGAGCGTCGTCTTCGATGGAGACCGCGGTCACGCCAACAGTGCGTCCGCCGAAAGTCGACTCGGACGACGTCCGTTCTGAAGAGGGCTTCCGGGTCGCGGTGTTGCCGTTCAAATACACCGGTGCCGACTCCGACCTCTCGGCGCTGCGCGACGGGCTACCCGAGGAGATTGTCACGGGCCTCTCGCGGTTTCGGTATCTGTCGGTCGTCGCGAGCTCCTCAGCGGCGCGCCTGGCGGGAGTCGACGGTGACGAGCGCGCGCCGAACACCAAACCACGCGCGCGTTATGTGGTGGAGGGAAGCGTACGCGGTGGAGGCTCGGCTGTTCGCGTGAGCGCGCAGCTCGTCGACACGCAGACGGGCGCGCAGCTCTGGTCGGAGACGTATCGCCAGGACCTGCACACGTCGAGCGATTTTGCGGTGCAGGAGGATATCGCCGCGCGAATCGTCGCAACGGTTGCCGATAGCTACGGAGTGCTCGTCCATTCGATGAGAGACGCGATGCGGAAGAAAGACGACGCGAATCTCACGCCGGCCGAATGGCAGTTCCAGTATTTCGCTTACCGGGAGCAGATCACGCCTGCGAATCACGCCGCGCTCAAGAGCCGGCTCGAGAAGGTGGCCGAGCAGGTCGATCGGCAGTCGGACCTGTGGGCCTGCCTCGCACAAATTTACGTCGACGAATACGCGTTTGGCTTCCCCGGTCATGACGGAAAGTCTCTCGATCGGGCCTTGGCTGCGGCGCGGCGTGGCGTCGAGCTGGATCGGGCGAACCAGTTCGCAATGGTGGCGCTGGCGCAAACGCACTTCTTCCGCCAGGATCTTGCTGCCTTTGGTCCGGCGGCCGCGCGCGCGATGGCCCTCAATCCGCTCAACACGGATGCGCTCGGGATTCTGGGACTGGAGATCGTGCACACCGGCGAGTTTGAGCGCGGCACAGCGATCGTGCGCCGCGCGATGGAGCTCAATGCCAACCATGCGGGCTGGATGCACTTCGCACCACTCTGGGACTACTTCCACAAGGGTGAATACGAGCAGGCCCTCGAGTGCGCGAACCGGGTCGACGTCCCCGGACTCTTCTGGCCATTCCTGGTCATGGCATCAGCCTGCGGGCACCTCGGCCGCACCGCGGAAGCGAAGGCCGCGGTCCGGGATCTGCTGGCGCTCGATCCCGAGTTCGCTGCGCACGCGCGCTCGAACATCGAGAGCTGGCACTTCGCGAGCGGCCTGCTCGAGCCTCTGCTCGATGGCCTGCGCAAAGCGGGACTCTCGATTCCACCGAACGGCGCATCTGACCTGCCGCGGATCGGGGCGGTTGCGACTGGATCGAAACCGGGAGCGGATTCGGGAGAGGTCCGCGGTGAGGAAGGCTTCTGGGTCGTGGTCCTGCCGTTCAGGTACAGCGGCGGCAACGCTGACCTCACTGCTCTTGCCGAGGGACTATCCGAAGAGATCGTGACCGGGCTGTCGCGCTTTGCTTACCTTCATGTGGTCGCGCGAGGCTCCACGTTGCGATTCACGAGCGAGGCAACGGATATTCGCACGGTCGGCAAAGAGCTGGGAGCGCGTTACGTAATTGAAGGAAGTCTTCGTCAGGCAGGCTCGCTCCTGCGCGTATCGGTTCAGCTGCTCGACGCGAGCAGCGGTGGTCATCTCTGGGCCGAGACTTACGATCGTTCCTTCCGTCCCGAAGAGATCTTTTCATTGCAGGACGAGCTGGTTCCCAGAATCGTGTCGACCGTCGCAGACCAGCATGGCGTGCTTGTTCATGGCATGGCCGAAGTGCTCAGAAACAAGCCCGCCGAGCAGCTCACCCCATACGAGGCCGTGTTGAGCGTGTTTGGTTTCCACGAACGCATGTCCGCGGAAGAGCACGCGGTCCTGCGAGATGTCCTTGAACGTGTCGTGCGCGAATACCCCGACCAGGGCAACTGCTGGGCGATGCTCGAAACGCTTTATTGCGACGAGTACATGTTCGGATTCAACGTCCGGCCTGATCCTCTGGGACGCGCGCTCGTCGCGGCGCAACGTGCTGTCGAAGCCGCGCCTACAAGCAATCTCGCCTGCCAGGCTCTCGCTCAAGCTCTATTTTTCCGGCATGAGTTTGCCTCCTTCCGGCCTCTGGCCGAACGGACGATCGCACTCAATCCGATGGATGGGGCCACGGTTGCGTTCATGGGTATCCTGATCGCCTGTTCGGGAGAGTGGGACCGTGGCTGCGAAGTGGCCGAGGACGCGATGCAGCTCAACCCTCATTTCGCCGGATGGTATCGCCTCGCATCACTCTTCAACGCTTACCGTCAGCACGACTATCGCGCGGCCGTGGATATCGCACTCCGCATCAACATCCCCGGCTATTTCTGGACGCTCGTCATGAGCGCAGCGGCGTACGGTCAGCTCGGCGAGCTCGCCGCCGCACAGAGGGCATTACGGGAACTCCTTTCCACGAGGGCGGACTTCGACTCGACCGCGCGCGCAGAGCTCGGCGGGTGGTTCGACGATGCCCTGGTCGAGCATGTGATCGACGGACTGCGCATGGCGGGGCTGGAAGATCCCACCGCGAAGGCCGCATCACATTCGCTCGAGTCCTCCACTTCCGCGCAGATCTCTGGCGAGGTTCGCTCCGAAGAAGGGTTCTGGGTCGCCGTCCTGCCGTTCAAGTACAGCGGCGGCAACACCGATCTAACTGCACTTGCCGAGGGGCTATCCGAGGAGATCGTCACCGGATTGTCGCGCTTCTCCTACCTCCGAGTGATCGCGCGGAGTTCGACTTCGCGCTACGCCAGGGAGTCGGTTGACGTGCGCACCGCGGGTAAGGAGCTCGGAGCTCGGTATGTGATGGAAGGAAGCCTGCGGCAGGCAGGGACGAAGCTGCGGCTCGCCGCGCAACTCGTCGACGCCGTCTCCGGCGCGCATCTCTGGGCCGAGAGCTACGAGCGCACATTCAGCCCGGAGGCAGTGTTCGAGCTTCAAGACGACCTGGTTCCGCGGATTGTCTCGACGGTGGCGGATGTGCACGGTGTTCTGCCCCGAAGCATGAGCGGCGCGTTGCGCAGCCGTGCGCCCGAGGAGCTGAGCCCTTACGAGGCGGTGCTCCGCAGCTTCGGGTACAGTGAGCAGCTCACCGCCGAAGAACACGCCGAGGTGAGGTCCGCACTGGAGCGCGCGGTTCAGGCTACTCCTGCAAATGCGGATGCGCTTGCGATGCTGTCGACGCTCTACGCGGACGAGTACAAGCAGGGGTTCAACGCGAAGCCCGATCCCCTCGGCCGTGCTCTCGATGCGGCGAGGCGAGCGGTCGCGGCCGCCCCCTCCAATCACCTCGCGTACCACGTCCTGGCCGAGGCTCACTTCTTCCGGAAGGAATTCCCGGCGTTCCGAATCGCTGCGGAGCGCGCCCTCGCGCTCAATCCCATGGATGGAAACACCACCGCCTTCATGGGCATCCTCCTGGCGTATGCCGGCGACTGGGAACGGGGGGTTCGGCTCACCGAGCGGGCCATGGAGCTCAACCCGAACCACCCCGGGTGGTATCAATTCGTGTTCTTCAACGATGCATTGCGGCGAGAGGACTACAGAGAAGCATTGGAAGTCGCGTTGAAGTTCAACATGCCAACCTATTTCTTCACTCACGCCGCTCTTGCGACTGCGTATGGGCACCTCGGCGATCTCGCCGCCGCACGCAATGCCATCCGAGAGCTTCTCGCGCAGAAGCCGGACTTCCATCTGGAAGTACGGGAGGAGCTCGGTAAGTGGTTGGATCCGGATCTGCTCGAACGCAATCTCGAGGGACTTCGGAAGGCAGGGCTGGAGATTCCCGACGATCCATCAACGGTGGCGCCCGCGTCGCGCGAGGCGTCGGGTGCGCAGGTGTCGATCGCGGTGCTGCCGTTCTCGGACATGAGCGCGGCAAAGGATCAGGAGTATCTCTGCGAAGGGATGGCCGAGGAGATCATGAACGCGCTCGTTCGGATCGACGGCATCCACGTTGCCTCGCGCACATCGGCATTCCGCGCCGGCCGTAACGGCGGCGACCTGTCTTCGATAGCGCGCGCCCTTTCGGTGAACCACGTACTCGAAGGGAGTGTGCGCACGTCGGGCAACCGGCTTCGAGTCACCGCGCAGCTCACCGATGTGGCGAGCGGCTACCAGCTCTGGTCGGAGCGATTCGATCGGGAGGACTCAGATGTTTTCGCGATTCAGGACGAGATCGCCGCAGGTGTTGTCGACGCGGTCAGGACGCGCCTCGCGCCCGGCACGCAGACTGTTCACGCGCGGCCGCACGTTCACAACCTCGAGGCGTATCGCAGATACCTGAAAGGCCGGCACCTTCGCGGAGCCGAAGACTACTTCGGAGCCCGGGCCGCGTTCGAGGAGGCGGTCCGCCTCGATCCTGCTCACGCACCTTCATGGACCGGCCTCGCGGAAATCACCGTTCTCTCGGCCCACATGGGGATGATCCTCCCTCGATCGGCGTGCACGGCCGCAAGGAAGATGCTCGGAACGGCGAAGGACCTGCAGGGAGAATCGGCGGACGGTCTCCACGTCGAGGCGTTCGCGTCATACCTCGAGCGCAGGTGGGACGCGATGGAGATGAACTGGCGGCGCGCGCTCGAGCTCCAGCCCGATCACGTGCTTGCGCTGGGCTCGTTCGCAATCAGCCTCTGCGCGCGTCAGCGGCTCGAAGAAGCGCTGCCATTTTTTGAGCGCGCGCGCGAAGCCGATCCCCTTGCATCGTTTCCCTACACCCTGGCTGGATGGGGCCTCTTGATGTGTGGACGGCCTGAGGAAGCAATGCGCAATCTCGAAGACGCACTCACCTTCGAGAAGGATGACGCCTCGGCCATCGGCGCGTTGTGCCTTGCGAACGTCGTCCAGGGAAAATTCGATCAAGCCATTGAGGCGGGCGAGCGCGGTGTCGCGTTGACAGGGCGCCAGGCTCCGTTCTTTCTCGGCATCCTTGGGTGGGCGCTCGCGACGTCCGGGCGCGAGGGCGAAGCGCGAAGCATTCTCGAAGAGTTGCGCGCCCTACCAGCGGGCTCGCCCACGGCGGTCTCCGAGGCCTGGCTCCTCGGCGCACTCGGTGAGATGGACGAAGCGTTCGCAGTGCTCTCACAGGCGGAAGAGGAGTTCCAGGGCATGGTGTCCTACACGGGGTTGCCGGGATTCGATTCGCTCCGCTCCGACGAGCGATTTGCTGCGCTGCTGGAGAGGCTGGAGCTGTCACCGGCGTGATGCCTGGTTGTCAGACCACAGAAGGCTTCATTCGTAGTGCGTCCACATCCTGATGACCTTTACCGTGTGCTCGCGCTTGAGCACCTGATAGACGAGCCGATGGTGAATGTTGATCCTGCGGGAGTACGCCCCCGCGAGATCGCCCACCAGCTTTTCGAACGGCGGCGGCGACTGGAACGGATCGTCACTCAGAACCTTCAGCAGTATCTCGGCTTTAAGCTTGAGATTAGCCCGCGCGAGCTTCTTCGCATCCTTCGCGGCATGGGGGGTGAACACGAGCCGCCAGGGCTTCACCAGTCCAGCGACTCCAGGCACTCCCGGACAGGCGTTTTCATTCCTTTCCGGATGGAGACCCGCATTCCGGGAATGGAGAGCAGGTGCAATGTCTCCTGGATGGCTCGCCAGTCATCCATCGCGATGAGGACTGCGTCGGCGCGTTTGCCTGTAATCTGAATCGGATCGCTTGTGACCGCCGTCTCGTCGATCAGCTTGTAGAGATTCGTGCGGGCCTCGCTGGCCGTAATGGTCTTCATAGTTTGTATCGTACGATATTCCGTACGTCACCGCAACAGGTGACGTATTGAGTCTCCTCCCAATTGCGCGAATTCACACGATCCAGGCAAAGTAGCGGGACATTCCGATGTCCCGCGTTCCAGACTCCATCGCCGTGCGACATGTGGGGCTTATGCACATGAATTCATATGCGCATAGCCCTCTTGTTCTAGCCTTTCGGCAATGGACGATTCGGCGCCTGCCGGTTTGCTTCCGCTCAACCTCGGCGTCAACGTGGCGCTTGCTCGAGCAGTCCCGTACAATATTCGCATCCATGCCCGACACGAATTTCGCCGGCGAGACGCTTGGACGCTATCGGGTCGACTCGCTACTCGGGGAGGGTGGGATGGGGGCGGTCTATCGCGCCTTCGACACGACACTCGACCGCTATGTTGCGCTCAAGATCCTCCCGCCGGAGCTGACCCATCACTCCGACCGGCTCGAGCGGTTCATTCGTGAGGCCAGGACTGCTTCGGCTCTCAATCATCCGCACCTGGTGTCGGTCTATGAGGTGGGCAGCGACACACGCGATGGAACACCGGTGCACTTCATCGCGATGGAGCTCGTGGAGGGCGCCACGCTGCGGGATCGCCTCGCCGGCGGCCGGCTCGATCTGCGGCGCGCCCTGCAGTGGCTCAGTCAGGTGGCTGACGCAGTTGCCGCGGCGCATGCGGCCGGCATCACGCACCGCGATCTCAAACCCGAGAACATCGTCATCAGCAACAACGGCTACGCCAAGGTCCTCGACTTCGGGCTGGCGAAGCTTCGTCTCACGGCGGCGGAAGATGACGAGCGCACCGCGGTCAAGGATACCGACCCGGGCGTCGTCATGGGCACGGTCGGCTACATGTCGCCTGAGCAGGCCCAGGGCCGGACGGCCGACGCGCGCAGCGACGTCTTTTCACTCGGATGCATCCTCTATGAAGTCGTCGCCGGACGCCGAGCGTTCCAGGGCGACTCCAGCATCGACACTCTGCACAAAATCATCAACTCCCATCCGCCAAGTCTCGCGGCCGAGCGTCCCGACGCGCCTTTCGAGCTCCAGCGCATTGTGTCGAAGGCTCTCGAAAAGGATCCGGACGACCGCTACCAATCGGTCAAAGAGCTTTCAATCGATCTCCGTCGCCTGATCCGCGAACTGGAGTCGAACCCCTCCATCATCACGGTGAGCAGCGGTGGGCATCCGGTCGTCAGAACCTCACGGAGTCCGATCACGTTCGTGATGGCGGCCGCCCTCCTGATCGTCGCGATCGTCGCGATCGTCGCGGCGGTTCTGTGGATGCGGCGCCCGGCCGAGCCTCCGCCTCGCAAGGCCATGGAGATCACCCGAATCACGTCACTGGGAACAGTGATCTCGGCCTCGATCTCGCCCGACGGAAAGCTGATTGCGTACGTCACCTCGGATCAGGGAATGCAGGGCCTCTGGCTTCGTCAGATTGCCACCGGCCGCGACCTCGAGCTCGTGCCGAGCGACCGACAGGCATTCTGGTCCCACACGTTCACGAATGACGGCAATGCGATCGTCTTCGGAGTGAGAATGGATCGCCACCCGTCCGGGGCGTTCTACGAGATCTCCACGCTCGGCGGCACTCCAAGGCATCTGCTCGATGGAATCGACAGTCCACCGTCGTTCTCACCCGACGGGAAACAGATGACCTGGGTTCGCGCCAGCTTCCCGAAGCAGAATCAAAGCGCTCTCATGCTCGCGAACACGGATGGGAGCGCCGTCCGTTCGGTGACAACCACGACGCTGCCGAAGCGCTTCGCCCCGATCTTTTTCACCGCGCCCGCATGGTCGCCGGACGGGACGACGATCGCGGTCAGCGAAAACAGCTTCGAAGGAAATGTCGAAGCGCGAATCATCGATGTCGATGTCTCCGCCGGCACTGAGCGCGTCCTCTCCGACGGGTGGCGCTTCCTCTCTCAGCTCACCTGGTTGCCGGACCGTTCTGCGCTGCTCGCGGTCGGAGAGCGGAGCGACGGACGGACGCAAGGCTCGCAGGTGTGGAGGGTTCCCCTCTCCGGCGCAGCACCCGAAGCGATTACGGCCGATCTGCTCGACTACCGCAGCGTCAGCCTCTCCGCGGATGGAAAGCTGCTGGTGACCGTTGTGCAGGATGCGGAATCCTCAGTCTGGAGAATGCCGTTCGACGCCAGCGCGGAACCGGAGCGCCTTACGCGGGAGCGCCTGGATGGGATCCGCGGAACGGCAGCGATGCGCGACGGCAGCGCGCTCTACGCGACCCTGCGCACTGGAGTCTTCCGTCTCGTCAGAATGCAGCCGGATGGAACGGCGCTCGACGTGACCTCCGGAACTGTGGAGTCACGCTATCCCGCCCCCGACGCTGATGATCGCTCGATGCTCTACGTCGCGATGACCGATGCCGGGGCGGAACTGCGCTGGATGAGCCTCGAGGGTAAGGATGAGCGAGTTCTCGCGACCGGAATCGACCCGGGGCCAGCGGGGATCTCGCCCGACGGAAAGTGGGCCGTTTTCGCAGATGACGGCCGACTCAAAAAAATCGCCACTTCCGGAGGCCCGGTTTCCGAGTGGAGCCTCCCTGGCGTCGCATCAAACCCCGTCATCTCGCCGGGCGGAACAGAGGTGGCATTCGAGCTTTACGACGGCGCTCAGACGAGGATCGCCGTCGCCTCGATCGACGGCGGGCCAATCGTCTGGAGCAGACCGTACGTGGGGGGGCGCAACAGTGCGATGTTCCATTGGGCACCCGACGGGAGAGGGTTCCTTCTCAACACGATGCCGGGGGACCGTGCGAATATCTGGCACGTGCCGATGGAGGGTGAACCGAGGAAACTCACGTCTTTCAACGACCAGAATATCGGCTGGTTCGACCTCACGCCGGACGGGAAGACGCTCGTATTCTCACGATTGGTGCTCTCCCGCGACGCAGTGCTCATCACCGGGTTCTGAGCGCTGCCACTCCCAGCAAGTAGCGGGACATTCCGATGTCCCGCGTTCCAGGACTCCATCGCGATTCGACATGTGGGGCATTCATCCAGGGTCGATTGCGCCACAAATGTGGCAGGGCCCTCCGAGGCCCTGCCTATACCGCATCGTGAAGATGTACGGGATATGTAGTCATCGGAGCAAATGATGCACGCTCCAGGTGTCGTACATCTTTACCCCCCGAAAAGGCAGGGCCTCGGAGGGCCCTGCCACATGATGACGAGTTTCGATTTGAGTCGTGCGCTGCGGCCCGGGAGGGCCGAGCAGGACTCTCGATCAGTCGTGTTCAGGTCGCGGTGTCTTCGCGAGATTCCTTGCGGAATGGTTCCTTGACGACCACCTTAACGCCGTCTATCGTCGTAGTCACGGCGTCGCGGACCGTCTTGACCGCGGCTTCACCGACGTCGCCCGCGGCTTCGATCGCGCCGGTAGCGGCCGCAGAGGCAGCGTCCTCGGCCTTCAGGCTGAGGTTGCGCGCGGCATCGATCGCACCTTCGACGGCTCCTCGCGCGACCTTGGCGAGATCACCGCCGACTTCATTCGTACCATTGATCGCGCCACGGGCGGCCCCGCTGGCTGCTTCCGTGACATCCCCTCCGATCTCCTGGGCTCCCTCGATGGCGCCCCGGACGGCACTCTTTGCAGTCCCGGCCAGATCGCCACCGACTCCGGAGACGCCGAGGATCGCGCCCCGGGCGACTCCCACCGCGGCGTCGCTGAGGTTGATCGCGAGGTCTCTGGTGCCGACGATGACTCCCTGGGCGGCCTGCGAAGCGACCGTTCCCACGTCCTCGCCGACCTCGCTCGCGCTCTGGATGGTCTGCCGTACGAGCCCGACCACTGCACCTATCGTCATCGAGGCTACCTCGGTCGTGCCACGGATGATGCCGATCGTGCTTCCCTTGACAACGCTTCCGAGCTCGGATCCGACCTCGTGGGCGGCCTGGAGCGTTCCGACGACGACATCCTTGAGAACCTCAGGGACCTTGCCCGCGACCTCGCCTGCCCCTTTGAGTGCATTGACCGTGACGCTGCGCGTGGCGTCGATGGTCTGGTCGACGGTATCCCCGGTTCCCTTGATCACGTTAACGACGGCCGTTCGAGTTTCCTTCTGGGTCTGTTCAGACATGTGCTCCTCCTTTTCTGTCCATGAAACTTCGGGAAGTTGGAGAGCAGGTAAGGATGCATGTCCCGTTCCAGTGCCAGGAAAGTAGCGGTCATTCGATTCCGATTTCCCGCGTTTCAGGACTCCATCGCGATACGACATCTGGGCATTCATCCAGGGGCGATTGCCCCATAACGCGCGAGTTTTAGATGATCCAAAGAGCGGCGGATCGGAATCCGCCGCTACCTGGAGCGTGGAGCATGTGGCAGGGCCTTCCCAGGCACTGCCTACACGGCATTGTGAAGATGTACGAGAGCTGGAGTCATCGGGGCAATCGGTGCACGCTCCAGTGTCGTACATCCTTACTGCTCGCTAAGGCAGGGCCTGGGAAGGCCCTGCCACATGTCCTGGCTCAAAGCGGTGCGATAATCCGCACGCCACCTCAATGTCCCTGACTCCCGGTACGACCATCGGCCCATACGAGATCCTCTCTCTCCTCGGAAGCGGAGGGATGGGGGAGGTGTATCGCGCGCGGGACAGGCGGCTCGATCGCTACCTCGCCATCAAGGTGCTGTCGAAAGATGCAGTCACGCGCGCGGATGCGCTGCCGCGGTTCGAGCGCGAGGCGAAGGCCGCGTCGGCGCTCAACCATCCGCACATCCTCCATATCTACGACATCGGCAATGACGGCGGCGTTCACTACATTGCCATGGAACTCGTCGAAGGACAGACGCTGCGCCGCTCGATCACTCACTCCACCGGCTCCGGCGAGATGCTCGGCTGGCTCACCCAGGTGGCCGAGGCGCTGGCGAAGGCGCATGCAGCGGGAATCGTCCACCGCGATCTCAAGCCGGAGAACATCATGATCAACGAGGACGGGTACGTGAAGGTGCTCGACTTCGGGCTCGCCAAACTGTTGCAGCTTTCGCCTCAGTCTGACGATGACCACACCGCCATCCGCAGCCTCGAATCAACTCCCGGCATGATCATGGGAACTCTCGGCTACATGGCTCCCGAGCAGGCGATGGGTCTCGAGGTCGATCACCGCGCCGACATCTATTCGTTCGGCTGCATCCTCCACGAGGCGTTCGGCGAGGACGCGGGAGTGCGCGAGATCAGCAGCCGCTGCCTCGAGCGCGATCGCGAGCGGCGCTACCAGTCGTTCCGTGACGTGCTCGCCGATCTCAAACGCACATCGACCAGCACGCCCGCACCCGCTCCCGTTGCGCAGGAGACCCGCTCCATCGCCGTCCTTCCCTTCGACGATCTCAGCGCCGCGCGCGACAGCGAATACCTCGGCGACGGCGTGGCCGAGGAGATCATCACCGATCTATCGCGGATCGAATCGCTGCGGGTGGTGGCGCGGTCGTCCGCCGCGCATCTGAAGGCCAGTGGAGCGGCGGTTCCGCAGATTGCATCGGCACTGCACGTGCGCTACGTCGTCACCGGAAGCGTCCGCCGCGCCGGCGAACGGCTGCGCATCGCGGCGCAGCTCATCGACGCCGCTGCGGAGTCGACCGTCTGGGCAGAGAAGTTTGATGGCACGATGGACGATATCTTCGACATTCAGGAGAAAGTAGCCCGCTCCATCGCCGCGGAACTGCGGCTTAAGCTGACGTCGGTCGAGAGCGACCGGATGCGCGAGCGCCCCGTTGCCGATGTGCGCGCGTACGAGAGCTACCTCCGCGCGCGCAAACTGATGTACGAGTTCGGTGAATCGTCACTCGACGCGGCAATGGCGGAGATCGATCGTGCAATCGAGATCGCGGGAGAGAATCCAGCATTGCTGGCGACGCGAGGCATCATTCTCTGGCAATACTGGAACGCAGGCGTCTCTCAGGATGTGGCTGTGCTCGACCGCGCGGAAGAGATTGCGGAGCGCGTCCTTCAGATCGACCCCGGCTCCGCGCGCGGCCGTGCACTGCTCGGGATGGTGGCGATCCACCGCGGAGACGTCCCCGGCTCGATCCGCCATCTGCGCGAAGCAGTCGAGCGCGATGCGAATGAGCTGGACGCTCTGGCGTGGCTGACCATCATCTACTGTCTGGCTGGTCAGACGGAAAAGGCGCGGCCCATGGGTACGCGACTGGCTTCGATCGATCCGTTCAGCTGGTTCGGGCAACTCGCCATGACCATCGTCGAGTTCATGGACGGCAACTTCGAGAAGACGCTGGCGACGATCACAAAGATGGAGGCGGTGTTTTTCCTGCGGAATCTGATCGTGGTGATGGCGCTCCTGCTGATGCGCCGGACCGACGAAGCGCAGAAGAACGCTGAGGGGATGCTGCGCGAAGGGACGGACGATCCGTTCGCCCGGATCGCGATGGCGCTGGTTCTGGCCATTCGCGGGGAGCGAGAAAAGAGCCTGAACATGCTCACTCCGGAAGTGGAGGCGACTGCAGCAGCGGACCTGCAGTACGCGTCGTGGATGGCCGATGTCTACGCGCTTCTGGGTGATGCTGAGAAAACTGCGTCATGGTTGCGGATTGCATTGTCGCGCGGCTACCTCGCATATCCGTACCTCGTGCGGCACGACTGGTTTCTCGACGGCGTGCGATCTTCCCCCGAAGTGCGTGCGGCACTGGAGGAGGTCAGGGAGGGGTGGGAGGCGTTTCGCGAGTGACGGTGAATTCGAATGGGAACCAGGGCTATCGGGCGCATAAAAAGTTAGCGTCATCCTGAGCGAAGCGAAGGATCCCCCAATTGAAATACGCCAGAGCGAGTCCTGAGGGGATCCTTCGCTTCGCTCAGGATGACACGTGCTCGTTCCCGACGACACGCGCTCGTCCCCGCTCGACTAGGTGGGAGTGAATTTCACTTCGCGGAGACGCTCAACGCCGGCCGTTCAGATCAGCCCACTCTCCCGACTGTATGAAGCTCGCCCAGTAGAAGGGATGCCGCCGGCCCCCGCGTTTGAGCATGGCGAGCTGCGACTGACGCAACGCTTCGCCGCGTCCCAGTCCATTCTTCAAGCCGGTGTAGTACGACGTCATCATCTGTCGCGTGACGGAATCGCTGACCGGCCAGAGGCTCATGACGAGGGTTTCGGTGCCGGCGAGAAAGAATGCCCGTCTCAGGCCGAACACGCCCTCCCCGTTTCTGACTTCGCCCACTCCGGTGTCGCACGCGGAGAGCGTGACGAGCTTCGTTCCCCACAGATTCAGACTGGCCGCCTCGAGCGCCGTGAAGATGCCATCATCAGTTCCGTCCCCATGCAGATTGGCTCCGCTCAACGCCAGGCCCGATCGGAGGAGCGGATTTTCGATTCGGGGGTTAGCCTGAATTTCTCGCGTGTCTGCGGCTGAATTCGTGGATGGCTCGCCGACGGGATCCTCGAGGAAAAACCCGTGCGTTGCGATGTGCAGGATGCTCGGTGACTGCACGGTCCTGATCGAAGCCTCCGTGGCCAGGGATCGCGTGAGCAACTCTGCCTCGGGAAAGAGCTCCTTGATCGACCGCGCCTCGTGAGCGGTACCGCTGAGCGGCGCGAAGTACACGCTGGCGAGATCTTCTCCAGTCGTGATCCCCCGCACTGCCGTCGTTTTCTGCGTGGATGCCGAGAGATCGGCTGCAAGCTGACCACCTTCCGGTTCCCCGAAGGAGGGATCGGCGATGATGATCGGGCCGCTTCCGTTCGGGCGTTTCACCTGCATGCGGAGCAGATCGCGTCCCGAACTGAGGTAGCTGACCGAATAGTTCTCGATGAGATAGCGTCCATCCTCGTCGACGAGAGCCTCGAACGGAATCAGGGCGAGCTGTCCATCCGGCGAGATCAGAAGTCTGGCGGGATCGTTGAAAAGGGCGCGTATGGGGCGCATGACCATCTCGTCGAGCGCGCGCGCAGATTTCATGACATCACGCCGCTCCGGGCCGCGCAACATTCTGCGAAATTCTGCGATCGCGTCGTCCATTTCTTTCGCAGTGCCGAGGTCTTTCCACCGGACCTCGTCGTTGCGCGAGAGGACATACGCTATGTAACACGGCTCGCCGTAACTGTCGTCGCTCTCGAGTGCGGTTTTGGGATCGTAGGGGCTGTAGATTGCGAACTCAATCAGAACAGCATCTTCAGGAATCGCATCGGTCACCGCGCCGAGAGGCTCCGCAGCAGGCCGTTCAAACTGCCCCGCGGTGATGCGACTGAGCTCGGCCTCGATGGCTTCCCTCTCCCGGCTCAGCGAGTCGACCTGGTCCTGGTGCTCAGCCAGTGTCACATTCTTTGGTCCATTGAGAACGAGTCCGGCGAGTCTTGAAGTCACATCGTTCAGTTCAACGAAGCGAGCGAGGTCCTCCGGTGTGGAGCGGCTGCGGAGTGCAGCCTGACTGTCGATCATCGCATCCAGAATCCGTCCCTTGCGCCGCAGGAGCGTCTCGGCGGCGAGATCACGCGCCTCTCGTTCGGTGGTGGGCTGATTCACATGGAAGGAGATGAGTTTTTCCAGCGTGTGCGAGTACGGCCCGAAATAAGCGAACTTCTGACGCTCGGAGCCGATGGCGAGGTTCAACGGCAGATGCTTCTCCTCGATCGCGATGAGCCGCTGCGCTGCGAGGAGCGCCCTTTGCGGATCGCCGTTCGCGGAGTAGAGATGTTCAAGATTCTTGAGATGTCTCACGACAGTCCGATGCTCAGGCCCCAAAGTTGCCGTCGTGATCTCGAGAGCCCGCAGAAAGAGGGGTTCCGCCAGTGCATAGTCACCCCGGTCACGATAGAGAATCCCCAGGCTCTCGAGCATATGACCAACGTCAGGATGGCTCGGACCATGGGCCTTCTCGCCGATCGCCAGCGAGCGCTTGTAGTAGGACTCTGCTCGCGCGTAATCGCCTGACTCCTTGTAAATGATTCCCAGATTGGTCAGGGCCGGTATGGACTGGGGAGTGTCGTGGCCGTAGATCGCTTCGACGCGCTCCAGCGTGCGCTGGTAATACTCCTGGGCCCTTGGATAGTCTCCCTGTCTCCACGCAACCAGACCAAGGTTGTTCATCGTCTGAGCGATCTGGAAATGATTCGTGCCGACCGTCTTCTCGATGATGGTCAGCGCACGCTCGTAATACCTTGTTGCGCCGGCGTAGTCGCGCATCCGGTAGGCGAGCAGCCCCAGATTGTTCTGCAGGCCGGCGTTCTGAGGATGATCCGCCCCCAGAATTTTCTCCTTCAGTTGCAGAGCGCTCCGGGTGAGCTCTACGGCCTTCACGTTGTCCTGCCTGATCAGGTGGAGGAATGCGAGACCTGTGAGTGCGTCTGCCGCGGCCAGGCCCTCGGTGTCCTCGAGCTTCTGCCGCACGCTCCAGACCTCGTTCAAAAGCTCTTCGGCGCGCGCAAAGTTGCCGAGCAACGTCTGCACGCGAGCTGCCCGAACTGCGAACTGCTGGTAGTCGGTTGCTTCCGGCGGATACGATCTCCCCGCGAGCTCCAACGCTCGGTCGAAGAGTTCTTCCGCTCGCGCAAAGTCACGCCTGCTGAGGTAGACGTCACCCACTGTTACAAGAGAGACTGCAACGAGGAAGTGCTCCTTTCCGAGAGCGCTCTCAAGCGCACGCAGTGCATCCTGGGATAGACGTTCCGCTTTGTCGAACGCGCCCAGGCTCGTTGCGTTCTTCGCCGTGTGATTCGCGACTTCCGCATGTGCGAAGTGATTGGCGTCGGGATGTTTCGCGGCGATCGCCATCGCTTTCCCGTACATCAACTCCGCGCTATCGTATTGGCCCCTCGCATTGTGGATCACTCCGAGTGCGGTCAGGGCGGAAATTACCTCAGTCTGATCGTGTCCGAGGGTCGATTCGAAAATCTTCAGCGCCTGCTCGGCGTGCAGAAGAGCCTCGTCGTATTCGGCATTCCGGAACGAGATTGTCGCCCGGGTGGCTCGAGTTCGCGCTTCGTTGAGCAGAAGCTCCTGCTCTGTTGCTCGACGCAGCGCGCGCAGCCGGATGCGGTAGTTCGCGGATGGGGCGAGCGGGAACCGCGGCTCGACCTGCAGCTCACGCGCCCCGCTCCCGATCCCGGCGAGCTCGATGACGGTGCGTGCTGCCCCCGGATCCGACGTTCTCTCGATCTCTACCCTGCCGTCCTCGGCCACGAGACGCACAACCAAATCGTAAGGATCGTGGTCGATCTGAACTCGCGCGTAGTCTCCTTCGGCGAGATGGAGCTGGTAGACGTGCTTCTCTCCCCCGGAAATGCGACCTTGAAGCGTCCGGCCGCGCTCGAGAAGAGACGCTCCCGCGACTTCAGTTTCAGCTTGGTGGCGCGATGTCTGAGTCCCCGTGCTGCAGGACAAAGTGAACGTGAGTGTGATCGCGAGGACCAGATATCGGCCGCTCCTGGACATCGCAGGGACCACGGGGTTCACGCGCATCGCGACACGTTCTCTCGAAACAAACACCGCTGTATGAAGTGGAGGAAATTCACTCTATCACAGCACGGAAGACGTAATTGCCGATGAACTCTGTGGTGCCATCAGCAGGTCCGCCGGCCAGCTCGAGGCTGTAGTTTCCCGGCTCGAGAAGTGCCGCTGGCAGCCGGACAGGCACGACGCGGCGCTCTCCCTCAGAGATGGCGCGAAGCGGTTCACTTCGCCACAGGATGCGATCCGTCGCCGGATCTCGGAGTGCGACCTCATATCGGGGGAAGTCATCGAATTCGAGTTGCAGTCGCGCGCCGACCTGGTCTGCGCCGGCCGCGATCGGAATTGCAGGAAGTGTCGCCGAGCCCCTGGTCTGGGGAAGCAGCAGGACTGACATCGCAATCGTCTGAGTCTCTCCCGGCAGATCCGGCGGCAGAACCTGAGGTGTCGTGTCCGTGCTGGCAGTCTGTTGCGGAGGCGGTTCGGTTTGCGCCACCGGTGACTGGGGCTCCACTGCTACCTGCTCTGTCACGCCGGGGTTCGTTTCGTGACGCAGTCCTAAGCCGGCTACGACCAGATACCCGGACGTGAGAATGATCACCAGGGAGGCAGCAACGAGCGCCCAGGCGGGAAACCGTCCCTTGCCGGAAGTCGCGAATCTCGCCGGAGGGGGAAGCGCGGGTTGATCTGAGGTCGTGTCTCGACGAGGGAGCGCGAGCAGCGCACGCGCGAACGCCACCTTCTGGCGCCTCGCCGGCGAAGAGAGATACCAGGCCTCAAAGCGCTCGAGCGTGTCACCGCGGAGCTCGTCCCTCACGTAGGCATCGACCAGGTCATGCTCAACCACACTGAGACGCGCGGCGAAGTCCTCGTCGCTGACGCTCGAAGCGTCCAGCGGTTCGGCCTGGTGGTCCGGCAGAGATCCGAGGAGATAGCGGATCAATAGCTGCTCGTCGGGTATGTTCTTTTCCTGCATCTGCATCGTCACTCAGTCTGATGAGACGAATCGGGCAATTTTCTGTCATCCCCGAGGCATCCGGCTACGCAGCGCTCGAGTTTGTTCCGGATTCGGGCCGCGCGGATCGTCACTGCGTTCGGAGTGATCTGGAGACGCGCCGCGAGTCGCTGTCGCGTCTCGATCTTCTCGCGCCGCTCGCCCTGATAGTAGTCGAGGATCAACTCCTGATCCGCGGTCGTCAACTTTTCGATGCACCCTTCGAGACAACTGAGATGTTTCTCGCGGTCCTCGGCGAGCGGGTCGAGATCGGGGGCGGAGGTCAGTGCCCTGAGATCCCCGCCTGAGACATCGTCCAGACTTCGCTGACGGTGGTCGGCGCTCCGGATCGACTCGAGCAGCACGAACTTCGCGGTCAGATAGCAGAAGTGGGCGGGTGACGTTTCGACAATCTTCCCCTGTTCTTCGAGCCTGCGCGCCACGCGGTTGAGGGTCTCGTCGGCGTAGTCATCAGGATACGGACAGTCGCGTCGATCAAAGTAGCTCACAAGCCTGCGGCGGATCTCGAGATAACGGGCGCCTCCTGAATCCACTCCTTCATCCAGCCAGGTGAGGAGTGCCTGGAATGCACCCTCGGTCGGTACCCAGTGCTTTTTCAGTTCCTCGCGTGTCATCACGGAGCCTCGAAAGCCGCCAGCCCGCTCCGATTCTACAGGGAACCGTCACTTCTGAAATGTTTTCGCGGTTTCGTCTTACAGGTTCAAGGAGCTCCGCAGACCCGGACGAGCCTGCGGGATGACGCCAATGACAATGAGAAAAAAGAAAGCCGCCAGGAACGGAACCAAGAGCACGCCGGTAGAAGCAGTTCGTGATGACGGCATGCCGAAGCAGGAGATCACCGGAACATTTCGGCTCGGCAAGCCTTTGACTGTGGAAGTCGTCGGATCGCCGGGTACCGAAAATCCATCCAGCGTGACGCTGTACTACCTTGGCAAGGGACAGGAGGTCTCAGCGATCTTTCCGGTGCCGGTAGGCAGCGGCGTGGGGCAGGTCGTCTCCGAGCCCCAGCGAAGTGCAAAGCGCGTCATCCTCGAGGTGGATTTCCCCACGGGAGGCTCCTGCATGGTGAAAGCACACCAGGGCGAAGCCAATGCGTTCGAACTGCCCGTCGAGATGACGGGCGGGACGAAGAGCCGTCGATACGTGTTCGACGTCGTCGACTGAAACGCAATCCCGGCACGTCTCCGCAGCCGCCGCGCTGATGGGAGATCTAATCACGATCCCGGATCTCGACGCGGTAACGATGAGCACGACCAGGAGGTCACGATGGAACAGGCTCCGATGACAACTCGGAATCGCAGGAACATACGACGCAATGCACTCAGGGCGAGCACGTTCCTATGTGCCATGCTGATCTCTCTTCTTGCGCCGGCACTGCTTCGCGCGCAAGCCAGCGATCGGGAAGACGGCATGCGCTTCATTCCGGATGTGGCAGGCCAGTTCCGCGCGCTCACCGAACGCGCCGATTCGCTTGGATTTCACATCAGCACGACACCGGATCCCAGCACGTGCAAGCACTATCAGGCGATCGCCCGCGTGGACGGTGCCGATGGAACGCCATTCTTTCTGGTCACTCGGAGCGGGAACACGCCTCAGATCACTCCGATCGGCGGCGTTGGAGGTATCGTTTGCGACGACTCTCCGGGCGAGAAAGGAAACGGCAACCTGATCATCTTCCGGATGGACTCGCGCGACAAACATGGAGAACGGATCCGCAGCAACCGACTCCGCAAAGGAGTCCACGTCAACAGCACGGCTCCCGATCCGCTCGATGAAGCGTCGATCTTCTTTTCGTTCACGGGGGGAAATCCCGGAGATCCTGATCCGGCGAAGCGCCCCGGGCTCGTTTTTCGAGATGGTGAAAACAACCTGCCGCCGCGGGGCTATCAGCATCCCGGTGGCATGCAGCTGGTCGGGAACATTCTGGCGGTCGCGCTCGAGACTCCGCGTTTTCTGCTGAAGTGCCTTGTGGAGGAACCCGAATTCTGCGCAACCGACCCGACACTGATCCAATTCTATGACGTCAGCGATCCGGAGAATCCCGTCTTCGTGAGTCAGTTCGTGCCCGTACACGAGGACCTCACTCCGCTCACGAAGGCCGGCGTGGTCGCCGTCACGCCGCTGAACGATGGGCGGAACCTCATGGCGGTGACCGGTGGAGACGGCGAGACGCTGTTCTTCTACAAGTCCTCCGTTGGGCCGCTCTCGAGCGAGAGTCTCACCTGGGAGTGGATGGGAGAATCGGAAGGACCGGACATAAACAACGACATTGGACGCGCCGCGCATCAGACGCTGCAGTTTCTCCGCGAGGGCAATATCGAAGGACCGCTCTACCTGGCGGGATCCCGAGGCAGTCCGATTTTTGGTGATCGCGACCGCATCGATCTTTATCTCGTGAATTGCGAAACGCCTCTCTGCGAAGTCGGCGAAGAGGTGAGCCTGACGGTTCGCTACAAATCGCAGCGAATCACTCCGCATCCAAACACGGGCGGCACCCGGCTCGTGAACCTGGCAGCGGCAGCTGGATTCCACGTTACACCGAGCGGCGAGCTGTTGTTCTATGCGACCGAGCATGACAACGACGGGCCCGACGGGACTGTGAAAGCGGGGGAATGGCGCCATCGGGAGATGTCACGTGAAGACAGTCCGACCCGGCTTCCTACGGCGAGGGTGAACGGGCCGTTCGTTGTCGATGAAGGAAGCAGCGTGAGTCTCAGCGGATCCGCGGCGCCAGCGATCGAAAAGGCGTGGATCCAGCTTTACCACGAGCCGGAGTTCGAGTCGCTCTCCATCGTGGTCGACTACGACGACTACGATTTCGACGACTTCGACAATTTCGCCGCACTCGAGTTTTTGCCGGTGCTGTTTACGGTGACTCAGAATGACAAGGCACAGTCATGGAGGTGGTTCGCGCCTCCCGGCTGCTCGATCATCGCGACCGACCTCCACAATGGGAACATCGACGAAGTGCGGACGTTGACCGGCGACGGATTGGTTCACCGCGATCCGTTCCTCAGTCAGGTCATGAACGACGGAGGAACCGACGACATCAATGCGGAGATCGATCTGGTCCGCTTCGACACCAACTGCGCCAACTACTATGCGACACCGGTCGGTCTGCGCTGGGACCTCGACGGCAACAGCAGCTACGAAACCGCCGGAAACGTTGTCGTGTTCAGCGCCGCCGCGTTCGACGGACCGTCACAGGTTGCGGTTCCGGTGCAGGCGCAGCATCCGGCGGGAGGACCGGCGGGATTCGCCACAGCGCAGGTGAGCGTTCGAAATGTCGCTCCGCAGCTGTCGGGTCTCACGATCACCGACGGCGGAGGGAATCAGGTGAACGCGGTCGTGCCTTTCGTCCTCCTTGGAAGTCCGGTGACCGTCGCAGCCACATTCACGGATCCAGGGCTGCTCGACACCCAGACCGCATCGATCTCATGGGGTGATGGAGTGGTCGAGGGCGAAACGGCGTTCACGAGTTTTGACGATGCATTTGGCGATGGAACGGGCTCTGCGTCGCACGTACATGCCCACTCCGCGGCTGGTTCGTTCTCCATCATGCTCACTGTGACGGACGACGACGGAGGCGTCGACACAGAAGCGGCGACCGTACTCGTTCTCACTCCCGAACAGGCTGTGAAGCAGCTCATCGAGATGATCGACGACGCAATTGCCGGCACCACGAATCCAAGGGTTCGCGATGATCTGGAGAAGGCGCGAAAGGCGTTGGCCGGTAGCAACGCAGAAAGCAACAACGGCGCGCTGAACATGATCCGCAATGGAAATGACGCAGCAGCCGCAGCTTTACTCGACCAGGCGATCAAGTGGCTCGAGCGGGCTGTGGCTGAGGGAGCGGACGTGGCGACCCTGATCGCGCTCATCGAACAGGTTCAGGCTGCACTGTAGTCAATGAGGCGAAGTAGCGGGACATTCCGATGTCCCGCGTACCGGGCTTTATCACGATCGACATATGGGGCATTCATCCCGGGGTGCTCGGACCATAACGAAGCTTCTGCCGATCCGAAGAACGGCGGATCGGAATCCGCCGCTACTGGCGCTGAATGCGCGTGCGGAATCTCCGCTCGAGGAGCACCAGCGCAAGCGTCGCGATCAGAATGCCTGCGATCGCCTCGGGAAAATACCCTCTGCCGGCGGAGGCCTCCCAGACCATCTTCATCGGCCAGTAACTCGGTACGATCCCGGCGATCCACTGCATCGGGGGATCGAAGAACCAGGCGATGATCGGGATCACGTTCACTGTGTTGAGTATTTTGATCAGGGCAAAGCCCGAAACCTTGTTCGCGGCGAAGGCCGCGAGAAAGAGAGCCGTCACGGGTGCGAGCAGCGCAGCCACAGAGGCAATAACGATGAGGTCGAGAAGCGGCAGCGGCGTGATTCCGACCATCGGGTACGTCGCGACCGCCAGCACCGTTCCCAGCCCCAGAGGAACAGCCAGCCGGTACGTCAGCCAGCTCCACCACGGCACCGGCGTCACGGCGATCGCCGTGAGCACCCCTTCGTCCCGCTCGTCGAGCAGAACGAATCCACTGAGGACGCCTGCAATCACGCCTGGGGTCAGCAGGACAAAGCTCATGATCAGCGGGTAGTACGGCTCGAGCTCGAACCCCCATCGCGCGAGTAGAACCTCGCGCAGCCAGGGCACGAGAAGTCGGAACAGGAGCGCAACCGCCGGAGGGAAGATCACCATCCAGATCAGCAGCGGATCACGCCGAATGTTGCGAAGATCTGCCGCTCCGAGCGAACGAAGCAGCGTCGCGGGATGAACGCTCACTGTCCCCTCACAAGATGCCGGTTGAACTGCCGACACGACCACCAGAGTGCGGCCGCGCACCACGCGACTGCCGCCACCAGTTCGGTCATGCCGGCCGGGGCCGGTCCCGATGCACTCCTGATGAGCGCAAGCGCAGGATACGCAGGGTGAAGCCACAACAGACCCGTCCCGGAAATGGGAAGGTATTCGAGGAGAGGCAGTAGAAGTACGATCACGAAGAACACCGACGGCATGAGGAACTGGTTGAAGGTTCGCAGCCGGACGATCACGAGAAATCCCGCGAATGCATAGAGGGCTGCGAGCAGACACGTTCCTGCAAGAAGCAGAGGCCACTCGACCGCGGTGCCGAAGACGAACGCGACGATGAGCAGTGTCTCCGCAGCAGCAAGTGCGGTGAGTGAAAGAACCTTTGACAGAAGGTAGTCGAGCGCGCTGACGGGGGTGACGACCAGCGCAGAGAGTACGCCCTCGTTCTTTTCAAAGAGAACGAGCGCCGCGATGAAGTAGAACGTCGTGACGATGAGGTTGACGGCGATGAACGGTGGAACGAGGGCCGATGGAGGAAGCGCTGATGCGCCGAGCCATCCCATCAGTGCTCCCCACATGAGAACCATCAGCAGACTGACCCCATAGAGGCCGTATCGCACCTGAAGACGGACGTCTGCGCCTACAAGCGCGGCAAAGCGGCTCATCGGAGATCCTGCCCCGTCACGCGGATAAAGATCTCCTCGAGCGTCGTCTCCTGGGTATGAATCGTCTGAATGTTTCCTGCCCGCAGTGTATTCACGAACTCGTCGTTGCTGCCGAGGCCGTCGAGCTCGAACTCCCGGGACTCGAGCTCGTCGCCTCTCGCGATCTCGACCTTCACGACGCGGCGACCATGCTCGAGGCGCAACCGGCGGGGAGAGTCCGTGAGGCGGATGCTTCCGTCGACGATAAATGCGATGCGATCGCACAATTCATCGGCGAGCTGCATGTCATGCGTTGTGAGGAATACCGTCGCACCAGCGTCGCGGCGCGCGAGGATGAGGTCGCGCACCAGCCGGCTGGTGAGAGGGTCGAGTCCCGTGGTGGGCTCGTCGAGAAAAAGCAGCTCGGGATTGTGCAGAAGTGCGCGCGCGAGGTTGAGCCTGTTTTTCATTCCTTTCGAGAACTCCCCTACCCGCCGGTGCGCATGATCGCTGAGATCCAGCGCCTCGAGTATCGCGAGTGGGTCGCTCGACCCGCCGCCGTAGAGAGCTGCGAAGAGTTGCAGATTCTCCATGGCCGTCAACTTCAGGTAGTGGTTTGGCAACTCGAATGAAACGCCGATCCGCTCGTAGTAGCTGCGGTCCCATTCGCGTGCGTCGCGTCCCAGGATGCGAACGGTGCCGGTGTAGTCACGAAGAAGGCGAATCAGAATCTTCTGTGTCGTGCTCTTGCCGGCTCCGCTCGGCCCGAGGAACCCGAAGATCTCCTGAGGCTGCACGCGGAAGGAGAGGCGGTCAACGGCAGGAGACGCCGAGCGCGCGTAGGTGTAAGAAAGCTGGTCGACTT
>JBGSYJ010000279.1:0-13964 GCA_041750915.1 Thermoanaerobaculia bacterium | reverse complement strand
CGACGCGAAACATGTGACGATCCGTTTCGGCGGACTCACTGCCGTGTCGGACTTCAACCTCCAGATCGCTCAGAACGAGCTGGTCGGACTGATCGGTCCGAACGGCGCCGGCAAGACCACGCTGTTCAACATGCTCACCGGTGTGTACCAGCCGACGGAAGGCTCGATCTCCGTTGACGGCGTACCGACGGCAGGACGGAAGCCTTACGACATCACGCGGCTCGGCGTTGCGCGCACGTTCCAGAACATCCGCCTCTTCAAGGATCTCTCGGTCCTCGAGAACGTGAAAGTAGGGGGGCACATCCACTACGTCTATTCGATTGGCGCAGCGGTGCTGCACACCAATGCGTTCAGTCACGCGGAGGAAGAAGCCGAACATCAGGCGTACGAGCTGCTCAGGATTTTCAATCTCGACGAACGCGCCGGATATGCAGCGAAGAATCTTCCATATGGCGATCAGCGACGGCTCGAGATCGCACGGGCTCTCGCCGCGCGGCCGAAGCTGCTGCTTCTCGATGAACCGGCGGCCGGACTCAACACCGGGGAGACCATGAGCCTCATGGACACGATCCACGAGATCCGTGAAAAATTCTCCCTCGCAATTCTTCTCATCGAGCACAACATGGAGCTCGTCATGGGAATCTGCAGCCGGATTCTCGTGCTCAGCTACGGAAAGACCATTGCCCAGGGCACACCGGCCGAAATCCAGAATGACCCGGTTGTCATCGAAGCGTACCTGGGCGACAGCACGACGCTGGACTGATATCTCATGAGCGAGCCGATACTATCCGTCAAGAACATCGAGGTCTCCTACGGCACCGTTCCCGCGCTGCATGGAATCGATCTCGAGGTGCAGGAGGGCGAGATCGTCACCCTGATCGGGGCGAACGGCGCGGGGAAGACCACGACACTCCGCGCAATCTCCGGCCTGCTGCGTCCGCGTGTCGGAGACATTATTTTCCGTGGCAAGTCGATCGTCGGTGTGAAGACGCATCTCATCACGGCCATGGGGATGTCCCACGTTCCCGAGGGACGGGGAATCTTTGCGAACCTCACCGTTGCCGATAACCTCGAGCTCGGAGCCTATCTTCGCAAAGGCAAGATCCCGGCAGCGGAGTACCAGCGCATCTACACGCTCTTTCCCGTTCTCGAACAGAGGATCAAACAAAATGCCGGCACGCTCTCCGGCGGAGAGCAGCAGATGCTTGCGATCTCGCGGGCCCTGATGTCCAAGCCGTCCGTGCTTCTGCTTGATGAGCCATCCCTCGGGCTGGCCCCGCAACTCGTCAGAACGATCTTCCGCGTCATCCGCGAAATCAACGAAGAGGGCACGACGGTGCTGCTCGTCGAACAGAACGCCCACATGGCCCTCGAGATCGCGCATCGCGGCTATGTGATGGAAACAGGCAAGATCGTCCTGACCGACGACTCGAAAAAACTCCTCACCTCCGATCGCGTAAAAAAAGCCTACCTCGGAGGGTAGTCCCGTTCCGCCCACCCGGTTGTGAGTTGTGCCCACCCGCCCAACCCGCACGGTTCTGAGTTGTGAGTTCCCGCCCGCCCCGTCCTACCACCGGTTCTGAAGTGTGAGTTCAGAACTGTGAGGGCGGATGGGTGGGCAGAACTCAGAACCGGGCGGGTGGCGGACGGGGAGGGGGGGAACTCACAACTCACAACTCGGGTGTGCGGGTGGGTGTGCACAACTCAGAACCGGGCGGGTGGGGGTAGGCACGGCTGGACTCTTGCATAAGGTTGTGAAACCCTGTCCTGGTCGCCCCTGTGCTTCAAACCCGCTTCACGTGTGGGCCCCGCATAGAACAGAAGGAGGAAGTAATGTCGCATTGCAGACCATCAAAATTAATTCTTATCCTCGCCTTTGTGCTGGTTGCGTCGCTGCCGCTTGTTGCGCAGACGGCTACGGCGGACGCGAATCTTCAGGCTGCTGAGCTCGCCGTGTCGGCTGCGGAGCAGGCGGGAGCGCCTCTCTACGCGAAGGAGCTTTACGACGAGGCGCAGAGCAGGCTCGTCTTCGCGCGGACGAATCTCAGTGGGGGCAACGCCGAAACCCGGCGGATTGCCGGCCTTCGTGCCCTCGAGGCACTCAGCGCCGCGCAGGCCGCCGAAGCGCGCGCCAGACTGGTGCAGAACGCAACCGAGGCACGGAACCTTTCGGCTGACATTCAGCGGTGGGGTGGGACAACCCCTGAGCTGATGCTGAATGAGCCTTCGGGTCTGCCGATGAACCGCCAGGGAAACTCGGCGGAGCGCGTCGCGATCGCCGAGAGGGCGATCGGTCATGCACGTACGGCCGGGGCGGAAGCGGTTGCGGCGGATATGCTTGCCGAGGCCGAACAGAATGTTCGCACGGCGAAAACGATCCTTAGAAATCAGAAACAGAGCGACTCAGCCGATTATCTCGCTTTCAACGCCGAGATGCTGGCGCGCCGCGCCGAATACATGGCGCTGTCGTCAGGCACCGATCGCATGCTCCCGAGCCTCCGCCTCGAGCGCACGCGTCTGGCGAATGAAGCGAGCATGCGCGAAGCCGACGCCGAGCGCCGCCGTCGTGAGGAAGCCGAGCGTCAGGCCGCACAACTGCGCGAGCGTCTGGCCAACGAGTCGACCGCCCGCAAGCTCCAGGCTGAAGAGGCCAACAGGCTTCGCCAACAGGTGCTCGCCCGCGACCAGCAGGTGCGTGCCCAGCTGGAGGAAGATCGGAGGCTTCGCATCGAGGCTGAAGCGCGCCTCGACGAGCTTCGCAAGAATTACGAGGCTGCAATCGCCCGTGCGGGAAGCGCTTCTGAAGTCGACATGCTCCGGCGCCAGCTCGAAGATCAGCGGCTCGCTCTGAGCAATATCCAGGCTCAGGAGATTCGAAGCGAAGAGTCGATGCGGGCCGAGATTGCCCGTCTGCAGCAGGCTCTCGAGGATGAGCGCCGCAGGGGAGTCGCGGGAGCTTCAACGCGCGAGGCGGAACTCCTCCAGCGACAGAGTGAGCTTCAGCGAATGAGCCTCGAGCGCGAGCAGAGCGAACAGCGCCGTGCCGATATGGAACGGGCGCATCAGCAGGCGATCGCCGAGGCGCAGCAGCGCCTGATGGCAGCCGAGGCGGAATCCAATCAGCTGCGCGCAGAGGTGCAGCAGAGGGATACCGAGCTGCAGCGGAAGGAAACCGAGTTGCAGCGGGCCAGGGAAGAGCTCGCACGGCGTGATGCCGAAGTGGCTGAACGAACTGCACGGATGGAAGCCGCGCTGGCTGAAATCGCCGAGACGCGCAGAGACAACCGTGGACTCATTCTCACACTGCCCGGTCTGTTGTTCGACGTAGGTCAGTCGACGCTCAAGCCGGGAGCACGGAATGTCCTCGGCCGCGTGGCTGACCAGCTCAAAGCGAACGAGCGGGTGCGTGTGACGGTCGAAGGCCACACCGACAGCACTGGCAGCGACGAACTGAACCAGCGGCTCTCTGAACAGAGGGCAGCGGCCGTTCGTGACTATCTCACCTCGCAGGGCATCGCGAGCGACAGACTGTCGATTCAGGGTCTGGGCAAAAACGCCCCGATCGCAACGAACGACACGCCCGCGGGTCGCCAGCAGAATCGACGCGTCGAGTTGATTTTCGTCGAGCAGCCGGCTTCCTGAAGTAGCGTACATCGACGCCCCTCCCCGCACCGAGCGGGGAGGGGTTTGTCGTTCCCGTGGAAGTCTCCCGACGCCTTCCGTGTTACTTTTGCCTCCGAGGCGATCCCGTCCGGGCAGATCATGGAAGAAGAAAATCCCATTCATCCCGCGGTGCGGGCACTCAGAACTGTATGCCGGTGCAACAACATCAAGTACCGGACGATCGAACGGGCCATTCGTGATGGAGCTCGCTGTATCGACTCTGTCGCGGCGAAAACGACCGCGACCACCGGCTACTGTGGTGGTACCTGCACCCCTGTGGTTCAGGACATGATCGAAGAACTGGGAGAACAGACATGAGCAAACCTCTGGACATCTACCTCAAACCAAGTTGAACGAGTTGCCGCAAGGCCGTAGCTTACCTGGAAGGTAAGGACGCAGAACTGGTCAGACACGATCTGGCGAAAGACCCGCCGCCACGCGCACTGCTCGATCGGCTGATTCCCGAGGACGATGCAGCGAGCTTTCTCAACCGGCGGAGCCCGGCGTTCAAGGAGCGAAACCTCGGAGCAAAGCCGCTGACGAAACGACAGGTGATCGACCTGATGCTCGAGGAGCCGAACCTGATCCGCAGACCTCTGGTCGTGCGCGGATCGAAAGCGGTGTTCGGATTCTCGCCCGACGAATATGAGGATCTGATTTGAGCCTTACGACGTTTCCCCTTCTCGCGATGACGGTCATGCTCTGGATTCTCTGGAGCGACACCGTGCGTCCGCGGAAGAGCTCCAGGATCGTCTACTCCATCCGGATGGTGCTCTTCATCGGGATGATCGCAGCGCTCTACTACAACTTCGCGGCGTATCCGGAAGCGTTCAACCAGACGGCTCGTGTACTGCTGGCGCTCGCGACGCTCGTCGGCCTGGCGGGAGTGGTCTACTTCTTCATGAGGGCGCGGGCTGCGGTGAAGCGTGTGTGAGTATGACTGAGGGGCGAGCGGTAGACGCAACACAAAAAGCGAATGTTGAATGTTGAAATTTTGAATTGTGAATGTTGAATTGGGCACCGGTCTTCATTCAAAATTCAACATTCACAATTTCAACATTCAACATTCGCTTTTCTTCCTCTAGTCTCGAACCTCGAGCTCCTTCCAGATCTCATCGAAGGTTTCCCCCACGGGCGGACGCAGGAGCGGACCCGCGAGCAGATCGCGAAAGCTCCGCGCGACGGGAGATGTGAAACGGTAGGCTCCTCCACCCTGCGCGGAAAACAGAGCCGCTCCCTTTTCTGCAAGCGTTCTGGTTACGAAGACTTTGCAGTCGCGGACGAGCCGGCGGTAGTCCCTGCCGGGCACCTCCGGGACGCTCGCAACGCAATGACGGAGCATTCCCCGGGAGGCCTGGAGCGCCAGGTGGAGCTCGACCGCGGCTGTCTTCTGAAGGATCCCCTCTGCAGTCCGGCTCGTCGCAGCGAGCAGTGATTCCGCCGTCCCGATGAAGACCGCTGTAAACGACAACGTCGACCAGTGTCTGTTGTTTGGACCGTCCAGCAGTCCGCGATATCCGAGAGGTCCTCTGACCGGTGCACCATCGAATCTCAGGGTCACGCTGTCGCTTGCCCGCATCCCTGTCGCATCCCATCCCCGTTCGACCGAAACATGTTCGCGATCGTTCTCGACGAGGTAGTACTCGACCGGCCTCGAGGGATGGCGCGCCGCAACCATGAAGAAGTCGGCCTCGAGTCCCATCGATGCGAAGCTTTTCACTCCCGTCACGCGAAGAAAGTCGTCATCGACCGAGGTCTTCGAGGCGTGAACATTCCCTCCTGCACCCGGTTCCGAATTCGCGACGCCGAAGATCCTGCCGGCGGTTGCCTGCGCCCATGCCCACGCACGCTGAGATCGGTAGTACTCACGCTGTGCTGCCGGCACGAGAGACTCATCGAGCAGATAGTTCGCGAGTGTCGAGTTGTGCATGGCGAGCATCAGCGCAGTGGATGGGGATCCGTGCGCAAGCAGGCGAAGTGCTTCGATCGAATCTGAGAGGCCGGCTCCGAGTCCGCCTGCTTCGAGGGGAACGTTGAGCCGCAGGAACCCCGCGCGCCTCAGATCATGAAGATTTTCGACGGCGGGCAGGGCCTCGCGGTCGAGCTCCGGTTCGCGGCTCTCCAGCAGTGGCAGCAGCTCGCGCACGAGGTCCTGGATGGTTGCGGTCTCGACTTCGCTTCTCTTGTTCAACGATGTCCTCCAGCGTGGTGTTCTCCAGAATCTCCGCAACGGCGTCGCGAACCTTCCGAAAGAGGGAGTGAAAGGCAGGCGACGCTTCAACAGGTGAGGGTTGATAGAAGCGCTCGCTCACGCTCGTAACGGGCGCGATCGGGCCGTCCATCGTGCGGACGACTTCGGCGATCGTGATCTGCGACGTTTTCTTCGCAAGGCGGAACCCGCCACCCGCCCCTCGGCGCGACGTGATGAACCCAGCCAGGGCAAGCCGCCGGAGGATCTGCTCGAGGTACGTCGTTGGCATATCGAACCTCTGGCAGATCTGCCCCCGCTTGCACCACTCCGGGTCGTTCTCGGCAATGGTGAGGAGGGCAAGGCACCCGTACTCGCTGGCCGTCGTAAGCTTCATTCGGCTCAATGTTCTTATTGTTTGGTAAGTATGTCAACAAACCGCCTCCCACCCGGTTCTGGGTTGTGCCCTCCCGCCCTCCCGCACCGTTGTGAGTTGTGAGTTCCCACCCTCCCGGCGGTCGGTTGTTGAACGAAGTTCCGAGTTGTGAGTTCTGAGTTGTAAGTTCCCGCTCGGGCGAGGCGGGGGGAACTCACAACCCACAACGGGGCTTGAGGGCGTGCGTGCACAACGCACAACCGGGTGGTGGGGGATGGTGGGGGAACTCACAACTCAGAACTGGAGGGGCGGGCGGATGGGCACAACTCACAACCGGGCGGGTGGTGGATAATGCCTCGTGCTTCCGTTTCATGAGATCGCGATTCTTTCGTTTACCGCGCTGATCACGATGGTGAATCCGCTGGCCGTGATTCCACAGTTCATCGCGATGACCGATGGTGTGTCACGCCGCGTTCGCGGGAAGGTGGCACTGACGGCAGGGGTCTCGACCATGGCCGTGCTCGCGGTCTTTCTCCTGGCTGGCAACTATCTCTTCAAGTTCTTCGGCATCACGGTTCCGGCCTTCCAGATCATGGGAGGCATCATCTTCTTCGTGAATGCCCTTCGCACGCTCATGGAGGATGAGCGGCGGATTCGGAACGTGAGCCGTCCGCGCGAATCGGCCGAGGATGATCTCGACCCTCACCTCCGAGTGGCCGACCCGGAGGTGGATGCGGCGTCGATCGCGGTCGTTCCGCTCGCGGTGCCGATGCTGGCCGGGCCGGGTGCCATCACGTCAACGATGGTGCTGGTGAATCTCTATCCCAGGGCCTACCAGAAACTCGCTCTCCTGGCCGCGATTATCGCTGTCGGCATCACGTGCTACCTGGTGCTGCTCGCCGCCCATCCTCTGTCCCGCTTCATCGGTGACCGTGGCCGTGTCGTCTTCTCAAAGGTCATGGCGCTACTGCTGGGCGCAATCGGAGTGCAGTTCGTCATCAACGGCATCCGCCCCCTCATGATCGAGATGATTCGCGCCGGACAGTAAAGCAGTTGTGAGTTGTGAGTTCTGAGTTGTGAGGGGAACGGAATTCGGCTACTCAGAACTCAGAACTCACAACTCCGGTCGCACCTCGACCAGCTCATCAGCCTCGAGGTCGATGTACCAGAGCAGGCCTCGGCAGGGTGTGCCAGTCATGCGGGTCACGGCTTCGCAATAGCGGAGAACCTGTTCGCGATCTGACGCGCTGCGCGCGGGTCCTGGTTTGCCGCTCTTGTAGTCGACCACGACATAGTGCGAGCCGTCGTGGAACAGCCGATCGATCCGCCCTTCGACGACGTTCCCTCCTGCGTCGAGGTAGACAATCGGCAGCTCACTTCTGCCCACCTCTCCGCTGCGGACGCGTCCCGCGAGTGCGGATGCGGAGATCGTTGCGATCCGCTTTCGCACTTTCGCCATCGCTTCTTTACCCGACTGCTGCTCCGCGGCGAGCAGCTTCAGAAGCCCATCGATCCGATTCGCATCACCATCCCACAGCTCGAGGAAGCGGTGAAGAAGAACCCCCGCCGCGCGGTTCTTCGCTCCTGCGCGGCGTTGCGCAAGTTCCGCGCCCGTCATCGCGTCGTCGCGCGCCGGGGTCAGTTCCTCCTCGACCGCTTCCGCTTCGATGAGCGTCGCGATTGCGTCGTTCACGAACGGTTGTCGAACCAGATCGCCTTCAGAAGTCGGCGCGATCGTTTCAAACGCGCATCGCATCGGTGTGAACCCGATTCCCACATCGCCTACGGAACGCTCGCCGGCCGGCGGAAAGCGAGCGGATATCGACCTCGGCTCGAGGCCGCTCATCCGGCAGAGCGATTTCCAGAAGCCTCCCGAAGCATCTCTCGCGTCGACGACGAAAACCACATCCGACTTCGCCCTCGTCACCGCCACATAAAAAAGCCGGTCGACCTCGGCCTGCGCCCTTGCATCCGCGATCTCGCCCAGCCGCGTCTCACCGGCCTTGCGGAACTCTCCTGCAAGATTCGCCAGCCTTCCAGCGAAGATCAGTGACGGAGGCTCATCAACCGCGAGCACGCGCATGTTGTCTCCGCGGAGACTCGATCCGAGGTCGGGAAGGATCACCGTCTCGAACTCGAGTCCCTTCGCCGCGTGGACGGTCATTACCGACACTGCGTCTTCAGATTCGAGAAAGGTCGGTTCTGGGTCGTTCGATTCTTCGCGACGACGCGTCATCTCTCCGACGAACTCCCCGATCGAATCGCCCGAGCGAAGGTCGAAGCCTGCGGCAATATCGCGCAGTGCATTCAGGTGCAGCAGGGAGCGGCGACCGCCTTTCAGGGCGCTGTAGAACAACTCGATCCCGCTGTCGGCCATGAGTCGGTCGATCAGCGTAGCGACGTCGACGTCCCTTGCGAGCTCGGAGTAGCCTTCGATCTGCCTGCGGAATCGTTCCCACGGAGCTCCCGCATCCGCCGGCCCGCCCTGGAGCAGCCGTTCCAGAATCTCCCCGTCGTCCAGCGCGAACCACGGCGTGCGGGCCGCGGCGATCATCGCTCCCGTATCGAAGGGAAAGGCGATCGCCCGAAGCACGGCCATGAGATCGACCGCTGCCGGACGTTCGAGGAACGCGCGTGTCGGCGGCAGAACGTAGGGAATCCCGTACCGGTCGAGTGTCTCGAGGTAGAAGTCGACGTTCGTGAGCTTTCTGAACAGGAGAGCGAAGCGGCTGAACCGCGAGCCCTCGGCGTGCCGGTTCCGGATCCACTCAGCGACTGCCACGGCCTGCCGCTCGTCGACGGTGCCCTGAGCCGGCTCCTCGCTCCGGAGGAATGTCACACGCGCTTCGAGCTCGCGAAGAATGGTCGGCTTCATCGCGTTCAGCGGTTCGTATGAAGGGCGCGCGACGCCTTCGGTCGACGGCAGGGAGAATAGCTCACCGAACATGATGTTGAGATCATCTACCAGCGGTGCGTCGCTCCGGTACTGATCCGGCAGGACGCGTCTTTCGGCGCCGTCTCTCAGGAACGACTGCACGGTTCGCTCGTACGTTTCGGGGTCAGCCCGTCGGAATGCGTAGATCGATTGTTTGGGATCGCCGACGATCGTCACCCTTCCGGGCACGAGCACTCCCCGCGAGTCGCGTGCAAGCTTGTCTACGATGCCCGCCTGAACGCGGTCGGTATCCTGGAACTCGTCGACGAATATGAAGTCAAAGGACTCGCGGACCGCTTCGAGAACCTTCGAATTCTCGAGAAGTTTCGCGGTTCGAAACAGCAGGTCGTCGAAGTCGACAATTCCGAGGCGCTGCTTCTCCTCTTCGAGAAACGCGTTGAAGCGGCTGGCCAGATTTCTGACTTTGGTTGCCGTGCGATGCCGTTTTAGGCGCTCGTAGAAGGTATCTCCCCGGTCCTTTCCGCGGAAAAACTCCATATACGCTTTGAAGGTCTTCGCCCTTCCCAGGTGGGCATCTGCAAGTGCGTCGGCGATGGGAGCGAAGAAGCTGATCCATGTGTCCAGGTCCGCAGACGACGGGGCGTCTGTTGCCCGGACGTATTCGAGGAATTGTCTGGTCGGCGGATCGGTCACAGCGGCAACGGCGGTTGCGTCGGACGAACGAATTCCGTCGAGAATCGCATGAAGCGAAGGCTCCGCTTCTTCGATTTCGCCGAGAGAATAGCGGGTGTCGTCAACCAGATCGCGCTTCGACAGGAGGGCGAACAACGCCCCTCGAACGGCATCGAGCCGCCTGAAGTGCGACAGAACAATCTCCCATTCGGGAAAGAATGCATCGCCGGCGTTGTCACCCGTCTCGGCCGCGAGCCAGCGGTCGTAGATCTGGTCGTAGACACGCTCGCGCTCGAAGCCTTCAACGATGGTGAACTGAGGGTCGAGGCCGGCTTCGATGGGGAATGCTCGAAGAATCCGCTGGCAGAACGAGTGAATCGTCTGCGCGGAGAAGCGCTCGACCTCTGAAAAATGACGCTCGACGGCAGCTCTGCGCATCTCGCGTTCGGTACTGGCGATCGTGAAGATCGGATGTTTTGCCGGCCAGCAGGGCGCCTCGAAGTGGAGGTTCGCATGCAGCTCGGTGATTGCTGCGCGGACGCGCGAGGAGAGCTCCCCGGCCGCTTTCTCCGTGAACGTGACGAGAACCACACGTTCTGCCGAAAGATCGGCGTCGGAAGTCAGAATCCCGAGCAGCTCGCGCACGATGCTCGTCGTCTTTCCAGTTCCGGCCCCGGCCTCGATGACGAGCGCGCGCCGCGCGCGCTTCGGGGCTTCCCGGGCAGGCTCCAGCGGCTTCCCGAACGGAAGCTGTATCTGGACCGGTCTTCGATCAGTCATCTTCGCCTTCGCGAAGAAGCTCGATCGCGTTCTTGTATCGCCTCATCCGCCGCCGTTCTTCGGGGTCGTGGCGGCTGCGGCAGGAGAGCTTCATCGTGCAATATCTGCAGGCGCCTTCGTCATCGGGCATGGCAGGAAACTGTCCCGCCAGAATGGCGCTCGAAAAGAGCGAAAGGTTTTCGACCAGTGTTTCGTGCCTCTCGCCCAGCTCGAACGTGTGGCTGGCCTTCGGGCGATCCGTGCCAATAGGACGGACGGTCCCCGAGATGCGCGACGGCTCAGCGTCGAATATCGATGAGACGGAGAGTGCATAGAGAGCAAGCTGCAGCTTGCGCCCCTCATCGATTTTCTTGCCGAGTGTCGTGTGGCCGGAAGCAGTTCCCGATTTGTAGTCGACGACGCGGTAATAGAGCTCGCCCTTCCGGTCGATGCGGTCGATGCTGCCGCGGAAGCTGATGCTCAAGCCTTCGAGATCGATGGTCACCGGGGCCTCGTGATCCGCCGGCCCGTTGCGGTCCGTGCCGAAACTGAATTCGAAGTGCGCTGGACGATATTCGGAGGTGGCCATCTCTTCCAGGTCGCCGAGGATGAAGCGCTCGAGGTTCGTTCGGGTCGTGACCCGCTCGAGGTTTCGGATTCTGCGGTTGAAGGGTGGGTACTCGACATCGAAGCGGGCGAATTCCTCGTCGATGATCCGGTGAAGCGAAGCCCGGAGACCCTTCGGAAGCTCCGAGGAAGATCCCGCGTCGAATCCGAACAATGTTTCGCTCGCAGTCTCGCGATAGAAGCGCTCCAGGATCCGGTGATCGAGACCGCCCTTGTCGCGGTGGTTGATCTGATGCTCGTGTTCCGGATCCTCCAGTTCATCGGCGCGCAGCAGCCGGCGAAAGAGAAACTTCTGCGGGCACTCGCCGAAGTCCTCGAACCATGTCGGACTGACGGTCTCGAGCCGCCGGCGCACCTCCTTCTGAGCGCGCTCGCTCAGCGCGATGTACCCGTCGTAGCTGGAGTCGGTTCCGGCAGAACCAGCCAGTCGCAGTTTTCGAACGAGCGACGCCGGCGGGATGAATCTCTCCGGCGAATCGATCAGTGTCGCGATCCGTCGTTCCAGATCGCTGAGCACGGCCTCGCCCGCGGGGATCTCCTCGGCGTCGACTTCTACGCTCCATCCCTCCACGGCCCGCCCGAGGAATGATGACGACCTGAGAACCTTGCCGAAACCGTTTGAGCGGGCAAAGGAAAGGACCACGTCTTCGATCGCCGCGTCGAACATCAGCTGAAGGAGCATTTCCTCTTCAAGGCGGCCGTCGCCGATTGCGGGCAGATCGGCAGCGGAACGCTCGCGATCGGACAGAAGGGGGTCCGGTACACGCCGCTGCGGGAGTCGATCTTCCTGCATGCCGAAGACGAAGAGGTGGCGGAATGAGCGGCCGCGCATGGTCATCACGTCGCCGAACCAGACCGCGGGCACGCGCATGGGTGAGCTGATTGTCACGTCGTCGATGGCGGCTGCGATGTCCTGCGACGTCAGAGTCAGCTTCACGCGGCCGATCGCTTCGAGCTCGCCGGCGAGCAGCTCGATGGCCTCGATTGCCCGGAGGTCCTGCTCGGTTGCGGGTCGGAAAAGCGCGATCAGACCGCGCAGAATCCCGCTCCATTGCTCTCCGGTTCCAGCTGATGGAATGCCGGCGCAGATGCGCTGGACGCCGGCCACAGCTGCAGCATATGTGGCGAGCTCTCCGATTGTTCGTCGTTCGCGCTGTTCGATTCCGGCGAGAGCTTTCGTCAGAGTCTCGCCTGCGCCCCCTGCGATCTGGTACTTCCTCGTTGCGCGATCGAGCGCATTTATATCGCGAGGCCTGAACACTGCGGAATTCGATACGCCGTCCCGGAGCAGCTCGATGACGAGACTCCGCGGGAAATCCCGCTCCTCGATCTCCAGAATCCGGTGGATCGCGCGACCGATGCGGTGCGAACGGAGGAGCCGCTCTTCGCGGGCTGCGATTTCGAACCCGTACTCGCGCGCGTACTGTCTCGCAAGACGCGTCGAATCGGGCTCGATCGAACGGCTGACGATCCCGATGTCATCGATGGAGACGCCGTTGTCAATCAGAGTGCGGACCGAGCGGCAGAGCTCACGAATCTCTTCGCGGGGTGTCGCACTCGACCGGATGCTCCGTTGTGCCGGCCCTCGGGAAGACGGGACCGCATGGGCACCAACGTACCGCTTTCGAGCTCGGGAGAAGAAGCCTCGAGCGTAAGCGTAGGTGTCGGGAAGTTCATTCTCGATGAGGGGAACCGGGACCCAGACGGAATCGATCAGGCCGCGGCGACCGAGGGCCTCGAGAAGCTTTTCCTGAAGCCCCGTCATGTCGTAAAAGCCGAAGACGATCTGGGGAGGGGAGGGGGATCCCTCATCGAGTAGTTGGATGGCTCTATCAATCAGCGCGGGCGGTCCGGGGATGGCGAGGGCATGAAGATACTCCTCGTAGAGTCGGCTGGCGGCCAGCAGGGCTGTGTGGCGCTCCTCGATCGGGCCGGAAAGCCTTCGGATGCGTGCTTCGAACTGATCGAGCGAGGCGCCGCTGTCTCGGATATCGCGGTGGCTTCGACCGATCATCGAATCCATCCCCGCCGTACCCAACAGGGGATGATCCGCGGATGCTACGGCTTTCTTCAGCAGCAGCTTTCGTTGCGTGTCGGAAAGCGGCGGGGGAAACTCACCCGCCATATTGAGAATCCTCTGCGCCAGTAAGTCCGGCGTGTTGAAGTAGATCCCGGCAAATCCTTCCGGGCGCAGGGCAAGGAGCGCACGCGCGACGCCGGCCGCTGCCGAGCGGGAGGGAACCAGGAGGTGAGTTCCCCGGCCCTCCAGGATTTCCCGGCCGATCTCTCCGTGAAGGCGCTCGGCCAGTGCCGCCGCGATGTCGAGATAACGGCCACAATGGATCAGAGGGGGAGTTGTACGTGGATTTTCGCCGTGCATGGGTGAGAAGCTGACTCGATCAAGGATGCCACAACCTCCGCCCGCCCGGATGGGGCTGAGTTCTGAGTTCTGAGTTCTGAGTTCTGGGTTGTGGGTTAGAGCTACCCCGGGTTCGTGGACAGGTTCCCTCTCCCCGCGAAGTCGGGGAGAGGGTGGCGCGCGGGATACGAACGAGAAGTCAGAGCTTGCAGGATCTTCGCGCGCCGGGAGAGGGTCGTTGAGGGCTTGCAGCGTCTCTGGCGGAAGGCGACATTTGAGTTGCCTGCACGGCCCCTCACCCCTGACCCCCATATGCACTAACTTTAGATCGTAGTCTGGTCGAAAACTGCAATGTTGAATGTTGAAATTGTGAATTTTGAATGTTGAATGAAGACCGGGTGCCCAATTCAACATTCAGCATTCA
>JBGSYJ010000278.1:0-21113 GCA_041750915.1 Thermoanaerobaculia bacterium | reverse complement strand
GGCGCGGAGTTCCATCACGCCGTCAAGGTTGCGCGCGTCGGGGCCGGCGAGGTGATCGAGCTCTTCGATGGAGAAGGCAGGGCTGCCGCCGCGCGAGTGGAGTCCATCAGCCAGTCTCGAGCAGAGCTTGTCGTCACCGATGAAGCCGTCCCTTCACGAGAGCCGTCATTCCGCATCGACCTGGCGATCTCGCTCATACAGCTGGAGCGGTTCGAGCTCGTCCTTCAGAAGGCAACAGAGCTCGGCGCATGGCGGATCACACCGTTGCTGGCCGAGCGCTCCGAAATCCGGGAGGAGCGGATACGGGGTAAGCAGGAGCGCTGGCGAAAGATCATCTTCGAGGCGGTCAAACAATCCGGTCGTTCCCGTATCCCCGAGCTGGCCGAACCACAGAGCTTTGCAGAGACGATCCGTTCCGATTCCGTCTCCATCATCTTCGATTCCGATGCCACCCCTGATGAGCTTCCTCGGAGCCGGCAGGTTACCTTGCTCATCGGACCGGAGGGAGGCTGGAGCGCCGGTGAGCTCGAGCTGGCGAGGGAGCGGAGTGCGTGCTTTCGAAGGCTGGGTCCGCGGAGGCTTCGGGCGGAGACCGCGGCGATCGCCGCCATGACCGCGATCGGAATTCACTTCGGGGACCTGGCTGACTCTTCTTCCGAATGAACAAACTGCCGTGACATTCATCACGTCCATGCGGTATGTCTTGTCTTGTCCACCCGCGTCAAACTCCGTATACTCCGATTCCCTCTTTTGACTCGGCCCGCGAGGGGACGACGGCAGCATTCCAAGTCCACCCCAAGTCACTCGCAAGTGGTTCGGAGGCCGCAGGAAGCAGAGCAATCGACTTGGAGGATTCCAGTTGGCGAAAGAAACCATCACAATCACCGACAACCGAACCGGGAAGACCTACGAGCTTCCCATCACCGAAGAAACGATCAAGGCGATCGACCTGCGTCAGATCAGGGTCACCGACGACGAGTTCGGCATGATGACGTACGACCCTGCATTCATGAACACCGCGGCATGCAGGAGCGCCATCACCTTCATCGATGGGGACAAGGGAATCCTGGAGTACCGCGGCTATCCCATCGAACAGCTCGCCGAGAAGAGCACGTATCTGGAGACCGCCTTCCTGCTGATTCATGGCCATCTCCCGTCCTCGGATGAGCTGAAGGATTGGAATCACAACATCATCCATCACACGATCCTGCACGAGAACATCAAGAAGCTGCTCGACAGCTTCCGCTACGACGCGCATCCGATGGGGATGCTGATCTCGACGGTCGCCGCTCTGAGCACTTTCTATCCGGAAGCCAAGAAAATCGACGAGGCCGACGTGCGACTCAAGCAGATGTACCGCCTGATCGCCAAGGTGACCACCCTCGCTGCCTTCTCCTACCGCCACAACATCGGAATGCCCTACGCATACCCCGACAACGATCTGTCGTACACGGGCAACTTCCTGAACATGATGTACAAGATGACCGAGGTCCGGCACCAGCCTGATCCGATCCTCGAGCGGGCGCTCGACGTGCTGTTCATCCTTCACGCGGATCACGAGCAGAACTGCTCGACCAGCGCAATGCGGGCGATCGGAAGTTCGCACGTCGACCCCTACTCCGCCGTCGCCGGCGCCGCCGCCGCCCTTTACGGACCACTGCACGGTGGCGCGAATGAAGCCGTCATCCACATGCTCACCGAGATCGGATCGGTTTCGAACGTTTCGTCATTCATCAAGAGCGTCAAAGAGGGTGACCGTAAGCTCATGGGCTTCGGCCACCGCGTCTACAAGAACTACGATCCGCGCGCAAAGATCATCAAGGCCATCGCTGATCAGGTCTTCGAGTCCACCGGCAAGAACCCCCTGCTGGAGATCGCGCTGGAGCTCGAGAAGATCGCGCTGGAAGACGACTATTTCATCAAGAGAAAGCTCTACCCGAATGTCGACTTCTATTCCGGACTGATCTACCAGGCGATGAAGTTTCCGCTCGACATGTTTCCCGTCCTGTTTGCGATTCCGCGCGTCTCAGGATGGCTTGCGCAGTGGCAGGAGATGCTCGTCGATCCCGACCAGAAAATCGCCCGGCCGCGCCAGATCTTCACCGGAGATCAGCGCCGAGACTACGTGCCGATGCACAAACGGAGCTAAAGAGCAGTGTCACCCTGAGCGAAGCTTCCAGCGAGTATCCTGCTGAGCTGAGATCTGCGGAACTTGTCATCCCGAGCTTGGTTGTGAGGGCGGGAGGGGCGAGGGACCTCCGGCGGTAGTACATAGTCAATCGTCAGGGCAAGTCGAAGCTGAGCTCTCCTCGAGGTGACTATGTACCATCGCGAGAGGTCCCTCGCCCCTCCCGCACACCCGCCCTAGCTCGGGATGACGATTCGTTCATCGACCGCCGCAATGATCTGTCGAATCATTCTGGAGCTCAGGATGACAAACCCTTGCGTCCTTCTCACCGGCGCACGCGAAGCCTCAACTCGCCGCACCACCACTCGCCGCGCGAGGCTTCCCGTTCCAGGGTGAGTCCCTGCTCAGCGGCCGCAGCGACGACTTCATCGCGCCGCACGACGAGAATCCCGCTCACGATCAGGATTCCACCGGCCTCAAGAAGCCGGACCGCGTCGGGAAGCATCGGAAGGATCACTTCAGGGATGATGTTCATCGCAGTCACATCGAAGCGTTCTTCGCGAATGGCATCCAGGCTTCCGACAAACTGCTGAAATTTGCCGCGCTGGATCGAGTTCCGCTCGAGATTTCTGCCGACGACACTGAGTGTGTCAGCGTCGTTGTCGCAGGCGACCGCCCGCTCAGCGCCGAGCAGCAGCATTCCGATTCCCAGGAGACCGGACCCTGTGCCGACATCCAGGCAGCGCTTCCCGTCGAGATCGAGTGACTCGAACATCTCGAGACAGAGCGCTGTGGTTTCGTGTGAACCGGTCCCGAACGCGCGTTCCTGCGGAATCACGATCGCGATGCGGTCTCCCACCTCCTCGATGAGACTTCGCTCCGGAGCAACGACGAATCTCTTTCCGATGAACATCGGCTCGAGTGACTGCTGGTACAGCTCGAGCCAGTCCTGTCGAGGCTGATCCACGAGGCGGAGCTCGACGCCATCGACCCGCGAGATCTCGGCCAGAAATGCGGCTCGGTCTTCCACGGAATCAAAAAACGCGGAGATCACATGAAACCAGTCATCCTCGATAAGGATGTCTCCGGTCGATGCCGAAAGGAAGAGCAACCCCCGAATATGATCTTCCAGAGGAGGGTTACCGGACGGAATCGTGATCTCGAGGATGTAGTCCATTACGAGTGACGAATGACGAAGGGACAAAGATGAAAAGAAGTAGACAGTAGACAGTAGACAGTAGACAGTAGACAGTAGACAGTAGACGCCTACCCTTCTCTCCGCTCGAGCTTCCTTCGGTGTGGGACAGCGCCCTCTACTGTCTTCTGTCTACTGTGTACTGTCTACTTTCTTCATCTTTCATCTTTGGTCCTTGGTCATTCGTCATTCCGCTCAGCCGCCGAAAAAGTCCTTCATCTTGTCCAGCATCCCTCGGCGTTCAGGCGGCACTTCGCCTTCAAGTGTCGCCAGCTGGTCGAGCAGCGCCCGCTGTTCATCGTTGAGCGTCGTCGGAACCCGGACCGCCACATGGACGAAGTGATCTCCCTTGCCGGTGCCGTCGACAAAAGGCACGCCTTTGCCACGGAGCCGGAAGATCTGATTCGGTTGCGTTCCAGGCGGAATCCTGAGCGTTTCCTCGCCATGGATCGTCTCGGTCTTCAGCTCCGCGCCGAGAGCCGCCTGCGTGAACGTGATCGGCCGCTCGATGTGAATGTCGTAGTCGCGCCTCGTGAACTTCTCATGCTCCGCTACGGCGATAAAGACGTAAAGATCTCCAGAGGGCCCGCCATTGACGCCGCCTTCCCCTTCCCCCGCAACGCGGAGCCGCGAACCGTCATCGACGCCGGCCGGCACCTTGACCGAAAGTGTTTTCTGCTCGCGCACACGTCCCGCACCGCTGCAATCGGGACAGGGGTCCTTGATCACGCGGCCTGCTCCACCGCACTGTGGACATGTGCGGGAGACCGAGAAGAATCCCTGCGAATACCTCACCTGCCCGGCCCCGCCACATCCATCACATGCGACAGGGGACGTCCCCGGCTTGGATCCTGACCCTGAGCAGTTGGTGCAGGCAATCGAGCGGGGAATCACGATGTCCGCTTCCTTGCCGAACACAGCCTCTTCGAATTCCAGTTCGAGATCGTAGCGGAGGTCGTTGCCGCGCATCGGGCGGTTGGCCCGGCGACGTCCCCCGCCGAACGCTTCGCCAAAACCGAACAGGTCTCCGAGAATGTCGGCGAAGTCGGTGAACTGGCCGGCGTCAAAACCGCCTCCGACGTTGACGCCCTGATGGCCGTAGCGGTCGTACCGGGCTCTCTTGTCCTGGTCCGAGAGCACGCTCCACGCTTCAGCGGCCTCCTTGAATTTCGCTTCGGCCTCGGGGTTTCCCGGATTCTTGTCGGGGTGATACTTCACCGCGGCCTTGCGGTAGGCCTTCTTGATCTCCTCGACGGAGGCTTCCCGATTGACCTCGAGAATCTCGTAGTAGTCGCGTTTCTGTGTCGTAGCCATCAGTTAACGTAGTCTCTTCCGTGATCTGATACGAGTAGCGGTGTGGCTGCGGCGCCTCAATCGATCTTCTTGGGTGCGTCGGAGCCGGGAACCGAATGCAGTGGGTTGTAGAGCATCACGCTGGTCAGGATTCGGCCGGCGGACTGAAGGTCGAACAGGGCATCGCTGAGCACAGGGCGCTCTCCTGAGTTGATTGCCTCTTTCCCCTTGGAGATCGACGCCTGCACTCTCGCGCGATCATCCTCATTGAGAAGCTTTCCAAACTCGCGGAACACCTTTTCGTTCGTGTAGACCATGCCTTCCAGTTTGTTCTGCAACACCCTCGTTTCGCGCCGCTCCGAATCCGCGCGCGAGTGTTCCTCGGCCTCGTGAATGATCGCGTCGATCTCTTCCGAGGTGAGCCCGCCTGCGGGATTGATCTGCACGCCGGTCGACTGACCCGTTGCATGATCGAGAGCCGTAACGCTGACGATACCGTTGGAGTCGATCGAGAAGGTCACTTCGATCTGAGGCACACCCCGGGGAGCCGGGCGAATTCCAGTGAGATCGAATTTCCCGAGCGATTTATTCTCACGGGCAAACTCGCGCTCGCCCTGAAGCACATGGACCTGCACCTTGTCCTGATTCTCCGAAACCGTCGTGAAGATCAGCGAGTTCTTCGTGGGAATCGTCGAGTTTCTTTCGATGAGACGCGTGAACAGCCCCCCGTGCGTCTCGATCCCGAGAGACAGCGGGTTTACGTCGAGCAGAATCATGTCCTTGATGTCGCCGCGAAGAATTCCGCCCTGAATCGACGCACCGACAGCAACCACTTCGTCAGGGTTGATGTTGCGGTTGGGTTCCCGCCCGAACACGTTCTGGACGGCCTCGATCACCTTCGGCATCCGCGTCTGCCCACCGACGAGTACGACCTCGTCGATATCCGAGGCCTCGAGTCCCGCCTCTTTCAATGCATCGCGAACAGGATCGATTGTCCGTTGAATCAGATCATCCACCATCGCTTCGAACTGCTCGCGGCCCAGCACGCGATTCAGATGTTTGGGTCCCGCGGCATCTGCGGAGATGAACGGCAGCGTGATCTTCGTTTCTTCAGAAAGCGAGAGCTCCTGCTTGGCTTTCTCGGAGGCCTCTTTGAGCCGCTGGAGGGCCATACGGTCCTCGCTCAGGTCGATGCCCGTCTCCGTTTTGAATCCTTCGAGCAGCCAGTCCATGATCCGGCGGTCAAAATCTTCGCCTCCCAGATACGTGTCGCCCGACGTGGAGAGGACCTCGAACAGTCCGTCTTCGATCTTGAGAATCGAGATGTCGAATGTGCCGCCGCCGAGATCGTAGACGGCAATACGCTGGGTTGCCCGATTCTCTAGTCCATATGCAAGCGCTGCAGCGGTCGGCTCGTTGATGATCCGGAGCACTTCGAGCCCGGCGATCCGGCCTGCGTCGCGCGTTGCCTGCCTCTGCGAATCATTGAAGTACGCAGGCACCGTGATGACCGCTTCTGTAATCTCCTCGCCGAGATACTCCTCGGCGAACGCCTTGATCTCCCCCAGTACGAACGCCGAAATTTCCTCGGGAGAATATTCACGCTCCCGAACCTTCACCTTCATGTCGCCGTTGGCTGCCGAGACGATCTGGTAAGGAAGGACCTCTCTGGCCCGGCTCACTTCATCCGAATCATACTTTCTGCCGATCAGTCGCTTGATGGCGAAGACTGTATTGAACGGATTGGTGATCCCCTGCCGTTTCGCGATCTGGCCGACGAGCCGCTCTCCGTCCTCGGTGAAGCCGACGACCGAAGGCGTCGTTCTGCTTCCTTCGCGATTCGAGATCACTTGAGGGCGGGACACGTCGACGACGGCAACGCAGGAATTGGTGGTGCCGAGGTCGATACCCAGGATCCTCGACATCAGTCCTCCCCGGGCCGATCGCTCGGAGAGCGTTCAGGTCCGCCGACGGACACCTTCACCATCGCGGGCCGCAGCAGCCGGTCGTTCAGGTGATAGCCCTTCTGCAGGATCTCCACACTGTGAGACGGGACTTCGGTGTTTTCCTCCCGAATGACCGCCTCGTGGATCAGAGGATCGAATGGGACGGCATTCTCGTCGATCGGCGACAACCCGAACCTCTGAAGTACGTCACGGAACTGCTTGTGGATCAGCTCGACGCCTTCGAGAATGACGCCGGCGTTGTCGCCGCCACTCTCCAGAGCCCTGTCGAAGTTGTCGACCACGGGCAGGAGGTCTTTCATGATGTCTGCGAGAGCGTAGCGATAGAACTCGTTCTTTTCCCGCTCGGACCGCTTCCTGAAATTCTCGAACTCGGCGAGTTTGCGAATGTTCTGGTCCCGCAGCCTGGCGTTCTCGGCACGGAGCGCCTCGATCTCGTCACCTCGGCCCGATTCCTCTCCGCCTTCAGTCTGTTCGAAATCAGACAGGCTCTCGCCCGTGTCCTCCAGAATGTAACTGTCATCATCAGCATCGAAGCTCGCATTTCCCTCTTCGACACCCGGCTCTTTTTCGGTCAACGATTCTGCTCCTGTTCCGATTCTTCGATTTTGCGGCTGAGAGCGCGCCCCAGGTACTCGACCAGCGGCGCGACCCTCGCGTACTCCATTCGAGTGGGTCCGATGATACCGACCATCCCGAGGGGACTGCTCCCTGACCCGTAGCGCGCGGCCACAAGGCTCAGATTATAGTCCTGTGTAAAGGGGCTTTCGGATCCGACGAAGATCTGGACTCCTGCCTCGTTCACGCAGAGATTCAGAATGCGCACCAGCTTCTCTTTCTCCTCGAAGGCGAGAAACGCCTTCCTCATCGCGTCGGCATCGGCGAATTCGGGCTTGTTGAGAATCGAGGTCGCCCCCTCGACGAAGAGCTCGCTGCCGTGCGGCATGACACCCTCGACGACTCCAATCCCCAGCCGCATCGTCCTGGAGAAGTGTTCGTCGAAACGGGCGCGTTCCTGATCGAGCTGATACAGCATCTTCGAGCGGATCGCGTCGAGCTCCATCCCGCTGAACTCGGCGGTGAGGTAGGCGCCCGCCGCCGACAGCTCATCTCTGGTCCACCGTTGCTCTGTCTCGATGATCTTGTTCACCACGACGCCATTCGTCCCGACGACCACACAGAGGATCTTGCGATCCGTCACCATGACGAAATCGATGCTTCTCATCGTCAGGTGATCGAGCGTCGGAAGGAACACGAGCCCGACCTGATTGGTGAGCCGGGCGAGCACTCTGGATCCGAGCTGCATCACCTCATCCAGCTCGTGACTCTGGGAAACTTTCTCGTCGATCGTTTCCCGCTCATGCTGCGTGAGCTTCCGGGAGCGCATCAGGTGATTGATGAAGAAGCGATAGCCGCGATCGGTCGGAATCCGCCCCGCGGAGGTATGGGGCTGATAGACGTAGCCCAGGTCCTCGAGATCGGCCATCACGTTCCGGAGACTCGCCGGTGAGAGGGCAAAGCGACCACTCTTGGCCAGCGATCGCGAACTGATCGGCTCGCCATTGGCCACATACTGGATCACGATCTCGCGCAGAACGTCGCGTGAGCGTCCTTCGAGATCCTCCTCGCGGATTTCGTGTCGATGGGCCATCGTCTGCTGTGTCCGCCTCGGACCGGAGTCCTTTAGCACTCTTGCCATCAGAGTGCTAACGATCACTCTAGGAGTTATCTCCAGTATTGTCAAGGAGAACGGGCGCGAGGGAGGGCGGGGCGGCGAGAGTGTCGTTCCCTTGTATCAGTCAAGATGGCAAGGAATGAGCGAGCTTGTCATCCCGAGCCTGGTTGTGCGGGTGGGAGGGGCGAGGGATCTCCGGCGATGGTACATAGTTGACTATTCGGCCTACGCCACGACCCGCTGCTTTCACAAATCAAGAATGTACTACCGCCGGAGATTCCTCGCCCCTCCCACCCGCCCGCGCTTGCTCGGGATGACAAATCCCGCGGCGCTTACCAGAGGTTCATCAGCGGGGCGCAGCGGGATGGAAGTTCTCTGCCCCATGCTATTGTTGAGAACGGACGATGAAGAAGCTCGCTCTGCTGGCATTGCTGCTGATTTTCCTCCCGACGATTTCCAGCGCGGTCATCATCGACCGGATTGCGGCGACGATCGATCGAGAGGTCATCACGCTGAGCCAGATCGACCAGATCGTCACGGCCCGCCTGATCCCCCAGCGAGCGGAGGAAAGCGAGGACGACTATCGTCGTCGCGTCCTCAATGCGCTGATCTCGCAGACCCTCCGCTACCGGGACGTTCAAAGGTTCCGGGTCGAAGATGTGTCTCCCGACGCGCTCGAGTCGCGCCTGCTTGTCGTGATTTCACGCTTCCCGTCAGAGGCCGAGTTCACGGCAGCGCTGAGCCGCGCCGAGTGGAATCTGGATGACGTTCGCGCCATGCTCCGACGGCAGATGCAGGTGGAGAACTACATCGACGAGCGTTTCTCGCCGACCATCTTCGTCTCGCTGGAGGAGATCGAGACCTACTACCGCGAGGTCTGGCTCATCCAACGGCAGGAGCGGGGCCTTCCTCCGGTGCCTTTGTCTCAGGTCCGCGAAGAGATCCGCACCCTTCTGCGAGCCGACAGGCTGCGCGATCAGGTCGAAGTCTGGACGAGCCAGCTCCGGGCCAGCGCAAACGTCGACGTCTTCGCCTACCGGTAGCCAGGCCGCTAGCTCTCGAGGAGTTCGATGAGCTGCTCCTCGGTGAGAACGGGCACCTTGAGCTTCTGAGCCTTTTCGAGTTTCGATCCCGCGTCGGCTCCGGCGACCAGATAGCTCGTCTTCGACGACACCGAGCTCGAAGTCTTCCCACCCTCGGATTCGATCCACGCATGGATCTGGTCGCGTGTAAATCTCTCCAGACTTCCCGTCACCACAAGGGTCATCCCGGCGAGCCGGCTACCTTTCTCGGCGACTTCATGAACAGGCGCAACGCCGAGAGCGAAGAGGCGGGCGATCCTGTCCCGATTCGCCTGGAGTGAGAAGAAGAAGAGGATCGAGTCGGCGACCTTCGGCCCGACCTCCGGAACCTCGATCAGCTCGTCGGCCGTGGCATTCATCAGCCTGTCAATCGAATGGAAATGATCGGCGAGAAGCTTCGCGCTCCGCTCCCCGATGAAGCGGATTCCGATGGCGAAAACGAGACGTGAGAGCTCGCGCGTTTTGGAGCCTTCAATCTCCTCGATCAGCCTCGCTGCCTTCTTCTCGGCGAAACCCTCCAGCTGAAGCAGCTCTTCGTGCCGCAGTTCGTAGAGCGATGTGTAGTCCCTGACCAGGTTCGCGGTGACAAGCGCGTCCACGATTTTCTCGCCGAGCCCCTCGATATCCATCGCTTTCCGTCCGGCGAAGTGAATCAGCGCCTCACGCACGATGGCCGGACAGCCGGCGTTGCTGCACCTGACTGCTACTTCTTCCTCGAAACGATGGACCGGCTCGGCGCAGATCGGACAACTCTCAGGCACTGCAATCGGTATCGAATCATCAGGCCGCTCCGACAGGACGACTTCCGTGACTTTCGGAATGACGTCGCCACCCTTTTCCACGAGCACTGTATCGCCAATGCGAATGTCTTTTCGGGCTACTTCGTCGTAGTTGTGCAGCGTCGCGCGGCGAACAGTGGATCCCCCGATGTGAACGGCATCGAACTCTGCCACGGGCGTGATCGCTCCGGTCCGGCCCACCTGAGCGCCGATCGAGCGGATGACCGTCTTCGCCGCTTCGGGCGGATATTTGAAGGCGACGGCCCAACGGGGCGATCTTGAAGTCTGCCCGAGCTCTCCCTGAAGCTCGCGATCGTTGACCTTCACCACGATCCCATCGATCTCGAATGAGAGCTCGTGCCGCTTGCCGCGCCAGTCCTCGAGAACCTCGATCACTTCGTCCAGACCCGCGCAGATCTTTCGTTCGGGATTGATCGGGAAATGCAGTCCGCGAAGGAGCTCATACGCCGCCGACTGCGACGGAATACGCATTCCATCCGCCCGAACGACCTGGTAGATGATCGCCCGCAACCTCCTGGCTGATACGAGCTTCGGATCCTTCATCCGAATCGCACCGGCTGCCGCGTTCCGCGGGTTTGCCAGGAGGGATTCGCCCTCCTCATCACGGATCCGGTTCAACTCGGCGAAATCTCCCTTGTCCATGTAAATCTCGCCGCGCACCTCGAGCGTCTCAAAAGTCGAATCGAAGTGCAGCGGCAGCGCGCGGACCGTGCGCGCGTTCGATGTGACGTCATCTCCGCGAACCCCGTCGCCCCTCGTCGCGGCTCGGGAGAGCCGCCCATTGGTATAGAGAAGATCGATGGAAAGCCCATCGATTTTCAGCTCCGCCAGGTATTCGACGCGCTCGAGTCCCAGACCATTGCGCACTCGCTGGTCCCATTCGCGCAGCTCATCGAATGTGTATGCATTGTCGATCGACAACATCGGCGGATCATGGATGACAGTTTCGAAGCCATCGACCGGCGCGCCGCCCACACGGGCCGATGGAGAGTCCTCGGTGCGGAGCTCGGGATTCTGATCTTCCAGTTCGATCAGACGGCGCATCATCACGTCGAATTCGTAGTCGCTGATCTCTGGTGTGTTATCGAGATAGTAGAGTCGCTCGTGACGGACGAGCTCCGCGCGAAGTCGTTCGATTTCCTCTCGGGGAGACTTGCTCATGAGTGCGCGGAATCATCGCACGACCGACTGCTCTCCGTCAGCAGCTGCCTCGACGATTCTTCCATCAGACGCCGCCCTTGCCCGGGACAGATACCGCGACCTGTCGATCAGCTTCTCGGTGAAGCCGCGTTCCAGCAGCCTGCGATCGAGCTCCTTCAACAGGTCTCGCCTTCCCTTGACGAGGTTCAGATTCAGGGCCACGAACCGCATGCCGCGGGGGCCGTCGAAATAGACGATGAGCCGGTCGCCCGGAACCATCTGCTCGGTTCCTGAGATCCCGGCCCACGGAATCGAGCGCCCTCGCAGCTGATGGAGCGGCCGGACAACGAGAAGCTCGTCGCTCAGTTCCGCTATCGGGCGAAGAGTCCCGAGCCAGACTCGAAGGCCACCAGCCCAGAGCACGCCGAGGTAAATCCAGACGTATCCCTCACCCACCCATCCGTACCGCGCCCGAGGGGACAGAAGGAGCCCTGCTACCAGAACGATCGTAACCGCGGCGGCCACCAGAACGATCGACAGCCCCGCCCGGCGAACCCATGGTCGGAAACGAAACAGAATGGCGAGGGCGGAGGCGGTCTTAGCTTCCATTTTCTTTGCTTGGCTGGCGTTTCGCAGTTTAGAATAACCTCTGAACCAACAGCGTCCCTGCCGTCTCTCGCAGTCCGTTACACAACTGCCATGAAGAGGTTACACTCTATCCCAGGAGGCGCGTCTCGTTGAACACTGAACCTGTCAGACGCAGGATTCTCGTCGTCGATGACGACCTGGCGATCCGAGTGCTGCTGGAGGCCGTACTGACCCGGATGGGATTCACGACCGACCTTGCCGAAGACGGCGAGAAGGGTCTTGGTGCGCTCGAGCAGAGGGGGATCTACGATCTGATTCTGCTCGACCTGATGATGCCAAACGTCAATGGCTACGAATTTCTCAGCAGGATCGAACAGATGGAGCCCGCTGACCGTCCACACATCATTGTATTCACCGCCGCGGGGCAACGCGGTGTCGAAAAGATTCCGCCGCATGCCGTCTGCAACTCCATCCTCAAGCCCTTCGATCTGCAGAGATTCATCGATCTGATCGGCTCCTGTGTCGAGAGGAAACATCCACCTGCGCAGAACGGCACAACAAGCTGAAGGCTCACTCTGCAGGAGGATTCCTCATTCGCCATTCGAGCTGCCGGATCATTCCCAGCAGCAGGGTGACCTCGCGGCGATCGAGCGCCAGACGGCCGGCCAGGGACCGAAGCTCGTCGTAGATATGATCTGGATTGGCGGAGTGAAGAAAGCCAGCTTCAACGAGGAGCGACTGAAACCTCTCATGCAGCCGTTCGATCTCTGCTGACACGGCGAGATCCCGCGACTCGGACGCTCCCTTGTCCCCGCGTGCCAGTTCGTAGCAGAAGATCGATACGGACTGCGCCAGGTTCATCGTAGGGAACTCAGTTGAAGTTGGTATCGCGGCCGTGCGGTGACATTGAGCCGTCTCGTCGGCGGTGAGCCCGCGATCCTCGCGACCGAATACGATCGCCAGAGTCTGATCCGCGGAGAGAGAACGGAATCGATCGGCCACGCTCCGGGGATCGAGGTCGGGCTCGACGTCGCGTCCTCGCGTCGAGGTCGTGGCGATCGTGACATGACAGTCGGCAACCGCAGCAGCGAGCGTCGGAGCCAGCCGCGCGCCATTGACGAGATCCCCTGCCCCACTCGCCCACCATTCGGCGACCGGATGAAGCTGCGGCATCTCGCCCACGATGGCGAGATCACGGAATCCGAAGTTTTTCATCGCGCGAGCCGCAGCCCCGACATTTCCGGCTTCCCGCGGCTCCACGAGCACGATTCGTAAGGGCATAGATCAGATCAGGTTTCGATCCGGTAATTCGGCGCTTCCTTGGTGATGATCACGTCATGAGCGTGACTCTCGCGGAGACCCGCTGCCGTGATTCGAACGAAGCGGGATTTCGTTCTCAAATCCTCGATCGATGCCGAACCGGTGAGTCCCATGCCTGAGCGAAGACCGCCGACGAGCTGAGGAACCATCGCGGCGAGCGATCCCTTGTAGGGCACTTTCCCCTCGATCCCTTCCGGCACCAGCTTCGAGGCCTCCGTCTCGTTCTCCTGGAAGTAACGATCCTTCGATCCCGCCTGCATTGCGGCGATGGAGCCCATGCCCCGGTACGCCTTGAACGTCCTTCCCTGATAGAGAATCGTCTCACCCGGCGCTTCATCAGTGCCGGCAAAGAGCGAGCCGATCATGACGGAATTGGCGCCTGCGGCAATCGCCTTGGTGATGTCTCCAGAAAATTTGATCCCGCCGTCGCTGATGAGAGGCACATCGTACTTCTCGGCAGCCCGCGCGCACTCCAGTACAGCCGTCACCTGAGGAACTCCCGCTCCTGCCACGACCCGCGTCGTACAAATCGATCCCGGTCCGATGCCCACCTTGATCGCATCGACGCCGAGCTCGAGCAGATCCGAAGCGCCCTCGTACGTGGCAACGTTTCCGGCGATGAGCTGCGTGTTCGGAAAGAGTTTTTTGAATTCGCGGATCAGGTCCATGACGCCCCGCGAGTGTGCGTGGGCAGAATCGATGACGATGACGTCGACCTTGGCGTCGATCAACGCGCTGGCGCGATCGAGTCCCTCTTTGCCGACTCCGATTGCAGCCCCACAGCGAAGCCGTCCCAGCGGATCCTTCGCTGCCGTAGGATAGCGGCGCGCCTTCTGGATGTCCTTGACCGTGATGAGACCCTTGAGATCGCCGTTCACATCGACGACGAGCAGCTTCTCGATGCGATGATGGTGAAGCACCTCGCGCGCCTGCTCGAGCGTCGTTCCCACCGGCGTCGTAATCAGATTGTCTTTGGTCATCCGCTCGGAGATCGGCAGATCGAATCGCGTCTCGAACCGGAGGTCGCGATTGGTAAGAATTCCAACCAGCTTGCCGTGTTCATCGGTGACGGGAACGCCGGAGATCTTGTACTTCTCCATCACTTCGAGCGCTTCGGAGATCCGCTGCCAGGGGCGCATCGTGACGGGATCGACGATCATTCCCGCCTCCGAGCGCTTGACCTTGTCAACTTCCTCGGCCTGATTCGCGATGCTCATGTTCTTGTGAATCACGCCGAGACCGCCGAGCTGCGCCATGGCAATCGCCAGCCTCGCTTCAGTCACCGTGTCCATCGCAGCGGAAACGATCGGCACATTGATGCTGATGTCACGCGTCAGGCGCGTGCTCGTATCGACGAAATTCGGATGGATGTCCGATTTCGACGGAGCGAGGAGAACGTCGTCGAACGTCAGAGCAATCGGAACGTCCAGAATGCGTTCGTGTCGTTCTTCACGGCGTGCCGGGAGCTCGTCGAATTCGATTCGCCCAAGCACCGCATTCGTCTCGATTCCTCTTTCGTCGCTCATGTCATTCCCCTATTGGATTGAGAGTATAGAACAGGGTGCCCGAGGGGGATATTGCGGAACGGCTCACGACTCCGACGGACCCGGGACGCGACCGTACCCGGCCCGGAAATCGACTCTTCGGATGAAGATGAACGAGGCGAGCAGAAGCGTAAGCATCACGCCTACACCTGCCCGGAACCGGAAGGCGCCCGTATCGGCCAGAAGGAACAGGGTCAAGGCCCACAGTTGGGGACCGACGATCGACGAGGCTTTCCCCGTCAGATTGAAGAAGCCGAAATAGCGTCCTCGGCGCTCCGGGTCGACGAGACCCAGCAGGGCAACCCGCGTGACGACCTCGATGCCTCCCAGTCCGATTCCTGCGACGATCGCCACGGGAAGGTAGGTCGCGAAACTCGTCGCGAACAGCGCGAGCGTGAGCGCAACGACCCAGTTGCCGAGCACCACGAACAGCGAGGTCCGGAGCGGCAGCCGGTCGGTGATCATGCCGTAAACAGCGGAGCCTGCAATCGCTGCTCCGAGTGCGATCATCATGACGAGAATGATCTGATCGTCACGAAGCCCTGCTGCGAACTTGCCATACGTCGCCATCACGATGTAGACCGTATGGATCGCATCAAGATAGAGAAAGCTGCCTATAAAGAAGTTTCGGAGGTTGGAATCGCTGACGATCTCACGGAACGTCTCTTTCACCGCGCTCAGAGTGCCGCGCATCGAAGAGGGCACCCGTGGAGCGCGATGTTCGCGAACGCGCGCAAAGATCGGTATCGAGAAGACGGCGAACAGCAGCGCAGTGGGAATGAAGGCGTTCGCGCGGATCAGTCCGGAATCCGGCCCCATTTCGAATAGCGTCAGGTTGTTCACGAGATCCTGAAGCCCCGCCGGCAGTTTCGCAAACCGCTCGCCGTCGACGAACGGAAAGACCAGCGTCATGCCGAGAAACGAGCCGACGTATCCGAGGGCGACTCCCATCCCCGAGGTCCGTCCCCTGTCAGCCGGAGTCGACACGGACGTCAGGAGTGAGTTGTAGCCGACGAGCCCGAGCTGATAGCCGATGTTCGCAAACGCGAAGATCACGAGCACGCTCGAAAGCCTGCTCCCCATTCCGATGAAGAAGCAGAAGAAGATCGCGATCGCCGTACACGCGAGGAGGATCCGCTTGTGGCCGAAGCGATCGCCGACGACGCCGGCCAGCGGGGAGAGCAGAGCCACGACCAGCATCGAGAGTGAATACGCGACCGCGTACCAGACCTCGCCGCCTGCAAAACTGGTTGCGACCCATAACGGAAGGTAGAGCGAGATCACGTTCATCGAGAAGATCGTGTTCGCCAGGTCGTACAGCCCCCAGGAGAGACGCGCTCCCGATCTCTGTTCCGTCACGCGAAGAGTGTAGTCGATTGCGATGGCGGCTTTGGTGGCGAGAATGAACGAGCTTGTCATCCCGAGCATGCATGGGTGTGCGGGAGGGGCGAGGGACCTCAGGCGATGGTACATAACTGCCTCGAGGAGTGGCCCCACACGTCGGACACTGCTCGTTACGAATTGACTATGTACTACCGCCGGAGGTCCCTCGCCCCTCCCGCCCGCACGACCTAGCTCGGGATGACAAGTCCTGACGATTGCCTCGCGACTGTTGGGGTTCGTGCCAGCGAAGCAGGGTGCCGTGCCGAAGCCGCCACAGAATCAGCCATGATCGACGATCGTCTTCAGAATATCGTCCTGAAGGTTGTACACGCCCCAGACGCCCGTCCTGTACCGGTTGAAAAGCATCGAGAACGCATACACACGTCCGCTCTTGGCATGAACATAGCCCGAGAGCCCGATGGCACCCGAAATATAACCGGTCTTCGCGTACACCTGTCTGGCATACGGCTCGGTGTTCATCCGGCGGCGCAGACGGGAATCGGTCTCTCCGCTATACGGCATCGAACTGACGAAATCCCGCCGGTGCGGCGTGTCCCACATGTAACGGAGCACGCTGACGAAGGCGCTCGCCGAGGCACGGTTGTACCGCGACATGCCGGAGCCGTCGACCATCTGAAATTGAGAAGGAGGCACTCCCACCTTCGACTGCATCCACTCCGCAACCACCGCGGAGCCAGCCGTCCATGAGCCTGTTCCTTGGACCTCGGAGCCGAGGGTCTTGAGCAGCTGCTCTGCGTAATGGTTCTGGCTGACCTTGTTGATCACATACGTCACGGGCGCGAGCGGCGTCTTGTGCTGCGCCACCGTCCGCCAGTCGGAATGGGGGTCCTTCTCTGCCAGTCTCACGGTCCCGTTGATCCGCAGGCCATTTCCCTGAAGCGTGTCATGGGTGACGTTTGCAAAAAAATGCAGTGGGTTCATCACCGTCACGAAGACTTCCGTCGCGCCTGACCGCGCGGGGACCTGGCCGCGGACAATGATTTCGTTCGTGCCCGGCTTTCTCCCTATGAAAGCACCTCTGCCGCCACCCGTCGTCGCCGTATTCACCACCTTCATGTAGCGGTTCGGCGGTTCCATCTCGACGATGGCGGGACCGCCTGCGTTGCCCGGACGAACCCGCACCATCACACAGCCTTCCTGAATCGAAAGCGCGGCCACCGGAGCCTCGTACCAGTTCACCAACTGATCAACGGGCCACGTTGGATGGACATACTCCGTGTCGAAGTAACCATGCTCGAGGATCACGTCTCCGGTGATCGTTCTGATACCCGCCCGTTTGAGATCCTCGGCAAAAGTACGAAGGACCGCCGTCGATTGGCCATCGTGGAAGCGGCCGCCGATGCTCGGATCGCCGCCACCTGTGATTTTCACGTCGCCATTCAGCACTCCTGTCGAATCGACGGCTCCGCGAATTGCGAGCGTCGTGGTGAACTCGAACGAAGGTCCCAGCAGATCGTAGGCGGCGGCCGTAGTGAACAGCTTCATGTTCGAGGCTGGAATGATCGCCTGGTCGGGGTTGCGTTGGGCCACGACGCGGCCGGACGACAGCTCCATCACCTGAATGCTCGACTCCGAACCTGCGGCAACTCCGCCGTTGACAAGGCTCGAGAGGCGCGACTCCAGCGAAGCTCCGGCAGCAGAAGCAGGCGGCGCCTGCGCAGTCACGATAGGGTGCGAGCTGAATAGAAGAACGAGGAAGGCTGAGGTGAGCAACGTCTTTCTGGGGTTTCGAAGGGTCATCAATCGCTGGATACCTTTCCGGAGATTCGTTTCAGGTGCTGCAATCAACATTCCAGACGTATGAGACTCCACTCTGGTTCCTGCTCGTATCAGATTCGCACCCACGGCTCAGGCAGGGCCAGACGAATGCGATCCTTCAGCATGGAGGGACATCGCGCTGAAATCCGCGAGTGAATTTCAGCGGGGCTGTCGCGGAGGCTGAAGTGAGTGAGCACGATCAGCTCGTTTTCGAACCGATCCGCAACCTCGAACAGATCCTCCATGTGTATGTGCCGGTAGCGTTCTGCGCGCGGACGATCGTCAGGTCCGGTGAAAGAGCATTCGATCATCAGAACGGCCGAACGGAACATCGCGCTGTTCATGTCGAGGATCGCCCGGTCGGTGTCTCCCGTGTAGAAAACGAGCGACGCCTCGGTCTCGAGCGTCACGACGGTTCCCCGCGCCCGGAGAGCTGCGATCTCCGGACCGCTGCGATCCGCGAATTGAGGATCGAGCTTCTGACGGATCTCCACGACTTCATAGGCATTCGAAGGGATACGGTGACTGGCAGCGTGTGTGCGGACTTCCAGCCCGCGCCGGAGCGGAACGGTCTCGCCCGGCGAGAGACCCGAGATCTCGAACTCGTATCGGAATCCTTCCAGCCGCCCGTGTACCGCCATCAGCTCTCTGTAGTCCTCAGCCGCCGCGGACGGAACGTGAATGCGCCCGCACGGCAGACCCAGAAGATTCCGCTGCGCGAAATAGCGCGGAATTCCCAGCGAATGATCGAGATGCGCGTGCGAAATGAAGATTTTTTGCAGGCCGACCAGCGAATCCGGACAGCGTCCAATGTCGAAAGCGAGGCCGAGCTCTTTCAGATGGAACCATGTCTCGTTCCCCGCCCGGGATTTCCCTTCAATGGTGAACCTTCCGGCATCGATTGCGACGTGGCCGGAGGCGCTCATCTCGCCGCCATCGCTGCGAGCAGGTTCGGCAGTTCCGCAAGAGATTCAATCGTTGCGTCGGGCACGATCTCGAGTCCGTGATCGACCTCCGGCGCAATCGCCTGCCCCCTCGAGGCCGGCCTGAACAGGATTGCCCTCATCCCTGCCGCCTGCGCCCCATGCACGTCCGCATAGAGGTTGTCGCCAATGAAGACGACCTCCGAGCTCTCAGCCCCGAGTCCTTCACAGAGTTTCTCGAAGATCGACTCAATTCAACTTCACCCGTCCGGAGAATCCCTCTTCGTAACCGTGAAAATACTGCAGAGAGGTTTCCGGATACTTCCAGCAGTAGTAACCGCTGCCGTTGTCGAAATCGATGAGCCAGAGACCCTTGACCTCGATGCCCAGGTCCCTGACGGACTGGGCCCAGCCGGCTACCACTTTCTCGAACGCGACCTCCGTTTCGGGAGAAGGACGGTGTCCTCCGGGGTCTGCTTCGTCGACGAGCGTTTCGAGGACATTGACCGCCGCGCGGGTAAGCCTCTGGACCTCAGGCAGTAGCGCGACCGCATCCTCATAGGAGAAAATCTTTCTTTCGGGCATGGATTGAATCCTAGGATAGACGATCCCATGCGCATGTGTTAAAAGGTCGAAGCTAAATTTCCACGGCGGAAACTGGAGGAGAATTCCATGTCGGTAGAGGACAGAGTCAAGTCAATCATCGTCGAACAGCTTGGAGTCGACGCGGATGATGTCGTACCCGATGCGTCGTTTATCGAGGACCTCGGAGCAGATTCTCTCGACACAGTCGAGCTGATCATGGCGTTCGAGGAAGAATTCAGTCTCGAGATCTCCGACGAAGAGGCTGAAAAGATCAGGCGCGTAAAAGACGCCGTGGAGTACATCGACACACGCGCCAAGGCACAGTAACGTCCGCACATCGACCGCCACTTTCTCCCGGAGAGGGGAAGCATCAAAACACTTCTGATGTTTTCCCTCTCCGTACCTATTTGGAATGAAATCGTTGGAAAAACGTCGCGTCGTCATCACGGGGATCGGAATGGTCTCGCCTCTGGGGATTGGAAACGAGGCGAACTGGACTGCATTGATCGCCGGAAAATCCGGAATCCGACCGATTACCCGATTCGATGCCGCCGAGTTTCCCTGCCGCATCGCCGGCCAGGTCGAAGACTTCGAGCCCGAGAAGTGGATCGAGAAGAAGGAAGTCAAGAAATCCGATCTCTTCATCCACTATGCGATCGCGGCTTCGCAGTTCGCGATGGATGATTCAGGACTCACGATCGATGAATCGAACCGCGATCGAGCCGGAGTCATCATCGGATCTGGAATCGGCGGCCTTCCCCTGATCGAGGAAATGCACAAAAAGCTCCTCGAAAAGGGTCCGTCCCGCGTTTCCCCATTCTTCATTCCGGGACTCATCGTGAATCTTGCCGCGGGGCAGGTCTCGATTCGCTTCGGCGCAAGAGGTCCGAACTCCGCCCCTGCCACTGCCTGTGCAACCGGGGCCCATGCCATCGGCGACGCCTTTAAAGTCGTTCAGCGGGATGATGCGGACATCATGATCGCAGGGGGAGCAGAGGCAGTGATCACACCTCTTGCTCTGAGCGGATTCTCCGCGATGAGAGCTCTCTCGACGCGGAACGACGACCCGGCGGGGGCATCCCGGCCGTGGGATCGCGATCGCGACGGCTTCGTGATGGGTGAAGGGGCGGGCATCGTGATTCTGGAAGAGCGCGAGCGTGCGCTGGCTCGCGGCGCAACGATCTACTGTGAAATCGCCGGCTACGCGATGTCGAGTGACGCGTACCACATCACCGCACCTTCGGAAGATGGTTCGGGGTCGAGCCGCGTGATGTCGCTGACGCTCAAAGACGCCGGCCTCGAGCCGCATCAGATCGATTACATCAATGCTCACGGAACGTCGACTCCTCACGGCGACAGATCCGAGACGCTGGCAATCCGCCGGGTCTTCGGTGAGCACGCCGGAAAGCTGGCTGTCAGTTCAACGAAATCGATGACAGGTCATCTTCTCGGTGCAGCAGGCGGCCTCGAATCTGCGATCTGTGCAATGGCAATTCGTGAAGGCGTCCTGCCACCGACGATCAACTACGAAACGCCCGACCCGGAGTGCGACCTCGATTTCGTTCCGAATCAGGCGCGCACGGCTACGGTTCGGCACGCGCTGTCGAACTCGTTCGGCTTCGGCGGAACGAACGCCTGCCTGGCATTCTCGAAGCACGAGAACTGACGGGGTTAATCGCGCGAGTGTCATCCCGAGCGAGCGCGGGTGGGTGGG
>JBGSYJ010000277.1:0-1853 GCA_041750915.1 Thermoanaerobaculia bacterium | reverse complement strand
CGGGCACCGACGGGTCAGACGCGTTTTTCCAAGTGACTTATTCGCAGCTTTAGTTGACTTCCAGGTGTGACATGAACTTCCCCGAACCGCTGAAGGCTGCCGCTTGAAGGACTCGCTGTATCCTTGGTTCTCAACCTAAGGAGATGCCAATGTCTACGGTTCCCAAAAGGATTGCCGAGCGGTTGTCGATCGGGCTGAAACGTTATCAACCAATTCTCGATAGTGCGCGGGCCCGGGACGTGAATGAATCCGATACGTCGGTGATCGTATCGGACATGCTCGGCGAAGTGTTCGGCTTCGACAAATACACTGAGGTGACTCGAGAGCTTTGCATCCGCGGTACGTACTGCGACCTCGCTGTTCGCATCGATCAGAAGCTCCAGTTTCTGATTGAGGTCAAGGCGATCGGCACGGACCTGAAGGAACAGCACGTGAAACAGGCGGTCGACTATGCAGCCAACCAGGGCATCGAATGGGTGGCACTTACCAATGCAGCGGATTGGAAGGTGTTTCGAGTGACGTTTGGAAAGCCAATAGACAAACAGCTCGTGCTCGACATCAATCTGCTTTCACTCAACGCCAGGAACGAAGATCACATTTCGAAACTCTTCCTCCTCACGCGCGAAAGTATCGTCAAGTCTGCACTCGAGGCTTATCACGACCAGAAACAAGCCACGAGTAAGTTCATCCTGGCGGCCGTCATTCTCGGAGATCCGGTACTCGAAATCATCCGTCGCGAGCTTCGTCGAATGTCACCAGACGTTCGGGTCGAGCTCGAGGACCTCAAGGCCGCGATAGGGCAGGACGTGCTCAAGCGTGAGGTGATCGAGGGCCAGGAAGCTGGCAACGCACGCAAGAAGATACAGCGAGCAGCAACTCGCATGCTGCGAATCAAGAAGCAACAGACTGAAGACGGTGGATCCATTGCTGTGCCGGCTGCAGTTCTACCCATAGGAGTGCGCACAGATACGTGATTTCTGTGAAAGAGGAAACTTGCCTTGAACCTTGCTGTCTCTCTGATCGGCCCCGTTAGTGCACCGGACTTCAATCGCTACTTTCCGCGGGCGCTATATTCTGAACGACGCGCCCGCGCGAAGGCGTCCGGCTCGAAAATGAGCTCCACCCGTGCTCTCCCTCTCCCCGCGAAGTCGGGGAGAGGGTGGCGCGCGGCATTCGCGACGAGGTCATGGACTTGCGCGATCAACGCGCGCCGGGAGAGGGGCGTTGGGGGCTTGCAGCCTCTGCGCGCGACAGCGCGCATTGGAGTTGCCTGCACGGCCCCTCACCCTCTGATCCCTCTCCCCGTTCACACGGAGAGAGGGACGCCGCCGCTCCGCATTCGTGGATGAACATGTGTGACACATTTGCTGACATGCGGTGCACATGTTCCCAATCTAAATCTGGGCTTAAAGATCCAGCCGCCGTTTCGCGGAATACGCCCCTAGACCATGTACTGCATGTCCGAACCATGGGTCGGATATGCGAAGAGCATCTTTTTGATCTGCGAGCTCGTCGTTCCGGTGCGCATCGCCATCGCGAAGAGGTTGATCATTTCCTCGGCCGACGGGCCGAGAAGGTGCGCCCCAAGAATGAGCCCGCTCTCTTCTTCGATGAGTACCTTCGATCCGGAGTGCGTTTCGCCCACGCGACGCGATGAGTACCAGGAGGATGTGTCGAGAAGACTCGTCCGGAAGCGGAGTCCACGTTCGGTCGCGGCCTGTTCCGTCAGGCCGACCATGGCGAGAGGTGGGATCGTGAATGCAACACTCGGAACGACCGAATAGTCGGCCCGGAGCTGATTGCCTTCGAGGAGGTTGGCAGCGACGAGCCGTCCCTCGTATCCTGCCACAGGC
>JBGSYJ010000276.1:0-18197 GCA_041750915.1 Thermoanaerobaculia bacterium | reverse complement strand
GGCCTCGGATCGTCGATCGTGGGAGTGACCGACTTCTGCATCTTCCCCGCGGAGATTCCGGCAGGAATCGCAAGGGTCGGAGGAACGAAGACACCGGCGGTAGGTCGGATTCGCTCGCTCGATCCCGACCTGATTCACATGAACCTCGAAGAGAACCTCGCGCGTCACGCGAACGAGCTGCGCAGCTTCTGCCGTCTGTTCGTTACAGAGCCGAAGAGTGTGCAGGACGTTGCCGCGTTGATCGCTGATCTCGGCGAACTGCACGACTGTCGCGTAGCGGCTTCGCGAATTCTGGAAGATCTCCGGATCGAGGTCGCGAAGGCGTTCACCGGAGCTGAATTCTCCTTCGCATGTCCCATCTGGAAGGACCCATGGATGTGGTGCGGCGGTGATACCTATGTTTCGAATCTCGTCGCGTCGGCAGGTGGGCGTAATGTCCTTGCCGGCTGGCGTCGCTATCCTCAACTGGCACTGGGAGAGGTGATCGAGCGATCTCCTCAGCTGATCTTTCTTCCGGATGAACCTTACGAATTCAGCGAAGCCGACCGGTGTGAGCTCGAAGCATCCGCTCCCGGCGCAGCGATCATCGGTCCTTTTCCGGGGCACCTCTTCACATGGCACGGATCGCGTACGCTCGCGGGACTGCGCTGGCTGCGTGAGACGCTGGAGTCGTCTGTGCAGCTAAGGAATTCGTGACCGGTACGATCTCCGCGCCTGTGTAGAATGCGACCCATGAAATTCGAGCGTGTAACTCCCGAAATTGTCGAGAAACTCCGCAGCGTAATGGGTGAGGACGGAGTCGTAACCGACGCCGAGACGCTCACGCCGTTTGCGTCTGACTACACTGAGGATCTGGTGTTCATGCCGGAGGTTGCGGTGTTGCCTCGAACGGCGGACCAGATTCAATCGCTCATGCGCATCGCGACCGAGCACCATATCCCCGTGACGCCTCGCGCCGGAGGAACTGGTCTGAGCGGAGGCGCGCTGCCGGTCCTTGGGGGAATCCTGCTGTCGTGCCACCGCATGAACAACATCCTCGAAATCGATCGCGAGAACCTCGTCGCCGTCGTCGAGCCCGGAGTGATCACGCAGGTTCTCCAGGAGGAGGTCGAGAAAGTCGGACTTTTCTATCCTCCCGACCCCGCATCCAGAGGCTCCTGCACTTTAGGGGGAAACGTCGCTGAGAACGCGGGCGGCCCACGCGCCGTGAAGTACGGAGTCACAAAGGATTTTATTCTCGGCCTCGAAGCAGTCACCGCCTCGGGCGAGCTCATTCGGACGGGCGGAAAGCTCTACAAGGACGTCAGCGGCTACAACCTCACGCAGTTGCTCGTTGGCTCGGAAGGGACCCTGGCCATCGTCACGAAGATCTATTTGAAGCTCATCCCGTGGGCACCGCACAGAAAAGTTCTGCTTGCTCCCTTCAGCACACTCGAGGCCGCGGCGCAGGCCGTCATCGCCGTGTTCATGAAAGGCGTACAGCCAAGCGCCTGCGAGCTCATGGAGCGCGATGCCGTGCAGTGCGCCGTCAAGCAGCTGGGAAAAGAATGGCCGCACCCTGACGCAGCGGCGCACCTGCTCCTCGAAGCGGACGGTCATTCGGCCGAGCGGGTGGAAGAAGAAGCGATGCTCATGGGGGAGGCGTGTGTCGAAGCTGGGGCCGAGGACGTCTTTCTCGCGGATGACGAACGTCGAATGCGCGAGATCTGGTCGCTCAGGCGGTCGATCGGCGAAGCGGTGAAGTCGATCAACATCTACAAGGAAGAAGACACCGTCGTTCCGCGGGCACGGATTCCCGAGCTGATCCGCGGCGTCAAGGAAATCGCCGGCCGCTATGGCCTCATGACGATCTGTTACGGACACGCCGGCGATGGGAACATCCACTGCAACATCATCAAGACGGTCGACGATCAGACCTGGCTGGAAGTCCTGCCGGTCGCGATCAGAGAAATATTCGAGTTGACCGCGTCGCTTGGCGGGCAGGTCTCCGGCGAGCACGGTATCGGATACGTGCAGCGCGAGTTCCTGCCGATCACCCAGGGAAGCGTCGAGCTCGGCCTGATGAAGGCGATCAAGCAGCAGTTCGATCCGCAGGGGATTTTGAATCCGATGAAGATATTTGAGTGAGTAGACAGTAGACAGTAGACAGAAGACAGTAGCCCGCCCTACCGTTCATGTGTGCAGCTGGCTGGGAGAAGGTTACTGTCTACTTCTTTGAGTGAAGTATTCAGTAGCCAGTGGTCAGGAGCCCTCGCACCCGTCGTTGTGAACCTGGTTGGACGGGGGCTACTGTCTACTGTCTACTGTCTACTGTCTACTGCTCCTTCCTATACTTCGGATCCAGCGCGTCGATCAGACCGTCGCCGAGAAAGTTCAGACCCATCACGGCGAGCATGATCGCGATGCCGGGAAAGACCGCCATGTGATTGGCCAGCCCGAGATACTGACGTCCGGTCGAGAGCATGGCTCCCCACGATGGAGTCGGAGGCTGAACGCCGAGTCCGAGGAATGACAGGGATGCTTCGGCGAGAATCGCGCCGGCGAGGCCGAGAGTCGCCATGACGATGACGGGGTTGATCACGTTCGGCAGGACGTGAAGAAGGATCACGCGACCACTCGTGGCACCGAGAGCCCGGGCTGCCGTTACGAACTCGATCTCCCGCACCTTCAGGACCTGACCTCGCACGAGCCTGGCATAGCCGACCCACCCGATCACGGATAAAGCAATGATCACGTTGTTCAAACTCGGACCGAGAACGGCGACGAAGGCAATGGCCAGCAGGATTCCAGGGAACGCGAGCAGGATGTCGGAGAGCCGCATGATGATCGTGTCGATCTTTCCCCCGAAATAGCCGGCGAGCGCTCCGAGTGTTATCCCGATCGTCGATGCGATGAGGACGACACTGAATCCGACCCGGAGTGAGACGCGTGCGCCATAGAGAATTCGGGACAGCACGTCCCGTCCGAGGTCATCGAGGCCGAGCGGGTGGTCCGCTGTGGGGCCCGACAGTCGCATTGCAGTTTTTTGAACCGACGGATCGTGTGGGGCGAGAAGAGGCGCGGCGAGTGCAAGGAGCACCATCAACACGGTCAGTGCGAGGCCCGCGCTCAGCGCGAAGTTCGACAGGAATGTCTGCTTGAGTGTTCGCTTTGCCATGTCAGTCGTATTTGATGCGTGGATCGATCACCCCGTAGAGGATGTCGGTCAGAAGATTGATCATGATGTAGGTCAGAGCGATAACGAGGATCGATCCCTGCACCTGCGGATAGTCCCGGGTCGAGATCGACTGAATCAGAAGCCTTCCCAGGCCAGGCCAGGAGAAAATCTGCTCGGTGATGATCGCGCCGGTGAGGAGCGACCCGAACTGAAGTCCGAGGATCGTCACGACAGGAATCATTGCGTTCTTCATGGCGTGAACGAAGATCGCACGGCCACGGGAGACTCCCTTCGCAAGCGCCGTCGTGAAGTAGAGCTGGTTGAGCTCTTCGGCCAGGCTCACCCTGATCATCCGTGTCAGGATCGCCGCGAGGGCAAGGCCCATGGTCAGCGACGGCAGGACCAGCGAGCGAAGCCCTTCCTCACGTCCTGAGACAGGAAACCATTGGAAGTGAATTGCGAAGGCGATGATCAGCAGCGGCCCGAACCAGAAGCTCGGCATCGAGACGCCGATCAGCGCGAAGAATCGGGCGACGTTGTCAATCCAGGTACTGCGGTAGATCGCCGACAGGATTCCCAGCGGAAAGGCGACGAGCAGCGCCACGACCATTCCGCCGAACGCGAGCTGGATCGTCGCTGGATAACGAAGCCATATCTCTTTCGAGACCGCTTCGCGTGTCCGGAACGAGGTGCCGAGGTCGCCGCGCGCTAGTCCACCGAGATACGACACGTACTGTTCCCAGAGTGGCTTATCCAGCCCGAGCTGCTGGCGGACTTGCGCCACATCTTCGGGGCGGGCGTTCTCGCCGGCGATCTGAATGGCCGGGTCGCCCGGTATCAGATGAATCAGCGCGAAGATCAGGGTCACGATTCCGAAGGTGATCGGAATCATCTGGAGCAGTCGGCGGATGATGTATTGGGTCATGCGTCGGCGAATCCTAAACGTTTCCGCCCACGCAAGAAAGGGACCAGAGGGGGGATGAAGGATGAAGGATGAAGGATGAAGGATGAAGGATGAAAGATGAAGGATGAAAGATGAATGTGGCAGGCTGGCGGGAGGTCGGCGGCTACTGACTACTGGCTACTGTCTACTGTCTACTGTCTACTCCGTAATAGTGGCATCTCGACGAGCAGGTTTCCTCGATAGTCACCCGGTGAAGGCCCGGAAGCGAGGGCTGCAGCTGGTTCCAGATCCAGACTGCCAGGTTCTCGGAAGTCGGGTTCTCGAGTCCCTCGATCTCATTGAGGTAGTAGTGGTCGAGCCTGGTGACGACCGGCTCGAGGCGCTGCCGGAGCTCGCTGAAGTCCATGACCCAGCCGGTGACGGGGTCGGCGTGACCACGAATTGCCAGTTCGCCCCGAAACGAATGTCCATGGAGACGCGCACACTTGTGGCCTTCGGGCACGTTCGGCAGCCGGTGCGCCGCCTCGAATCGGAAGTCCCTGACCAGCTCGATTTCAGGTGCAATCATTGGGGGATGATAGGGCAATCCCCGCTCTGTGGTGTAGTTTGAACGGAGCAGGACGGTAGGGTGAGCTGCCGGGCCGCGGTTGGAGCAGTTGCCGGGGGCATTGGTTTTGCTAACCGTAATGCATGGAAGCGAATGTGAAACCCCCACAGGATGATAAATCTCTCGGGGATCTCGTAAAGGACCTTGCGGAGGATCTATCGACGCTCGTTCGAAGCGAGGTAGCTCTCGCGAAACTCGAGATCCGGCAGACCGCAGCGAACATCGGCAAGGTCGGGGCGCTGTTTTCGGCGGCGCTCTTCTGCGTGCTGTTTGCTCTTGCATTTCTACTCGTCACGGCGGTTCTTGCGCTCGCAACCGTGATTCAGCCATGGCTATCAGCGCTCATCGTGGCAGTGGTCCTGCTGATCGCAGCAGGTATCCTCGGTTTCATGGGGATGAACAAGCTCGAAAAGATCGAGTTCGTGCCGACGTCAACGATCGAGAGCGTCAAAGCCGACGTGCAATCGATCAAGTCCGAGTTATCGCGACGGAAAGGGAATGCGGGATGAGTCAGGAAACTGAACACGTAAAAGTTCACATCGAGAGATCCATCGAGCGGGCCCGCCACGGCGTCGGAGAAGGAATCGACGAGCTCGACCGCCGCATCAGGGGAACCATGGACATCCGCAGCAAAGCCGAAGCGTACGCCGAAACGCACGCTCCCCAGCTCATCGTCGCAGGAGCGGCACTCGGTTTCGTCGTCGGTTTCGGCATGCCGAATCTCATCAAGAGAACGCTTCAGTTCGGGATCCCGATCCTGATCGCGCTGAAGGTTGCGCAGGCGCAGTCGGATGCAGAGCTCGCGTCAACGGCTCCTGTCGACAGCCTCTATCCCGGCAACTACAGCTGAACTTGGCCAGGGCCAATGGCCTTAAGTTAAAGGCGAACGAACGCGTGTCATCCTGAACGCAGCGAAGGATCCCCTCACGCCTCGCCGTGCCGCAGCAATCAGGGGATCCTTCGCTTCGCTCAGGATGACACCTTTTCCTAACAGGCCATTGGGTCAGGGCGAGCGGATGTACCTCCCGCCCGGCACGCTGCGTATCAAGCCTCCGGACTCCAGACGAAAAAGGTTCTCGGCCAGAGCGTGTCCCGCGCTGCCGCTGAGAGTCGCAAGCTCGTCAAGCGAGATGCTTTCGTCGAAACGAATCAGCTGCAGCAGGGGCTCGTCCTCCGGAAGCGGAATGCTCTTCTGATGCTCTCCCCTCGCGAATCCAGCCAGTTTCGGGATCTCGACGAAGATGTCGTCGATGTCGTGGACCAGTTTCGCGCCGTACTGAATCAGGCGATGAGGCCCATGCGATCCGGGGTGAAAGATCGGCCCGGGAACGGCGAAGACCTCGCGGCCCTGTTCGGCTGCGAGTCTTGCAGTGATGAGCGAACCGCTTCGCCCGGTGGCTTCCACGATCACCGTTCCGAGTGTGAGACCTGAGATGATCCTGTTTCTGATGGGAAAGTTCAGCGCGCGCGGGGGAGTTCCGGGCGCAAACTCGGTGACGATTAGCCCAGACGTGGCAAGCTCCCGCGCGAGCTCCCGGTGAGACCGGGGATAGACCTGATCGATTCCCGTTCCGAGGACGGCAACGGTACTTCCTGATCCATTCATTGCAGCTCTGTGCGCTGCTCCGTCGATCCCGCGAGCCATGCCGGAAACCACGGTGACGCCGGCCTCGGAAAGCGAGCGCGCGATTTCAGTGGCGGCGCTCAATCCGTAGGCTGAGGCGCGCCGTGAACCGACGACGGCGATCGAGTCTCGACCGAGGAGCGAGCGGTTTCCTTCGACGAAGAGCACTGACGGCGGATCGGCGATCTCCCGCAACAGGTATGGATAGTCCCGATCAATCCATGTGATGGCTCGATTACGTAACTGATTCACAGACGCCGCGATCTCCGGCATCTGTAACGGATTCTTCACACATGCGGCCTCATCTACTGATATGTTCAGTTGCCCCGCGATCGCTCCGGTGGCGAAGCGCGCGACTTCGGGCGGCGTCCCGAAGTGCTCGCGGAGCATCCGGAGCCTTGCGGGGGTCAGGAAGGGAAGAAACGAGTACGCGATCAGGGTCCTTCGAATGCTGTCTTCTTGGTTGTCCGACATGAGCGTCGGTGCAGGAAGAGAGGGCTTTCGACCGCGGTTGTGTGGAAACAGCGGCCATCATTATAATTCGGAAAAGCCTGTGACCAGAAGCCCGCGACAGTCCCACTCATCATCGGTATCCCCTCAGGTAGCGGACGACGCTGCCTCGCCGCCCCCTCGCAAGGAGAATCCTGCGATGCACCGATTCGAGGCGTCACCCGCGATGTTCCGCCCCGTTGTCCTCTTTCTGGTGATCACCCTTACCGGATGTTCGAGCAATATCGATCTGAACCAGCCATCATCCCAGCTGGACTTCGGGGTTCGTGCGGCCGAGAACGACCTGTGGCGAGAGGCCCGCTTCCGTTTCGAAAGGGCGGTCGAGATGAGCCCGGGAGACGCCATGGCGCGGAACAACCTCGCGGTCGCCTATGAAGGGGCGGGCGAGTTCGAGAAGGCGCGTGAGTCGTACGTGGCCGCGCTGAAGCTCGACCAGGGAAATCCCTACATCCAGAAGAACTACAGCCGGTTCATGGAGTTCTACTCACGCAACCGGAAACGTGAGGCGGAGGCCGTGAAGTCTCCGGAGCCGGCCGCTGAGGCGGCCGGCGCTGCCGGTGAGCCCGGTATCTCGCTTCCTACGCCAACGAGTGCGGCGCCTCCTGGAGAGGAGCCCGTCGTACCCGCCACCGACACGCCGCCGCGCGGAGAGGAGCCACCGACCCCTCCTGCAACAGCTCCCGCTTCACCGCCACAACCGAATGGAGGTCTCCGATGAGAATCCGCATGGCCGTAGCAATCGCGCTGTTGTTTCCTCTCACGGCGATGGCCGGCGTGAAGGAGATCTCGCTCAAGCTGCCGGTGTATCCGCGGCTGGTGATCGGCGCGGACCAGAAACTGGCCGTGGCTCCCTTCGTGATGATCACGGAGGATCAGTCGAGAAACCGGGCGGCACGTGTGGATGTGCAGTCGGAATTTTCCCGTTACCTGAGGAAGGAAATCAACAAGTCGACCAAGGTCCAGGCGATCGACGTCGGCACGACGCGGCTGCCGGGTTCGACCATGCAGGAGCTCGAAGCGGATCGTGACTACTGGCGGGAGCTGGCCGCGTCGACGGGCGCTGACTTTATCCTGTCCGGCGTGATTGATTTCGACGTCGAAGACAAAGCCGGGTATCGAACCGAGGAGTACGTGTCTCCCCTCGATGGGCGGACCTACTATCGTCAGGTGCTCATCGAGAGCACGGGATTCGTGTTCGACATCGTCGTGGCGATCTTCGATGGCGACACAGGTGAGAAGCTGATCGAAGAGAACTTCCGCGATTTCAAGGAATTCGATCAACGCAACTACGATGAGATTCTCGGTCTGTTTGAGAATCTGCGGTCTCTCGAGACCCAGCTTCTCGGGATCTTCGCCTCGCAGGAGACGACCGCGACCCGATTTCTGTTCAAACGCTGACAAGATGCACTCGACGCATCAGGACCGGTCGAGGACGAGTCGGAATGCCCATGGAGGACGTGTGAAGCGATCTGCGGCCCTGCTGTCCCTGACTCTCATGATTCTGTTCACGCCGACCCCCGCATGGGCGTTCGGTAAAAACAAAATCGTTTATGACCGCTTCGAGTGGAAGATTTACCGCTCGACCCACTTCGACGTCTACTTTTACGAGGAAGAAGAGGAGTCTCTGCAGAAGGTCGTGAATCTGGCTGAGAGCGCGTACGACGAGCTCTCACGCAAGTTCAACTTCCAGATCTCCAAGAAGATCCCCCTGATCTTCTACGCGACGCACTCCCAGTTCGAACAGACCAATACGATTCTGAACTTCATTCCTGAAGGCGTCGGAGCGTTCGCCGAACCAGTTCGGAACCGAATGGTGATGCCCATCGACATGCCGGACGAGCAGCTCTTCTCGCTGATCAAGCATGAGCTGACCCACATTTTCGAATACGAGATCCTTTTTCAGGGACGTCTGGGACAGGAGCTGAGGATTCGGCCGCCCACGTGGCTGATGGAGGGCCTGGCGTCGTTCATGGCTCAGGACGAGAGCACAACGGACCGCATGGTGCTGCGTGACGCTGTGGTGAACGACAACATTCCGCCGATTGCGCAGGGCGGGGTAGAAGGCTTTTTCGCATACCGCTTCGGACATGCCGTCTTCCGCTACATCGTGGAGAAGTATGACTGGGACGGACTACGAGACTTCATTTACGAGTACCGCAATACGCTCGGAAGCGGGATCGATCGTCCGCTCCGCCGGGCGTTCGACATCACCCCTGAGGAGTTCGATACCGAGTTCCGCACATGGCTCCGAAGGCAATATCTGCCGGCCCTCATCTCCAAGGGAGAGCCCACCGAGTACGGGAGTCCGCTCACGGTCGACAAGGACATCCGGAGCCAGGAGCTCTCGCCGTTTCCAGCGCCGTCGGGAGACCTGCTCGCGGGAATCACGACCTTCAAGGAAGACGTCGACGTCGTTCTGTTCAACGTGCCGGAGCGAAAGCTCTTCCGTGTGCTGACGAGCGGATTGCCCGACGAGTACGAGTATGTGGTTGCGCAATGGCTGACGATGGGACCCGTGATGGGCCGGGATGTCGCATTCAGTCCGACGGGGGACCAGATCGCTGTATTCGTCAAGAAGGAGCGTGGCCGCAATCTGCTGGTGATCAATGCGCTGACCGGAGCGATCCAGCGTTCGATCCCGATGCGCATCGAGCAGCAGCTGAACCCGACGTTCTCGACGGACGGAACGAAGATCGCCTTCCACGGCTTTCAGGGAAATCAGGCAGACATCTTCGTCTACGATCTGACCGACGACACGATCACCAACCTCACCAATGATCCTTTCTTCGACGCGGCTCCCGTTTATTCTCCCGATGGACGTTCGCTCGTCTACTCGTCTGTGATCGATGGTTACGCGAAGCTGCTGCGGCTGAATCTCGACAACCCCTCGGAGCGGTATCAGCTCACCGCCGGCGAATCGAACGACATCGATGCCTACTTCTCGCCGGATGGCAAACGCATCTTCTTCGCGTCAGATCGCTTCTCCGACCGCCGGATCCTCGAGGCGGCACGCCTGCTCGAGCAGTCGGATCAGGAACGAGTCGCCGAAGCCGACGGCGAAGAGGTGCTCCCGCCGGTGAACGAGGAGAACTTCGCTGCTTACAACATCTATTCGCTCGATCTGGACAACGGAAACGTGCTGCAATTCACCGACGTAGTGGGCGGAACGTTCACGCCGGTCGTGTTCACGGGAGCCGAGAATCGTGAACGCCTCGTGTTCTCGTCCTATTACAAGGGAAGATGGCGTTTGTACAGCACGACGACCGACACGCCCCTGCGCGTGGCGGAAAAGTCGGTGATCTCGACCACGCCTCTTCTTGCAGACTCCCGCGTGCCTTTCCTTCCGCCGGTGGAAGTCGCCATCGATCCTGAAAACGTCGAGAAGTATGGCGGCTTCAGGCTCTTCATCGATGACGTCCAGGTGAACGCCGGAGTGAACTCGGACCAGACGTTCATCTCGCGCTCGGTCATCTTCATGAGCGATATGCTCGGGAATCGCAGGTTCATCGCTGCGCTCGACTCGGTGTCCACATTCTCGAATTTCGATTTCATCTACCTCGATCTGACGAGGCGCTTCAGCTGGGGGGCGCGGCTCTTCGATGACAGGACATACTTCGTCGACCAGAGCTTCGAGCGGGAGGGAGTTGGAGACCGCGAGCTTGCCTACCGGCAGACCGGTGCGTTCGGACTCCTCAGCTATCCATTCGACCGTTATCGCCGGATCGACTTCGGCCTGGGCTATATGGCTCGCGAATTCAATCAGCCGTTCCTGGTTGACACGGATGCGGACGGAATTCCCGATCAAAGGCAGTTCTTCGGAGTCAAAGACGACTTTCCGATGGTCACGACGACGTTTACCGGCGACAGCGCGCGCTTCAAACAGTTCGGGCCGATCTCGGGCCGCCGGTACCAGCTCACCGCCAACTACCTGCACGACCTGGATGACGGCGGAGCGCTTTCGAACGAATTCAACCTCGATTTCCGGCAGTACTACCAACTTACTTCGAGGACGGTTCTTGCTGCCCGTGTCTATGGCTTCTTTGCCGACGGCAATCGTCCGAACTTCACATACTTCGGCGGGCTCAATACGCTGCGCGGTTACGATTTCCGCACGTTCGTGGGGAACCGCGCAGGCTACGCAAACTTCGAGGTTCGCTTTCCGCTCGTCGATTTCGTCGCGACGCCGATCCTCAATCTCTCGCAGATCCGAGGCTCGCTCTTCTTCGACATCGGAGGAGCGTACTTCGATGGCGAGGATTTCGAATTCTACGGAGACAACGGTCTCGAAGATGGGGCGGCTTCCGTGGGATACGGCATCACGTTCAATCTGTTCGGCCTGCAGCTTCACTGGGACTTTGCCCGCCGCACGAATCTGAGGGAGCTCGAGCCGGAAACCCGCACTTCGTTCTGGATCGGCCAGACGTTCTGAAGCCAAGGATGAAGGATGAAAGATGAAGGATGAAGGCCCCCTCCCTTCCCGGGCGGGTGGGCTTCATCCTTCATCCTTCATCCTTCATCCTTCTATCTGACTGCCCCTTTCGCGTCATCCGTCGCTCTTCGCGCGCTCGTCGATCGGCGATAGTTTTGCGGAGAAAGCGAAGCAGCGCCTTCTCCTCAAGCGAGAGTCCGTTCCTCGCCACGGGACTTCCCCGCAGCTGCTTTCGCGCCGTTTTCATATCGTTGCCGTTCATGTACTCGTCGACGAGCCGAGGGCAGATGTACGAAGCGCGGCAGACAGCAGGCGTGTTTCCCAGCTGCGACGAGGTGAGCTCGATGGCGGTCTTGAGACGACGCTTGCGTTCTTTCTTCGTAGCGGCTTCTCCCTGGCGCAGATGCGACTGTCCGAGGGCCATCGAGCAGAGCAGGGTGCCGGCCCACGTCCGGAAATCCTTGGCTGTGAACTGCTCCCCGATGATCGACTGGATGTAGTCGTTCACATGGCGGTCTTTGATGTCGAACGTTCGCGAACCCTGCACGTATTTGAACAGTTCGTCACCTTCCATCCGGGAGAGCTGGCGGATGATTCCCGCAGCTTCGCGATCGCGCACCACACGCTTCTGGTTCTTTCGCCATTTGCCGACGTAATCGAACTCGATCGCGGTTCCGCTCACGGATACGTGTTCGGAAAGAACGGTGGTCAGTCCGTAGGTCTCTTCCGACTTCGCGCTCTTGTCATTGCCGACGCGGAAGAATCCCTGGTCGATCAGCCGGACAATCGCAGCGAGAACCCGCTCCCGCTCGAGGCCTTCTCTGCGTAGATCCGCGCTGATCCGGCGTCGAAGTTTCGGCAGTGCCTCGCCGAACTCGACGACTCTGCGGAACTTGTCCTGTTCCCTCTGACTTCTGAAACGGGGATGATAGAGATATTGAGTTCGTCCCTTGCTGTCCACCCCCACCGCCTGCAGCGGAGACTCGTTTCCGCGGGCGATTCGCACGTCCTCCCACGCCGGTGGGATCCTGAGCGATCGAATGCGTTCCAGGGCGGCCGCCGAGGACAGCCGTTTCCCATCGTGGCGTTCGTAGTGAAAGCCGGCCTCTTTCGTTCCGAGCCTTCGGATCCCGAACTGGTCGAGATTGCTGCGGCGCGGCACTCCCTTTCTCGCCATTTGACCGCGGGATTTGCGAGAATAGTGCCTTGAGCCTGCTTCCGGCCGACCGATCTCCTCGCATGACGAGTACCTCACCGCCAGCGGACACCCCTGTGATCGGCGTGGAAGAAGGGCCTCAGCCCAGGGCCGAGCTTCGTCAGGTGGTCCTGCGCGAGGGACTGGCCCTGCTGTTCTTCGCCATCCTTTCCGTCCTAATGACGTGGCCTTTGGTCCTCCACATGCCCTCCGCGGTCAGCGATCCGGGCGATCCGTGGCTCATCGCCTGGATCCTCGAGTGGGACGTGCGGGGAATGCTGGAAGATCCGGGATCACTGTTCCATGCGCCCATCTTCCATCCCTCTCCCTGGGCGCTTGCATTCAGCGAGAATAAGCTGGGTATTGCACTCTTCACCGTGCCGCTGTACGCGATGGGCGTCGACCCCATCGTGATCTACAACTTCGCCGTCCTTCTGGGGTTTGCGCTGAGTGGCTATGGCGCGTGGTTTCTGGCGAGGATGGTGACCGGTTCGATACCTGCAGCGCTACTTGCGGGGACCTTCTACGCGTTTGTACCGTACCGCTTCGATCAGCTCTCCCATCTTCAGCACGTGTGGGGAGGTGCGATTCCGCTGCTGATCGCTTCGGTCTTCTGGTATGCCAGTTCTCCGCGCTGGAAATCCGCCGTGCTCGTCGGTCTCGCTTTCTATATGAACGCGTTGATCAACATCCACTGGCTTCTGTTTGGTTCCTTCGCGGCGATCGCGTCGCTGCTGCTGCTCGCGGGAGTCCGAGGCTCGTTGCTGAAGGTACGTTTCTGGATTCCGGTGGGGGCAGCTCTTCTGCTTGCTGGAGCTCTTCTTCTCCCCGTGCTGACTCCGTATCAGAAAATGTCGGAGCACTACGGCGTGAAGCGGGGTGCGGGAGAGGCAAGGGCGTACTCAGCGACATGGACCGACTGGCTTGCGCCGAGTGCCAGGAACAGACTCTACGGCTCATTCGAGATCACCTCGACCACGCCGGCAGAGCGATCGCTTTTCCCTGGCCTGCTGGTGCTGCTCCTCGCAGGCTCGTGTCTTGTCGCTGTCAGGCGAAGCGATCTCCCCTCGGAGGCTGGGGAAAGGCCGTTGGTGCGAACCGGAGCGCTGTCGCCAGAGCGGTCGGGCAAGATTCAGCTGTGGTTTCGGCAGCGATTTACTACGAAACGCGTTCTGCGAACGCTCGATGTGTTCGCCGTCATCGGCGTGATTCTGACGTACATCGCGATCACCGATTCGATCCAGTGGGTTGTCGATGGGCGGGAGAAATTCAGTATGGATTCGGCGGGCACGCCGGGAATGGCGACCGTACTGCTCATCCTCGTTCGCTGGTGGATCCGTTATCCGGCTGCATGGAAGAGCGGCTCCCTTCGGGAAACCATCGCCCAGTCTCGCTTCCCGACGGGCATCTGGGTGGCTTTCCTTCTCGTTGCGATCGGAGTTCTGGGATCCCTCGGGATGAACACGATCTTTCATCAGTTCCTTTTCGAGAAGGTCGGGCCGTTTCGTGGCCTTCGAGTCCCGGCACGGTGGGCGATGGTCGGCTATACCGGACTGTCGGTGCTTGCGGCCGCCGGTCTGCTGCCCTTTCTGCGCAGACCGCGTATCTGGCGCGCTGTGGTAGGGAGCGTGGCCATTCTCCTTCTGCTCTTCGAGCTCCGCGCGGCGCCGATTCTCTGGTATCTGACGCCGCCTCAACCGGAAGTCTATGCGTGGATGGCAGACGCTCCGGTGAGTGGGGCGGTCCTGGAGTTGCCCATCGGCAGCGAGGCGGTCGACACCCAGCCGTACGTCTGGACGGAAGTAGGATACGTGCTCGGCAATGCCTACCACCACAAGCCTGTCATTAACGGATTCTCAGGTTTCGAGCCGCCGCTTCATCAGCAGATCGCCATGCTCGCAAACGAAGACAAGATCAGCGACGAGCTTTTCGGTCTGCTCGAAAAGGCGGGGACTTCCCTCATCGTCGTCCATGCTGACCGGCTGGGTGGTGCACATGCATCGACACGCGAATGGCTCCAGCGAGGGCTCGACTCGGGGCGCCTGGTTTTCCTGAGGAGGTTCCAGCATGACATCAGCGGCGACTACCTGTTTGCTCTCGTTTCGAACGAGAAGAACATCGGAGTTCTGCGAGGAGATTGGGAGGGCGACGTAGCGGGGCGGACGCAGCTGGATAACATGAAGATCTTTCTCGATGGAGAGGGCCGGACCTACAATGCGGGCGCCTTCGGCACGTTCGACGTTCTCCGCAATCACGACGAGTTGAAGGGCCCTGCGGAGATCCACGGCTGGGTTCTGGCTCCGGAAGGAGTGTCGGCGGTCAACCTCCGATTCCAGAACGGCGCCGTCGTATTTCCCGCCGAGCTGGTGGATCGCAAGGACGTGCATGACGCCTATCCATGGTATCCGCTCGTTGAGAAGCCCGGATTTCATCTGAAGCTGACTGGCCGTCCTGGCGGAGTAGAACGTCAGACCGATGTGCAGATCGAGATCGTCGATGGCAAGGGGAGAAAGACCAGACTCCTGCCACTTGCGCTCACATGGAGAGTCCGCTGAAAACCCGGAAATGTTCATCTCGACATCTTGAAGGACACGGCAACCGGCATCCACGTCCTTACTCGCTGGCCGTCCTTCATTGCGGGCGTGAACTGCCAGGAGCGAACCGCCGCGATCGCTGCCTCGTTGAGTCCGATGTTCCGCGAATCCCCGCGCATGATCCGCACCTCGAGCACCCTCCCCGTTTCCGAAACGAGCGCACTAACGATGATGGTTGCCTCCAATTTCCGAGTCCTCGCCATCGGAGGATAGACAGGCTCGACCGACCGCACGACGGTCGGCACACTATCGACGCTCGCCAGTTCAATCAGTTGTCCCTCTCGCGCGCGAACTGCCGGCTGCGGCTCTTGTATCGCGGGCGCTGGTGTTGCGGAAGGCTCGCTTCTGACGTCATCCCGGGCTTCCGGCGGATCTTCCTGCTGGAGTACTGCGGGCTCCTGCTTCACGGCGGCGGGAGGTGGCGTAGCTCGCTGCTCTGGCACAACCGATTGCGAGAGCCGCTGCTTTCGCAGCTCCTCGTCATGCCGTGCCTGCAGCTTGAGCATTTCTTCCTGAAGCCTCGCATTCACGGCAGCCTCGAAGGCGGCGTCGCGCGCAGCTTCGTCGTCGAGCAGAGGAGGGATAGCCGTGTTTGAGGCTGCCGGGCTGCCCATCGTCGAACTGGGGATGGGCAAAGCCTCTCGAGGGGCAACTTCGGGAGTGACGACTTTGGCGGTTCCGGCATGCGCGGGAGTTTGTCTGGAGGGTAAGAATCCGAAGTACGCAGCTGCGAGGCCGGAAGCGAGGATGAGGACTGCGGCAATCGCGATGAAGACAGCCGTCCGGCTTTTTCGGGGAGTTGTGCCCGTGCCGGTGGCCACGGCCGATGGGGAAGGAGTACTGACCGCGGCCGCGCGCGCTTCTTCCTCCTGCTCGACCCGTTCACGTTCGAAATCTCGCCGGAGCAGAGCGTGAAGGTAGAAAGCGAGGTTGAAGGTTGTGGAGCCGGAGCGGCTCCCCTGAAGGAGTGAGGTGATTCCCTTCCGCAGCTCCGCAGCGGAACCGTAGCGCAGCTCGGGATCAGGCGAAACACAGCGAACGAGGATTGCCTGCAGTCCGTGATTCAGCGGGTCTCCGGATAGACAGCTCCTGCTCTGCTGGATGCGATCGACGTTCTGGCTGGCGGTCCGGCACTCCGGCAGCCTCTCTCCAGTCAGGAGGAGATAGAGAAGGGTGCCCGCGGAGTAGATATCAGACAGATGGGACGCGGCATCGCCGCGAACGACTTCAGGAGCAAGAAACGGACGTACTTCCGGGCCGGCGCGGTCATCCTGCAGCGCCTCCCGCATCGCTCGCCCGAGCTCCTGACCAGTCAGGCGCACCTCGCCATCACCTGTAATCCAGACGAAGTGAGGTAGCAGCCCGCCGTGGATGATGCGGGATCCCTCGTGTTGGAGATCGTGGGTGGTGGCAAGTGCCAGAGCGATTCGTTCGATGATTGCGAGCGCAAGATCCTCCGGAATCGGAAGCCTTCCGGCTTCGCCGTTCCGGGCTCGGTCGGCTATGAGGGCAAGTGATCTGCCGCCCTCATGTTCGTGAATCAGCTGGACCGCGCTGCTCGTCTGCTCGAGCTGCTGGTGATGTGCGATCCCTGGACCGTGGAGCGTGGGAAGTACGGATCCCGCGCGGGCCAGAACCTCGCTCACAGCGTCACCTGGGATGAAGTGAAAGCGCCGCAATGCGACGGCCTCTGTTCCGGCGGAGGAATCCAGCGGTGCGGCGCGCCACGTTTCGCAGACTGCATCCGACTCCAGCTTCCCGAGGAGCACGTAATGGTCGGTTCGCTGGTAGGTCTTGGGGCGTCGGCGCATCAATGGTCCCGGAGCAGGTTCCAGCTCACGCTACACCGGCTCGATGGAGGCGTCAATCTCACAGAACCTGCGCAGCCTTCTGCTTCGCGGGAAGAATTCAGAATTCAGAATTTAGAATTCAGAAAGGGACATGCCCTTTTCTGAATTCTAAATTCTCAATTCTAAATTCTTCAGCGCGCTCACTGCGCCTGCGCCGCCTTCTCCTTCGCGCGGCGCTCGCGCCAGTAGTCGCGCTGGTACGTCTGGACCGCCCGATTGTGCTCAGCCAGAGTTCGCGAAAAGATGTGCGAGCCGTCATTGCGTGAAACGAAGTAGAGAAAGTCTGTCTTGGCCGGCGCGGAAGCGGCGCGAAGCGAAGCCAGTCCCGGGTTTGCGATAGGACCGGGCGGAAAGCCGCGGCTGACATAGGTGTTGTAAGGCGATTCGAGTTTGAGATCATTCTTGCGAATGTTGCCATTCCATGTGCCGTTCAGTTTCATCGCGTAGATGACCGTAGGGTCAGCCTGAAGCGGCATCCTGATGCGGGTCCGGTTCAGGTAAACCGAAGCCACGATGGGACGTTCGTGCTCGAGGCGCGCTTCCGTCTCGACGATCGAAGCGAGCGTGACAGTGGTGTGAAGGTCGAGACCGGTCTCGATGAACGCCAGTTCTTCGCCGAACTGTTTGCGGAAGTTCTGTACCATCGTCCGGACGATGGCGGCCGGCCGGGTGCCGGGAGCCAGGCTGTAGGTGTCGGGAAAGAGGTACCCTTCGAGACTCGTCGCTTCCGGGTCGAGGTCATGGATCAGTTCGGCGTCGTCTGTGAGCTCGCGCCACTCCTCCTGAGTCCCGAATCCTTCGGCCGCCATGATCTCCGCGATCTGAAATCGGTCGAGTCCCTCGCGGACCGTGACCGAACGCAGCACCACGTCGCCGGCAATCAGCTTTTTGAGCACTTCGAGAGGAGATGCGGCGTTCGAGAACTCATAGACGCCTGCTTTGAGTGAGTCGCCGCGGCGGACTGTCTTGAGATAGAGCAGCGGAACGAAATCGTCGCGAAGGACCCCTTCTGTGCGCATACGTTCGAGGATCGCGCCGCTGTTGAGACCCTTCTTCACCTCAACGAGCACTTTCGGCTCGTCGAAGTTCTTGTACGGGGTCGTCATCGCGCGCCAGAGGAAGAATCCGAGCCCGATGATGAAGAGGATTCCGAATACGACCAGGATCGCGAGGGAGCTCGCGACGCTTCCGCACCCGCGTCGCTTTTCGCCTTTGTACCGGCGCGGGCGTGCTATGTCGCCCTCCCTGTCCGGGCGTCGATGTACGACTGAAGGATGATGCTGGCGGCTTCCATGTCGACTCGTGATTGCAGTTTCTGCCCTTTCCT
>JBGSYJ010000275.1:0-1546 GCA_041750915.1 Thermoanaerobaculia bacterium | reverse complement strand
ATGCCACCACTCGTCGCCGATCTGCTGGGAACCTACATCAGTTCAGCCGAACAGATGGGACGGCGCATCGGTGAGCTCCACGTCGCGCTGGCAAGCCGCACGGATGATGCAGCCTTCAAGCCGGAGCCGTTCACACCTCATTACCAGCGTTCCATCTACCAGCACATGCGCACGCAGGCCACGCAGGCGTTTGCGCCCCTCAAGAAGAAGCTCCGAGACCTGCCGGACGAGACGAGGAAAGAAGCCGAGCAGATCCTCGCGGCCGAAAGCGAGATCCGGGACAGGTTCCGCTCCGTTCTCGAAGGAAAGATCACAGCGCTTCGCACACGCCTTCATGGCGACCTCCACCTCGGACAGATTCTCTACACTGGAAAAGACTTCGTCATCATCGATTTCGAAGGGGAGCCGAGCAGACCGCTGAGCGAGCGACGCATCAAGCGCTCCCCGCTCCGCGACGTCGCCGGGATGCTCCGCTCGTTCCAGTACGCCTCGTACGCCGTGCTCATGGGACAGGCCGAGGGTGTGAGTATCCGACTCGACGACGCAGCTCTGCTCGAACCTGCCGCGAGGCTATGGTACCGGTGGATCAGCGCCGTCTTTCTCAGGTCGTATCTCGAGGCGGGCGCTGCCGGTGGTTTTCTGCCAAAGGGTCTGCCCGAGGTTCGGACGCTTCTGGAGGCATACCTCCTGGAGAAGGCCCTATATGAGCTGAGCTACGAGCTGAACAATCGGCCCACCTGGGTCCGGATTCCCCTTCGAGGAATGCTCGAACTGCTCGGAAGAAGCAGGGAGTAGCCGTGCTGTTGGGCACGGAGACTGCGCTTCAGGAGCTCGCGCGCGGCTATGGAATCCATGCGTCGTATGTCGATGCCATGGATCAGCAACAACACGCATCGGATGACGATCTCCGAGCGATTCTCCGGATCATGGGAGTCGATGCCGGTTCGGAACGCGCGGCGCGCGGTCTTCTCAGCGAACAAAGGCACACACTCGAGACCATACCCGCACCTCGGCTGACAGTCGCGTGGCACGGCGAGGCGACAACTCTCGATTTCACACTTCCGACCGACCGTTCGCCTCGTGTGCTCGTGCAACTCGAGAATGGAGAGCGAAGGGACTGCGCCGCTTCTCGCAGCGGAGCTCGTTCGGTCGATGGCAGGCAACTTACGATTTACAGCATTTCGATTCCAGCAGATCTGCCGGCCGGCTATCACTCGATCATCGCTGAGAGCAGCGGAAGCGATTTCGAGAGCTCGCTCTTCGTAGCTCCTTCTCGATGTTACTCTCCCGATGATTTTCGCGCCTGGGGAGTCTTTGCCCCTGCATACGCAATCCATTCCAAGCGGAGCTGGGGCGCCGGCGATCTCACAGATCTCAGCGAGCTTTTCGAGCGAACGGCGCAGCTCGGAGGTGGATTCGTCGGCATACTGCCGATCCTCGCGACGTTCCTCGACGAGCCGTTCGAACCGAGCCCCTACAATCCGATGAGTCGTCTGCACTGGAACGAGATGTTCCTGGATGTGACCCAGGCTCCAGGCTTCGCGGA
>JBGSYJ010000274.1:0-5145 GCA_041750915.1 Thermoanaerobaculia bacterium | reverse complement strand
CTATCGTCGCCGAGCAGCGCCACAGCCTCCGCCACCGAGCTCGCCGAGCTGACGGTTGCGCCACAGCGGCTGAGCACAGCGCGCATGAGAGCGCGGGCATCTTCCTGATCGTCGACGATCAGCACGTGGATGCCAGCCAGTGAGGGATACGTTCCCGTCGCATAATCGTCGGTATGTCGCCCGGCGAATCGATCCAGGCCGCTTCGGTGTGGACTCTCCGAAGCAAGCAGGGCACGGACTGGAAACTCCACGTAGAAAGTGGAGCCTTTCCCCTCACCCTCGCTGTGGGCGGAGATATTGCCCCCGTGCAGTTCGACAAGTTGCTTCACGATCGCAAGGCCCAGGCCGAGGCCTCCGTGCACGCGCGTAGTTACGTTCTCGTCCTGTCGAAACGGCTCGAATACGTGCGTCAGAAACTCGGGCCGGATGCCCTTGCCGGTGTCGCGCACGCTCACCCGGACGAACGACCCCGATTGTTCGACGCGCGCGATCACCTCGCCACCGCGTGGGGTGAACTTGATTGCGTTGGAGAGAAGATTCCAGACAACCTGCTGTAGCCGGTTGGCGTCTCCGGTCACGAGCGAGGCCCCGGGGCGCTGCTGAAATTCGAGGACGACTGCCTTCGCGTCCGCCGCAGGCTGCACCGTCTGCATTGCGGCCTGTACGACTTCGACGACGTCGACGGGTTGAGGATCCAGCTGCATCTTGCCCGCGATGATTCGCGACATGTCGAGCACGTCGTCGATCAGGAGCGCCTGAGCATGAGCGCTGCGCAGAATCGATTCCACCGCGCTGGAGAACAACTCGTCGTCGATGCCACCCTCCTGCAACACTCGCGACCAGCCGAGAATCGCGGTCATCGGCGTCCGCAGCTCGTGAGAGAGCATTGCCAGAAAGTCGTCTTTGGCTCGGTTTGCCTCCTGAGTATCGCGGTACAGGCGGGCGTTTTCGATGGCCACGGCCGCTCGCCGGGCGAACTCCTCTGCATGGGCCAGGTCGAGGTCCGTGAACCTTCGACGCGAGTCGGACGACACGAACGTAACGGCGCCAAGGGGGCCACGACGGCCCGGCAGCGCCACGACCATCCACGATACGAGCCCGAGCTCTTTGGCTATCTGAAAGTGCTCCTCATTGACAGTAATCTCACGAAGCAGCTCTTCCGAGACCTCGCGCACGATCTGTGAGCGTCCCGAGAGGATCGCCTGTGCGATCGGATCGTGGGCGGGATCGGGAGGAAACCTGCGGTGCAGTGAAATGCTCTTTTGCCCCCCCGGAGATCGTGTAAAGCATGTACGCCTCTCCGTCGTCGACAACGTTGTAGAAGAAAGCCCCGAACTGCGCGCCGGAAAGCTCGGTTGCCGCATCGGTCACCGCCTGCAGCACGCTTTTCACCTCGAGATCTGCTGAGATGGTGCGGCCGATCTCGCTTAGACGCTCGAGCGTGCGTGCATGCTGCCGGCGGTCATCGATGTCGGTGTTGATGCCAACCCAGCGAATGATGCTCCCTTCCGAATCGCGCAGCGGGTTCACTCGCGTGAGGAACCAGTGGAACACGCCATCGTGCCGACGGAGCGGAAATTCCATCTCGAATGGCGTACCGGTCTCGCATTGGAACGCCGCGCCAGCGGGCGCAAGCTGGAAGAATACGCGGATCGGATCTGGAACTCATCTCCGAGGTATAAGCGCCACGCGGATCATCGAGGTTCGGGGATTTCGACCATGATCCCTCTCAGCCGCTCGGCGATGCCGCGTCTGCTCTTTATGACCTTGACGATGTCGTGAAGTAGAACGATGCTTCCGTCGGGTCGCCTCGCGCGGTACTGAAAATCGTGATCAGCACCCCTGCCCGTGGCCAGCGCGCAGAACGCCATCGCCGATGTAGCATCGTTGCCGTCGCCGTCGCCGTCGCCGTCGATTACGGGCACCTGAGGATCAGACCCGTACGTCCGTTTACGTTTTCGAGACGGTTGAACCGAAGGTACATCTCGTCGCCGGCGGCGAGTCTTCCCGGCAGATGATCCCGGATCACCTGTGCGGCCGCTCGTTTTTCGGGTGACTCTTCCGGCTCCCCGATCCGCGTTCGCCTGATCTTCTGCTTCGGGACTAGAATGGCTTGGTGAACAGCCGGATGACGAAAGACGACGCCCGCAAGTGGATGGAGGGATGGACGGCTCTGGAAGCCCGTGAGCGGGATCTACTCCAGAGTGAGTCTCCAGAAGGCAAACTCAGAGCGCTCGCATTTCTCATGGCCTCTGTCGACCTGTTCAACCTCGAGGGGCTCGAGGGAGAAGACGACATCGCGCGTGCGCGTTGGTTGCGGCTCAAGGTGCTGATGCTCGATCGCTGAATGGATACGGATCTCGAGCGGCTCAGAGCTCCTCTGGAGGCACTGATGCGATGGTTCAGTGCCGCCGGCCTGCGCGGTGCGATCATCGGTGGAGTCGCCGCCTCGCTGCTGGGCAAGCCTCGGCTCACGAAGGACATCGATGTGGTGATCATGGACGCGGACCCCGAAGATCTGCTCGACAGCGCCGCCGATTTCGGATTCGTCCCGAGAATTCCTGACGCGATGGAATTCGCTCGCACGACACGAATGCTGCTTCTCCGCTACACCGAGGGGAACATCGATGTCGATCTTTCGCTCGGTGCGCTGCCCTTCGAGAACGAAGTCATCGAACGTTCCTCGCTGATTGATGTCGGCGCGGGACTGCGCATTCGCATCGCGTCTCCCGAAGATATCGTTGTGATGAAAGCCGTCGCTGGAAGGGGGCGGGACGTGATGGACATCGAGAACATCCTTGGCGCGAATCCCAATCTCGACATCGAGCGCGTCCGCCGCTGGGTACGGGAGTTTGCATCTGTGCTCGACATGCCGGAGATTCACGACGATCTCGAGAAACTTCTTCGCTCCCGGCCGTGATGAGTGCAGGACCTGCAAAGAAGTCCCCGGCGTCAACTGCCAGGAACCTACTCGCTCAGGATTACACGCGTTCGAATTCGAGTCTAGCTCAGTGGTTTGACTCTCACATCCGCATGCTCCACTCTTCCGGAGGAACGTAAAGACAGGGCTGGTACCGGGGCGAAGCTCAGCGGACGGCCGCTGTGCCCTTTGGCGTGAAGAGCTCGCGGAAGCGCGGGTTGTCGCGCAGGAAGTCCCAGCGCGGGTCGAGCGCCAGGTTCCACCGCGTGAACGCGTAGCCGTGCTCGAGGTAGAGGGCGATCTCGGCGAGCGCTTCGTCCGTTCGTCCCGCCATCGCCTTCACCCAGGCGCACTCCTGACGGAACACGGCGCCGTGCACCTGATCCCGCTCGAAGGGAAGGATTCGCACTGCCCGATCGCAGCTGGCGATCGCCTCATCCCCGCGGGACTGCAGTGCCAGATTGAGGGCCCCTGGGGGTCGGAGCTTCAGCCGCGCATAAGATAGCTGCTGTTTCTACGATCAGTGGGGACTCTCATTGAGCCGAACCGCGACTCTTGGCAGCCGGAGTCGCGAGCTCGCGAAAGCGCGGGTTGTCGCGCAGAAAGTCCCAACGCGGATCGAGCGCCAGTTGCCAACGCGTGAAGTGGTAGCCGTGTTCGAGAAAATAGGCGATCTCGTCGAGCGCTTCATCGGTCTTCCCGACCCTGGCCTTGACCCAGGCACATTCCTGGCGGAACGTCGCGCCGTGCACCTTGTCCTTCTCGAAAGGAAGGATCTGAACCACCCGGGCGCAGCTCGCGAGCGCCTCCTCGGCGCGACCCTGCAGAGCCAGGTTGATGGCGTAGGCGAGGTGGGGCCAGGCGTAGGTCTCTGCATACGGCTTGGAGACCTCCGCGACGAGGATGCGCTCGGCTTCCGTGAGGAGTTTCTTCGACTCGTCGTCGAATCCGCCTGACGCCAGGGCTTCCGCGGCGAGGATCCTGCCCAGGCCGCGGGCGACGCTCTCCTGATAGCTCGGCTCCCTGGCGGCGCCCGCCGCCTTGCGGTAGCTCCGCTCGTAGAGGCTGGTGTAGTACTGAGCATGCAAGTACGAATAATCGGGGCCGGCCTCCGCCGCGTCGAGGATTCCGCGCGCGCGGGCGATGTCGCCGAAGCGGTCCAGGTAAAGCATCGCGTGCTCGCCGGCGATGTGGGGATCTCCAGGGAAACGTCGCTGTGCCTCTTCCGCGATTGCGACCGCTCGGGCGACCCGGCCCGTCCCATTCGCGGTGCCCACCGCCTCGGCGTACGCCCTCAGGTTCGCGGGATCGAGGCGTGTCGCCTGCTCGAAGCTGTCGATTGATCGGTCCGCCTCGCCGAGCCGGCGATAGGTGAGGCCGAGGTTGTACTGCACCAGCGAGTCATTGGGCAACGACTTACGAGCCAGCTCGAGTTGCTCGACGGCGCGCGGGTAGTCGTAGAACCCCCGGTAGTAGTACTCCGCGAGGGCGACACGCGCCTCGGGCAGGTCCGGACGCAGCTCGAACGCACGATCGACCGCGGCCTTCATCAGGGCGAGCCGCTCCGGAGTCCGGTCCGCCAGGAACCAGTAGGCGTGGCCGTGCTGGGTGGCCATCAGGGCGTATGCCTGAGCGAACTGCGGATCGAGGCGGACCGCCTCCTCCAGAAGTTCAATCTGCAGATCGCCTGCTGCTGCGAGGCCTAGTTGCTGGATTTGTTGTCGTGCCTTGAGGAACAAGTCGTACGCCTCGAGGTTCGAGGTCGGGCGGCTGGCGAGGAACTCCGCTTCACCTGGCGAAAGATTCGCCTTGAGAGCGCCGACAATCTCCTGCGCGATGGCGGTCTGGATCGCGAAGACGTCCGCCAGGTCGCGGTCGTAATTCTCGGCCCAGACGTGTTCGTCCGTCCGCGCATCGATCAGCTGGGCGGTGACGCGGACCCGGTTTCCTGCGCGCCGTACACTCCCCTCGACGATGTAGACAACGCCCAGGTCGGCGGCGATCTGTTTCAGATTGACGCCCGGCTTGGCGTACTGCATCACCGACGAGCGCGAGATCACCTTGAGATCGGCCACGCGCGAGAGGTAGGTCAGGACGTCCTCGTGCACGCCCGCGGCGAAGAACGCGTTCTCGGCATCGGCGCTCAGGTTCTGGAACGGTAGCACGGCGATCGAGCGGTCGCTCGCGTCGACGAGCCGCTGCGCCTCGACGCCGGCGGCGCGCAC
>JBGSYJ010000273.1:0-2189 GCA_041750915.1 Thermoanaerobaculia bacterium | reverse complement strand
GCGAGCAAGGGAATCACCCTGCCGGACGGCAGGATTGAAGTGCGAGTCCTTTCGGACACCGGAAGGGTGTCGACTTACGCGTCCGTCATCGACAACGTCACGGCAGACCCGCTACTGGTCGAGCCGGCGGACCTCACACAGGCATTGGCTAACAAGCTGATTCTGCCCGGAGTCGCAGATATCAAGACAGGTCAGGCAAACTGGCGGAGCGACATGCGGATTTTCAATCCCGACCCGACTCCGGTCGAGGCGACGCTGACGTTCTATCCTTCCGGGAGTCCGGAGCAGCCGGTCCAGAGGGTCATGACGATCGGCTCGGGTGAGGTGCTCGCTCTGGATAATCTGCTGGAAGAGACATTTGAAATCACGGGTACAGGAGCCGTTCACATCGAGGGTAGCGGAGATGCTGGGCTGGTAGTCACCGCCCGCACCTATGACCAGCGCGAAGTTGGTTCTTACGGTCAGTTCATTCCTGCCGTGAACGTCGAGAATTCGATCGGAATGGGAGACCGGCCACTTCAGGTGCTTCAGCTCGAGGAATCCGAACGCTTCCGCTCGAACCTCGGCCTGGTTGAAGTCAGCGGGGCACCGGTGACTCTCGAGATCAGTACGAGCATCCCTGGAGCCGCTTCCGTTCCGGTAGTTCTTCAGCAGATGAAAGCGAACGAGTTCGTTCAGATCAACAGCGTCATTGCGAGCCGCCTTAGAATCGAGAATGCGTACAACTCCCGCGTGACGATCCGCGTCGTCGGCGGGACCGGACGCATCGCAGCGTACGGATCCGTCATCGACAACCGCACGCAGGACCCGACGTACGTGCCATCTCAGTAGGAATAACCGCTGGTGCAGGGGCATTGTGAACGTGTCTCACGATGCTTCCTGCACCTGGCGACTGGGGAGACCGGCTGGGCCGGTTCCTCGAAACGATTCCTGCCATCATCTGGTCGGCGGATCCCGAGACGTTCGTCTTCACTTATGTGAACCGCGCCGCCGAGTCGATCCTCGGATATCCCGTCGAGGAATGGTTGGAGCCTGATTTCTGGCGCAGCCACCTTCATCCCGAAGATCTCGCCGTCGTTGAGAAGTGCAGGTCGTTCGTCGCGGCCCGGCGGGATCACGAGCTGACATACCGGATGATCGCGGCCGACGGCAAGGTCGTGTGGCTGCGGGACAGAGTTCATGTGCTCGCAGAAGACGGCAAAGTTGTCGAGCTTTGCGGCGCCATGTTCGACGTCTCGGCCGAACACGAAACCTTCGACGCACTCGCCCGGAGCGAAGAGACCTACAGGCTGATCGTCCAGACGTCGCCCGACGCAATCGGGATTCATTCGGAAGGGCGCTACATCTACGTCAACCCGAAGTTCGTTCAGATCTTCGGAGCTGCTTCCGAAGCCGAGCTGATTGGCAGGGACGTTCTGTCGCTCGTCCATCCGGATTTCGCTGACGACGTCCGCGCGCGGCACGTCCAGCTCTCGCACGGCGAAAGCGTCCCGATGATGCATCAGAAGTTCATCCGGCTCGATGGATCAGAAGTCGACGTCGAAGTCATGGCGATTCCCGTGACCTTCAACGGCGTGCGCGCAGTGCAGGTCGTCGCGAGGGACATCTCCGATCGGCTGAAGACGTCAGAGCGGCTCGAACTTCTTTCCGCGGGATCCAGCGAGGCTTTGTGGGAGGGAAATCTATCGACCGACGAATTCTGGAGTAACGCCGTATGCCAGCAGTTCATCGGACGCTTCACGAAGCTGTCGGCCGCGCGCCAGGAGTGGGCGAGAAGAATCCATCCGGATGATCGGCACCGAACCGAAATCTGGGGTGCTCGAATCATGGAGAAGGCCATTTCGACCTGGTCCAACGAGTACAGGATTCAGAAACTCGACGGCTCGTGGGCCTGGGTCCTTGCTAGGGGACGGCTGATCGAAGACGGTAGCGACCGCACGAGAATCATCGGCTCTCTCGTCGACATCACTTCGCTGCGCGAGGCAGAACAGCGGTACCTTCAGATATTCGAGGAGGTTCAGGATGTGATCTATACCCTCGACCTCGAAGGAAAGATCACGGCGCTGAATCGCTCGTTCGAGACGAAGACCGGCTACAGAATCAATGACTGGATCGGTCGGTCGATCGCTGAGATCCTTACCCCCGAGAGCGTGCCCATCGTATTCGAGGAACTGAGCCGGGTTCTGCAG
>JBGSYJ010000272.1:0-7010 GCA_041750915.1 Thermoanaerobaculia bacterium | reverse complement strand
CTGGCGGTCGCGGGGAATGAGACTCCCAGCATGTAGAAGGGGTCGATCGTCTGGAGTGCGGCGGCCGATCCGTAGGCGCCGTCGTTTGTCGCTCCATCCATTAGCGGGACCCACCGGAAGACCCAACCGAAACGCTCGTAGGCGAGGCCCGGCAACTCGCTTGTCGTGCTCGTTTCGCCGGCATCGCGGAAGATGAAGCGAAGCGCAGGCTTCGAGTAGTCGGGGTCGGGTGTGGGCGTGGGACTGGCAGCAGGCTGTGGTGTGGCTTCAGGCTCCGCTTCCTGTGCGCCCGACACGGCAGCGAACAGGGCGATTGTCACCGCCAGCAGCAGCGTTCGTATCATCCGCTCCTCCTCAGTACGATTTCGACGCAAGAGACTGGCCGGAAGTTCCTCAGCTGACTTTCGCCAGCGCTTTTTCCATACGAACGATCGCTTCGTGCGCTTCCTCCATGGAGAGGTTGAGGGCTGAACGGAAGCGGATCGACTGGTGGCCAGACGACAGCACGAACAGGTCGTGATTTCCCATCGCTTCGATGGCCTGATCGCGCGCTTCTCCGCTCGGAAGGTCGAATGCTGCCATCAGACCGAGGCCCCGCACGTTGCTGACGATCTCGGGACGCTCTTCGGCGAATCGCTCGAGCTCTCCGACGAAGAAGCTGCCGACAGTCGCCGCATTTTCGACGAGCTTCTCTTCCTGAATGACCTCGAAATAGCGCTGCGACCGCACCATGTCGGTGAGGTTGCCGCCCCAGGTCGAATTGATTCGCGAGGAGACGGTGAAAACGTTCTCTTCCACTTCAAGCAGCCGGTCGTTGGAAGCGAACCCGCAGACCTGCGTCTTCTTGCCGAATGCGAAAATGTCGGGCTGGACTCCGTAGTGCTCGAACGCCCACATTTTTCCGGTCAGACCGACTCCCGTCTGGATTTCGTCGAAGATCAGGAGCATATCGTTCTCGTCGCAGAGCTGGCGTACCGTCTGGAAGAACTCGGGACGGAAATGATTGTCGCCGCCCTCGCCCTGAATCGGTTCCATGAGGAACGCGGCGACCTCGTCCTTCCGGTCGAGAAGAGCCTGCTTGATCTGCCCCACCGCGATCTCCTCACGGCGGGCCGCATCCTCGAGGCTCTGCTCGGTGAGCGGGAAACGGAGCTTTGGATTGTCGATTCGTGGCCAGTCGAACTTCGGGAAATACTGCGTCTTGCGGGGGTCGGCCGTATTAGTCAGAGAGAGTGTGTAGCCGGTGCGGCCGTGGAAAGCCTCACGCAGATGCATGATCTGCGTTCCGCGCTCTTCCTTGTAGCCCTTCGCAAAGTTCTTGCGGACTTTCCAGTCGAATGCAGCCTTCACGGCGTTCTCGACTGCGACCGATCCGCCCTCGACGAAAAACATATGTTTATTGAAAGGGTGGGGAACGGCCACCTTCGAGAATGTCTCGACGAACTCGGCCATGTAGGCGGTATAGATGTCGGAATTCGCCGGTTTGTTCAATGCCGCGGTCGCGATCCTCTCCCTGAACTCAGGATTATCGAGACGGGGGTGGTTGTAGCCGATCGGACACGATGCGAAGTTCGAGAAGAAATCGAGAAGTTTCCGCCCTTTGCGGGCGTCGAAGACCCAGGAGCCCTGAGACTTTTCGAGGTCCATGACGATGTCATAACCGTCAGCGAGCATGTGCTGCGACAGCACGTTGTGGACGTCAGCTGGCTGGATGTGGGTCTTCTGGTCTCGGACAAATGAAACGGGCATGAATTACCTCGAGTGAATGTTGGCGGATTTTTGACGAGCAGGGCGAAGGCAGTTTGTAACCGCAGTCTCAGGGCTGCGTCCGGCTCGACATGAGATTATAGCTGCCCGGGCGGAGAAACAGAACCCCCGGCCCGCCGGAGAGATAAGTTCTGAGTTGTGAGTTCTGAGTTGTGAGTGGGCCGCCCTACTGTCTTCTGTCTACTGTCTACGGTGTACTTCCCCCGATATGAGGACTTGTTAGCGCACACACACTGGTCACCTGGTTTAGAATCCGCACGTCGCCGGTCGTTGTGAAGGCGAGCTCGCCGGGGTGCCGCTCCTACTGACTACTGGCTCCTGGCTACTGACTACTTCATCACCAGCATCAAGGAGAACTCTCAACATGAAAGACATCGTCATTCTCAGTGGCGCCCGCACGCCCATCGGATCATTTCAGGGCGCGCTCTCGCCGCTACAGGCGCCAAAGCTCGGCGCCGTTGCGATCCAGTGTGCAATCAAGACGGCGGGCATTTCCGCCGATCAGATCCAGAACGTCCTGATGGGAAACGTCCTGCAGGGTGGGGTCGGTCAGGCTCCCGCGCGGCAGGCGGCGATTGCGGCCGGCATACCCGTCAGCGCCGGCGCCGTGACCGTGAACAAGGTCTGCGGTTCGGGCCTCCAGTCCGTCATGTTCGCTGCCAATGACATTCGAGCGGGTGATTACGACGTGGCCATCGCCGGCGGTATGGAGTCGATGTCGAACGCGCCCTACATCATGCAGCAGGCGCGTTCCGGCTTCCGGATGGGCAACAACAAGGTCGTCGACTTGATGATCCACGACGGGCTGTGGGATCCGTATGGCGACAAGCACATGGGCAACTGCGCCGAATCGTGCGTGGCGAAGTACAACTTCACCCGTGAAGAACAGGATGCGTTTGCACTCGAGTCATACAGACGTGCGCAGGATGCGATCCAGAGCGGAAGGTTCAAGAAGGAGATCGCCGTCGTCGAGATCGAGGGAAAGAAGGGCACGTCCGTAGTCGTCGATGACGAAGAAGCCTTTGCCGCGCCGCTCGAGAAGATGGCCTCGCTCAGGCCTGCATTTCAGAAAGACGGCAGCGTCACTGCGGCCAATTCTTCGAAGATCAGCGACGGCGCTGCAGCGCTCGTCGTTTCGTCGGCAGAGTTCGCGCAGCAGAACGGGCTGACCCCACTGGCCCGCATCGTGGCCCACAGCACGCACTCGCAGGAACCGGAGTGGTTCACGACCGCACCGGCCGGCGCGATCGCGAACGTACTGAAGAGGGCGGGGCTGTCGGTCGGCGACATCGATCTGTTCGAAGTCAATGAAGCGTTCGCAGCGGTAGCTCTCGCCACCATGAAGGATTCAGGAATCCCAGCCGACAAACTCAATGTCAACGGTGGGGCGGTGGCGCTTGGGCATCCGATTGGCGCCAGCGGCGCGCGGATTCTCGTTACTCTTCTGCATGCACTGAAAGAGCGGGGTCTCAAGCGGGGACTCGCTTCGATCTGCAATGGCGGTGGCGAAGCCACGGCGATCATCGTCGAGCTTGCGTAGGTCGGGTAGAGCTTGTCATCCTGGATGGAAAATAAGCCGAGGAAGTGTCATCCTGAGCGCAGCGAAGGATCCCCCGCCCAGCTTGCATAAGAGCAAGTCCTGAGGGGATCCTTCGCTGCGCTCAGGATGACACGCGTTTGTCCACCGCATCACTTCAGGCCGTTGGTATGACAGGCGTTGACTCGGACCAGGAAGGAGCCCATACGTGATCAACAAGGTAGTCGCCTCCGCCGAGGAAGCGCTCGACGGCGTTCGTGACGGCATGACGTTAGTCGTCGGAGGATTCGGCCTCTGCGGGATCCCCGAGAATCTCATCGACGCTCTGGTACGCACGAAGGCAAAGGATCTGACCTGCGTCTCCAATAATGCCGGCGTCGATGACTGGGGACTCGGCCTGCTGCTTCAGACACGGCAGATCCGCAAGATGGTGTCCTCGTATGTGGGCGAGAACGCCGAATTCGAACGGCAATACCTCTCAGGAGAGCTCGAAGTCGAGTTCGTTCCGCAGGGAACGCTGGCCGAGCGAATGCGTGCGGGAGGCGCCGGCATCCCGGCCTTCTACACGCCCGCCGGATATGGCACCGTTGTCGCCGAAGGAAAAGACACCCGCGAGTTCGACGGTAAGAACTACGTCATGGAGCGTGGAATCGTCGGCGACTTTTCCCTTGTCGCCGCCTGGAAGGGCGACCGTCTCGGCAATCTGGTCTATCGTAAGACCGCGCGGAACTTCAACCCGATGGCAGCGACCGCGGGAAAGATCTGCGTCGCCGAAATCGAGGAACTCGTCGAAGTGGGGGAGCTCGATCCGGATCACGTGCACACTCCCGGCATCTTTGTTCATCGCGTCATCGTGGCGCCGCGGGAGAAACGCATCGAACAGAAGACGGTGAGCAAGTCTTAAATGATGCCTATTCTGAATTCTGAATTCTCAATTCTCCGCAGGAGCCATCATGCCGTTGAATCGTGAACAGATCGTCCGACGCGCCGCCACGGAGTTGCGCGATGGCTACTACGTCAACCTCGGCATCGGGATCCCGACGCTCGTTGCCAACAACATTCCGCACGGGATGGATGTCATTCTTCAGTCCGAAAACGGCATCCTCGGACTCGGGCCGTTTCCGACGGAGGATCAGGTCGATCCCGATCTCATCAACGCCGGCAAGCAGACGGTGACGGTTCTTCCGGGAGCATCCTATTTTTCGTCGTCCGATTCGTTCTCGATGATCCGCGGTGGAAAAATCAACCTCTCGATCCTCGGCGCAATGCAGGTTTCCGAGCGCGGCGACATCGCGAACTGGATGGTTCCCGGCGCGATGGTCAAGGGGATGGGCGGCGCAATGGATCTCGTCGCCTCAGCTCAGCGACTGATCGTCACGATGGAACACGTCACGAAGAAGGGCGGAAAGAAAATCCTGAAGGATTGCGACCTGCCGCTCACCGGCGTCGCCTGCGTGAACCGGATAATCACCGACTACTGCGTGATCGATGTAACGCCGCGCGGACTGCAACTGATGGAGCTCGCGCCTGGCGTCACCGCGGAGCAGGTGCAGGAGATGACCGAGCCGGAGCTGATTATCGAAGGCGAAATCCCGGAAATCGGCGTGTAGGTTTGAGGCCGTGCAAGTTTCAGGCGAGAGATGAACGCGCTTGTCATCCCGAGCTTGGTTGTGCGGGCGCGAGGGGCGAGGGATCTCCGGCGATGGTACATCGTGACGTTCTGGCTGTAGACCTGATCCCACATCGGCAGGCGACTATGTACTACCGCCGGAGATCCCTCGCCCCTCCCTTCACACCCACGCATACTCGGGATGACAAGCTCCTTAATGCTGATGCATCCGAAGGCTAGAGCACACCCTTACGCCCTGAGCTCGGTCTTCGCCGCTTCTTTCGGCTTGCGCCACATGTCGATGAACAGCAGCACCATACCGACGCAGATCGCCGAATCTGCCACGTTGAAGGCAGGCCAGTGATGCTCGCGTCCGCCGATTGTCACGTAGACGTCGAGAAAATCGACGACTGAGCCCCATCGGAAACGATCGATCAGATTTCCGACCGCCCCGCCCAGGATTAGATGCAGGCCGACCTGAAGCAGCCGGTCTTCGATCTGTGTCCTCAGCGAATAGACGACGACGATGAAGAAGACGATGATCGCGCCGCCGTTGAGGATAAGGGGGACGATCGGAGAGCTCGACCCTGCGCCGATGCCGAACGCAGCGCCGGTGTTGCGAACGTGGACGATCTGAAAGAGGTTCTCGATGACGGGGATGGCGGAGTGGAGCCGCACGTTGCGGATGATCAGAAGCTTGGTGTAGATATCGAGGCCGATGACAAGCAGCGCAAGGATGACGTAGGGCAGCCGTTTCACGATGCGGCTCCGGTGCCGGCGAGCTGCCGCTTCTGTTCGATGAGCTTGTCGAGCTCGACGCGGAGCCGCCCCAGAATCTCGTCGTAGCGATAGTGGCCCAGCGACTCGGGGCCCTTCTTCAGATTGACGAAGCTCGGCGCGCACCACATGCCGAGATCCGCATCATCGGTTTCGCCGGGACCGTTGACCCGGCATCCCATGACGGCAATCGTGATGTCGTGCTCCTTCGCGTAGGCCGTCATTGTCCTGACATCCTCAGCGAGATCGATGAACGCTTCGTTCTCGACCCGGGAGCATGACGGACAGCTGATGATGTTCAGCCCCGAATGGTCGAAGCGCGGGACCGAACGGAACCGGCCGCTGCGGATGTCGTCGAGAATCGAGCGGCCGACGGTGATCTCCTCGCCCTTTCGCTCGAAGGGAAGAGTGAGCGAGACGCGGATCGTGTCGCCGATGTTGCGGCTGATGAGCTGCTCGAATGCGATTCTCGTCTTGATGATTCCGTCGGGAGGCATCCCCGCTTCTGTCACTCCAAGGTGAAGCGGGACATCGGGACGCATCTCGGCAAAGCGGATATTGGCATCGATGACCTTGTTGGGATCGGAATCCTTGAGAGAGACGCAGTACTGATCGAAGCCGAGGTTATCCATGATCGCGCAGTGGTCGGCCGCGGACTCGATCATCGGGGAGATGGAGTCAGACTTGTCGTACTTCGCGAGTTTCGCCGGATCAACCGACCCGCAGTTCACTCCGATACGCATCGCACAGCCGTGCTCACGGGCGAGGTCGACCAGGTACTTCACTTTCTCTTCGACCGGCTTGTCGCGCTCGATGTGATAGAGGTGCCCGGGGTTGTAACGGAGCTTCTGGACGAACGGAGCGACTTTCTCCGCGAGCCTGTAGTTCTCCTGAAGGTCGATGGCAAGATTTGCGTTTGTGCGCGCGCGAATCTCCTGAAGTGCAATGACGTCCTTCGGATTATCGATGGCGATCCGGATGACGTCCGCACCGGCGGCTTCCAGCAGTTCGACCTGCCGAATTGTGGCCGGAATGTCCTGGGTGCGTGTGGCCGTCATCGACTGGACGGCAATCGGGTTGTCTGCTCCGATGCGGATGGATCCGATCCGGATCTCGCGTGTTGGTCGTTTCAAAGGGTGAGACTCCTCTGTGCGGTTAACGATCGAGACGGAGAAAGATTCCTCAGGGAAGGCCGGGTACTGTATCCCCTATTGTCATCCTGAGAGGTTGTGAATCAATCGCGGAGTGTCATCCCGAGCGTCGAGCGAGGGATCTGGGAGGGGGCCTTCTGAGACGGGAGCCGCCTCCCAGATCCCTCGC
>JBGSYJ010000271.1:0-2716 GCA_041750915.1 Thermoanaerobaculia bacterium | reverse complement strand
TCAGAATCTTCTGTGTCGTGCTCTTGCCGGCTCCGCTCGGCCCGAGGAACCCGAAGATCTCCTGAGGCTGCACGCGGAAGGAGAGGCGGTCAACGGCAGGAGACGCCGAGCGCGCGTAGGTGTAAGAAAGCTGGTCGACTTTGATCACGAACGGGCCCGGAGAGTATCGCACCGCAACTCCAGGGCGCAATCGAGTCCGCCTTTGACGCCGTCAGCGGTTCAGAGGAAGTTGCGGATCATAACGGCGTCCGAGGTTCCATCGACGCGGGCGACCACGAGCCGCGTTCCGTCATGCGACCAGTCGAACGCGTTGATCGTTCCCGCGTCGAAGAAGGTGATCTGACGCGGCTCACCGCCTTCGATCGACTGAATCCATACATTCGCGACTCCGCCTTGCCAGTCGACGTATCCGAAATGTTTCGCATCGGGATGCCACTCGAGCCGCGGTCCTCCCGCATGGCGTGGGCTGTCGAAAAAGCGCGGCTCTCCGGGATTCTCCATGGAAATGATTGCGGTTCGCCACAGCTGTTTGCCCGGCTCGGGCTGGCGATACCGGCACAGCAGCCAACGGCCGTCAGGCGAGACGATCGGCATGTTCGTCGGCTTCGAGGTCAACTGCACAGGCGCCCCGCCATCGAGCGAGACCTTCCATGCAAACTGAGTTGAACCGGCGGTCGAGTAGACGATCGAGCGGCCGTCGGGAAGAAATGATGGATAGCTCGCGCGACCCTTCACCACAGGGCGCGGGTCGCTTCCGTCGGAGTTGCTGGCCCAGATCTGCTGGCCGCCGCCGCGATCGGTGATGTAGACCAGCGTCTGACCGTCGGGCGACAGCCGCGGAAGACCATAGTTGTGCTCGTCGGTGAGTGTGCGAATCAGCTTGCCTTCGGACGAGAGCAGCTGAAGCCCCGACCGGCCGTCGTACACCGGGACGACCAGGTTTCCCTCCGGGGTCCACCTCGGCGCGCCGTCGAGCGCATAGTGATTCTGTCCGCGCGTGAGCTCGATCGGCCGGCGGGGATTCGCAAGGTCGACGATCCAGAGATTCGACGATTGCTCCTGCCGTACCGCGACGATCGTCGAGCTGTCGGCCGTCACGCTGACGCTGTGATACGCGTTGAGATCGTTCGTGATCTTGCGAGGCCTTCCCTCCGGCTCCGGCACAAGGTACAGCTGCGGCGGTTGCTCGCGGTGATACATCCTCGAGATCATGCCGCTGCCGTCCGGAAGCCAGACTCCCTTCCCCATCAGCTGGACTCTGTCGGCGCTTGCCCGGGTAAACGCGCCGCTGTCGACGTCGAGTTGCACGGCCAGATCAAGCTGCTTTTTCTGTTCCTCGCTCAGCTTCTGCCGGTCTTCGACATCCTTGCCGAGCCGCAGATGAAGATGCTTGCCGTCGGGGTTCCAGACTGCGTGGCCGAAGTACTCAGGATAGCTGCGGCTGAGCACCAGCCGCTCACCGGTTCCGTCCGACTTCGACACGAAAAGCTTTCTAATGCGCTCCGCTGCATCGAAACGAGCGTAGGCGATCCGGGTTCCGTCTGGCGAGATTGCGAGAGCGCCTTCGATGTTGCGGACGACGCGCACAACCTCTCCTCCCAGCATCGGGACGCGATAGACGTCGTTTACGTTGAACTCGGGAAATTCGGCGCGCGCGAAATAGATGTAGTTGCCATCGTCCGAGACCGTCAGCCAGCTGTAATAGGCGACCGACGGGGGAATGACCTGCATGTACGTGCCGCCCGCGACCTGCTTGATCCAGAGACTCTGATTATCGCCGTCCGCCCGCACGTGAGCGAGATAGTTTCCGTCGGGAGAGATCGCAGCAGTGATCGTCTGCCCGCTGTTGGTCAGTCTCGAGATCTCCATCTGCGAGACTGAATCGGCCACGTCTCTCTCCGCCGCCGCGGCCGCATTGCCGGAGCGCGAGACTGCGCGCTGCACGAACCAGCCGGCAGCGAGCAGCGCTACGAGCGCCAACGGAGCCGCCCATTGCAGTCTGCGCCGCGCAGTCGTCGTCTCGAGTGTCTTCCTCTCTGCGACGCGCCTCCCCTCTCCGGTCACCACTTCACGCAGGTCGAGTGCGAGATCGCGCATTGACTGATACCGGTCGTTGGGATCCTTCTCGAGACAGCGGCGGACGATGCGTCCGAGCTCCGGCGCGAGATCCTCTCGCCATTCCTCGAGCGGTACATGCGGCTCGTGAACGATGCGGTGCATCGCGTCAACTCGCGTTGCCCCTTCAAATGGATGATGTCCCGTCAGCGTCTCGTAAAGAACAACGCCAAAGGAGAAAACATCGGAGCGGCCGTCCACCTCATCGGCGGTGAGCTGTTCGGGCGACATGTAGGAGACGGTGCCGAGAAGCGACTCCGGCTCGGTGATCGGCCCGGCCGCTCGCACCCGATCACCTCCGGAGCGAACCTCGATGAGTTTCGCGACTCCGAAATCGAGAATCTTCGGAAAGCCGGCGCGCGAGATCATGATGTTCTCCGGTTTGAGATCGCGATGTACGATCCCTGCGCGATGGGCTGCGGCTAGACCATCCGCCACCTGACTCATCTGATCGAGCAACCGGTGAAGCGCGCCGTTGACGTGCGCATGGCGGTCGAGAGTTGCTCCGTCGACCAGCTCCATGGCGATGAAGTGAATGCGACTGGTCGTCCCCGACGTGGTCGCACACTCCCCTGCGCCGACTTCGTAGATGCTGATGATG
>JBGSYJ010000270.1:0-18692 GCA_041750915.1 Thermoanaerobaculia bacterium | reverse complement strand
TTCCCGGCACCGCGGTGTTCATGTACCGGAACCCCGAGGGCGTTCCGACCGCGCTGCTGCACAACCTCAAGCACAACAAGGTGCTTCACGAGAAGGTCGTGCTGCTGACGATCACGACCGAGGAAGTCCCCAATGTGCCGGGGGAAGAGCGGGTGACGTACACGTTCGCCGGACATGGCATCTATCGAATGTCGATCCGCTATGGCTTCATCGAAGATCCCGACATCCCGGCGGTCCTGAACGCAACGCGCATTCAGGGGCTTCCGTTCAACCCAGCCCAGACAACGTATTTTCTGGGGCGCGAGACGCTCATTCCGCGGCGTAACTCAGGGATGCATCCGTGGCGCGCGAGAATCTTCGCCTGGATGAGCAAGAACTCGGGAAGCGCCTCGGCGTTCTTCCGCCTGCCGCCAAATCGGGTCGTCGAGCTGGGCGCGCAGATCGAGATGTGAGAGGCAAAGATGAAGGATGAAGGATGAAGGATGAAGGATGAAGCCCGCCCTCACTTCATCCTTCATCCTTCATCCTTTCAAACACCTTGTAGTGCTCTCCGTGCATGCCGAGGCGCTCGTAGACGTGTTGCGCGGAAACGTTGCGGCGGTCGACGTAGAGCCTCACGCCGGCGATGGCCTCGTCTTCATTCAGCAGATCGAGAATGCGCTGGTAAAGCCCCTTGTAAATCCCCCGTCGCCTCGCTTCCGGAACGACGTAGACACTCTGGATCCACCAGACTCTCCGCGCGCGCCAGTCGCTCCATTCATAGGTGATCATCAGTGAGGCAACGACCTGGCCGTCGAGCTCCGCTACGTGGTAGGTTCCGAGACCGGGCTGCTCGAATACAGCGGCGACGCCACGGGCGCAGGTATCCCGGTCGAGCCTGTATTCTTCAGTCTCCCACGCCATGCGGACCTGGAGATCAACGATTGTGTCCGCGTCGGCCGGCGTTGCGTTTCTGTAGATGATCGGGTCGTTCATCCTTTATCCTTCACGAGATATCCATGCATAATCCGGCTTCGAGCACGGAACCGCGGATGGTCCGCCGTGCACTCCTGATGCTCGTAGCGTCGGCATCTCTGTTCGGGTTGATGGCATTCTCTGCCAAACTCGCTGCAGCGCGTCTCAGCGGGGCGCAGGTCGCCATGATCCGCTTCGCCATCGCCATTCTACCGTTCCTGCTCGTCGCGCGATATCGAAGGTCTGCCTTTCGCTTTCAGCGACTCGATCTTCTCTTCTATCGCGGTCTCTTCGGCGGCGCCGCTGTTCTGCTCTACTTCACCGCGATTGGGAAGGTACCTCTCGGGTTGGCGACGCTGCTCAACTACACGGCGCCGCTGTTCAGTGGAATCTTCGCAGCCGTCTTCATCGGCGAGTCGATCAGACCGAAGGTGGTCATCCCGCTGCTGATCGCATTTTCCGGCGTTATCCTCGTGGTGAGGGGCCATTCGCTGCCTGACGAGGTGATCGGATTCGGCCGGTGGGAGCTCCTCGGACTTGCGTCTGGCGTGCTGTCCGGCGCCGCGGTCACTGCAATCCGGGTTGCCCGGAGAACCGAGGGATCGTGGTCAATTTACGCAAGCTTCTCGATTTTCGGCCTTCTGGCGACGCTGCCGTTTGCAATCGCCAGCTGGAAGCATCCGACAGCAATCGAATGGGTACTTCTCGGATGCGTCGGGGGGTTCTCGATCGGCGCGCAGCTGCTCATGACGTATGCATTCCGCTGGGTCGAAACGCTGATTCAGGGCGTCATCTCTCAGCTTGCCGTCGTCATTTCCATGGTTCTGGGCGCCGTGTTTCTGAGTGAACGCGTGACTGGGCAGATTCTCCTGGGAAGCGCATTGACCATCGGTGGCGTAGTGACCGTCATGGCGATATCCTCCCGGCCGCGGCCGACCGGATTCGACGAGGCGGCCGAGCAGTGAGTCAATCCCTTACACTCGAGGATGCATGCTGAATTTTCTCTCTGGCGCGTTGCTCGACCGCTGCAGCAATTTAAGGCGCGATTCCGAGTGGCTCCGAGTCGCCTTCCACGATCCGGCAGCGCGGATTCTCTGCTACTGCAACGGCGAACCGCTGATACGGGGTGGAGTCGAGAATCCGGAGCCGATCATGCTGAACGGCTCGCTGAACACCGAGGTGGACATCTCGCGCGCGATCTTCCTCGGTGTCGAGGACGGCGCACCGGTTTTTGCCGTGGATTCACAGCGGACCGAAGACTTTCAGTCCGGCGAGCTTTCTGCCGGAGGCGTGCCGACCGACTTCAGGGAGATCATCGCTCTGATGAGCCGGCCGGCGGGAGCGTTGCTCGCCTACGGGCGCGCACTGCTGTTGTGGCACGCGCGGCATCCCTTCTGCTCGCTCTGCGGATCTCCTTCGGCTGTGGCAGAAGGCGGACATCTTCGTCGATGTACGAGTGAGGCGTGCCTGGCCGAGCATTATCCGAGAACGGATCCTGCGGTGATCATGCTGGTTGTGTCGGGAAATCATTGTCTGCTCGGTCGTCAGGCCAGCTGGCCGGAGAATCTCTATTCGACGCTGGCAGGGTTCGTCGAAGGAGGCGAGAGTCTCGAAGATGCTGTGCGTCGCGAAGTGCAGGAAGAGGCGGGCATCGAGGTTGGCGAGGTCGTCTATCACTCATCGCAGCCATGGCCGTTTCCTTCATCGCTGATGATCGGGTTTACCGGCTTCGCGACGACGCGTGAGATCCGGCTGAACGATAGCGAATTGTCGGACGCGGCGTGGTTTTCGCGGGAAGAGATTGCCACGCGCGTAAAGGAAAGGACGCTGAGACTGCCGCGCCCTGTGTCGATCGCGCGAAGAATGGTCGAAGACTGGATCGCACAGGACGGCTAAGCCGACATGTGGCAGGGCCTTCCCAAACCCTGCCTCGTCGACGGTGTGAGGAGCTTGAGACGGTTGAAGCATTCATCCCATGTGGCGGGGCGCTCCGAGGCCCTGCCTTGTCGAATTGGGAAAGGCTCGAGACGGTTGGAGCATTAATCCCTGGGGTCGTCGCTCCAGGTGTCGTACATCTGAGCTACCGGAAGAGGCAGGGCCTCGGAGGGCCCTGCCACATGCTGATCAGCTACCTGACACCTGGCATATGCTCAACTACTGGGCGATCTCTCGGGTGGCCGGGGCGAATCCGCCCGACCTTCCTTTGCAGCCGAAGACGTACGGACCCTCAGGAGAGCCGGCGCCTGCGGCGTGAAACTGTCCGTCGCGCAGGTTCACCCAATCGGTGCCGCCTTCGCACAGTCGTCCGCTGCCTTCCACCGAGCTCGACGGCTCGAAGCCGCGGCTGGTGAGCGTACCCTTCACATGAAGAGCCTGAGGTGGACGCGACCAGTCGATCTCCCTGACGTGACGAGGATCCGACATCAGGCGGTAGTGCGATGCCGACGGTCCCCGCAGTAACGAGCCGGCCCCGCCACTATCCCCTGTTGATGCAGAGTTCGATGCGCAACCGACTGCTAAAAGAGCGAGAAGTGCAAACGACGAGAGTGCTTTCATGGTGAATCTCCTTTTTAAGGTTTGAGTGCCTTGCAGCGTTTACGCTCCGCTCTGCATGCGGGTTTCTGCTTCGGGGACGGGTTTCCCGGTTGTTTTCCCGGCTGTGTTCGAGCGTTGATTTCCGGCTCGTTCGGAACCGGGATGCTACGGCTCTGCGAACGAACGGTGATGGTCGGCCGATGGGGAAAATGTCGCCGTCTACCGGCGGGGAGCCTCCAGTGGCCGATCGAGGCGAGTCAGCACCATGGTCTCGCCGTATGCTCCATCCGAATGACGGAACGCAGAGAGGGAGTCGATATGGAGACAAAGAAAGAAGCTCCGTTGCACAATCTGGTGTGGGGAGCGGCGCTGATCGTCGTCGGAATCGTGGTGATGATGCTCAACCTCGGCTACGGTGTTGGATCGATCTGGAGATATGCCCCCCTGATTCTGGTCATGACTGGTCTGGCGAAGATCATTCAGCCTGACAAGGAAGATGCGCGGATCACCGGAACGACCACCGTATTGTGGGGGCTTTGGCTCCTCGGTAATTTCCTTCAACTGTTCGGGATGAGCTTTCGCAATTCGTGGCCGTTCATCCTGATCATCATCGGATTCGAAATCGTCTGGCGTTCACTGAGCGGCCGGCAGAAGCGCGAAGTCACGCGTCGGGAGGAACTGAACCATGGACAGCAGTAACGTGCGCATATCTCCCCGGCTGATCGTCGGAATCTTCATTGTGCTGATTGGGGTCGTTTTTCTCCTCGAACAGTTCACCGGCCTCGATGCACATCAGATACTGGCTTACTGGCCTGTTGTGCTCATCGTCATCGGGCTCCTCGGCCTGATTCAGGGGACCTCGAAGGTCGGTGCGGCCGTAGCCCTCATCGTCGGCGTGTGGGCTCTCGCATACAATCTCGGGTACATCTCGCTCGAAATCTGGCAGTTCTGGCCGCTGGCGCTGGTCGCTGTGGGACTCAGCCTCGTAAAGCGTGCGCTCACGGGACAGAAAACTGCAGTCGGGGCAACCGGCGAGGCGAGCGATCGCGAAAATGCTTTCGCGATCATGTCAGGCGTCGTGCGGACGAATACCTCGTCTTCCTTCCGTGGGGGCGAGATGTCAGCCATCATGGGAGGGTGCGAGCTCGATCTGACACAGGCGCAGCTTGCTGACGGTGAAGCGGTGATCGATGTTTTCGCATTGTGGGGCGGCATCGAGATTCGGATTCCCGATACCTGGGGAGTCTCCGGACAGGTGCAGCCGATCATGGGAGCCTTCGAGGACAAGACGCGGCCTCCACGCGATGCGAAAATGCGACTCATCGTGCGCGGCGTCGTGATCATGGGCGGAGTCGAGGTCAAGAACTGAAATGCATCCAGTGCTCAATGGAGAGGGGAGCTTGCGGCTCTACCTGCTTGCCTGGATACCGGGTACCGCGTTGCTGATCACCCTGGTGATCGACCCGACGCTGCAGTCGTTGCCCGCGACCCTTGCGATCAGCGTTCCGCTCGCGGCGGTCCACGCGTTCCTGTCGCTCGCGGTGTGGTATCCGTGCCGCATCGCGCCAGTGCGCGAGACGCCGATGATCCGCCTCGTGATGATGCACGGCATCGGTGCCGTGCTGTCGACATTCCTCTGGACGGCCCTCGCAGCGGGGACTGCACTACTCGTTTCACGCTACTTCGATCTCGACATTCTGTGGGAGAAGTTTCAGCGAAGTATGCCGATTCTCTTCGCCGCGGGGATGCTGCTGTATCTGGTGGCAGTGTCGCTCCACTATCTGCTCTCGGCTTTCGAGCAGGGAAAGCGCCATGAGAATCGGGCTCTCGAGCTTCGCGTGCTTGCCCGTGAGGCGGAGCTGCGCGCTCTCAAGGCGCAAATCGATCCCCATTTCCTGTTCAATAGTCTGAACTCTGTCGCATCGTTGTGCGGCCCCGATCCCGAGGGGGCTCGGCGAATGTCACAGCTACTCGCAGACTTTCTGCGTGAGAGCCTCCGGGTTGGAGGCGAGCAGACGATCCCGCTGTCCGAGGAGTTCGCACTCGCGCGCCGCTATCTCGAAGTCGAGCGGGTCCGCTTTGGCTCACGCCTGCAGGTGGAGCACCGCCTCGACCGCAGCATCGAAGCAGTTCACGTTCCGCCGCTGATCCTTCAGCCGCTGGTCGAGAATGCCATCCGGCACGGCGTGGCCCACCTGCTCGATGGAGGACAGATCATCATCGAAGCCCGTTCGCTCGGCGATGTCATCCGACTGCGTGTCGAGAACTCCTGTGATCCGGACCGTCCGCGAAGCTCGCGGAAAGGGATCGGACTCTCGAACGTCGCCCAGCGTATCCAGACTCTCTATGGACGATGGGGCCGGTTCGAAGCAAGCGAGAACGAAAACCGATATGTTGCGCTCGTCGAGATCCCTATCGGCGAGAACAGGAATCGGGCCTCGGCATAGGCAACCTATAGAAAAATGAGCTCCGAGTTCATCGCTCCGCGAGTGCGCATCGTCGCCGTCGATGACGAGGCTCACGCGCGCGCACTGATCCGGGAGTATCTGACCGGGATGGCGGACTTCGAGCTCGTCGCTGAATGCTCGAACGGCTTCGAGGCAGTCAAAGTCATCAGTCGTGAACGCCCCGATCTGGTCCTGCTCGACATCCAAATGCCGAAGCTCGACGGGTTCGAGGTTCTCGAGTTGCTCGACCCGAAGCCTGCAGTCATTTTCGTGACTGCGTTCGACGAATACGCCGTCAAGGCGTTCGAGGTGCATGCGATCGACTACCTCCTCAAACCGTTCGGTCGCGAGCGGTTCGCCGAGGTTCTGGAACATGCAGTCACAAGACTCCGCCCGGGTGGATCTCCGGTAGATGAGGCGTCGCCTGCGCTCTCGCGGCCGCGTTCACTTCCTCTCGATCGAATTCTCGTTCGCAATGATGCGGACGTCGTCATCATTCCGGCTGCGAAACTCGACTATGCCGAGGCTCAGGACGACTATGTGAAGCTGACTGTCGGAGAGGCGAGTTACCTCAAGCAGCAGACGTTGAGCGAACTGGAGGAGCAGCTCGATGGCCGCCGGTTCATCCGCGTGCATCGCTCCTACATCATCAATCTCGACCGGCTGGCGAAAGTCGAGCTCTACGCAAAGGACAGTCGCGTCGCGATTCTCCGCGACGGAACGAAAGTGCCGATCAGCCGGGCGGGGTACGCGAAGTTGAGGGAACGGTTGTGAAGAGTGAAGAGTGAAGGGTGAAGGGCGAAGAGTGAAGGGTGAAGGTGTCATCCAGAGCACCGAATACGGCACGGCGTAGAACGCCTGACTGTTCGGAGCCGCTGTCAGCGCCCGAAGCTCGCTTCTGAGTCCCGGATGCAGGGTGTCGAGCGCCGGATGACGGTTAGCCCCAGCAAAACATTGCCATTAACAACTCAGCGGGGGAGTTCGCCGATATGAAACCAAACATGTTCGAAATGATGACCGGGGTGATTATCTGTATCGTTTGTGGGTTTCTAGGCATAAACGAATTCGTGAGCGTGAAAAATTTTCTCGACGATGCCGTGTTACTGAACGCTACGGTCACGGGTTTGTCATCTGGATTGGGCCCCCCGTCGGCATCGATTGTTTATCAGCATTCCGACAAAACACCGGAATCGGCAACAATTCCGTCACCGAGGGTGGGAAAAAGGGGTGGCCACAAATGGTCGGTGGGTACCGTTCTCAAGATTTACGTAAATGAGAAGAGCCAAGAGGTAAAAATCGCCTCGTTCCTGGTCCTCTGGTTTTACCCAATTCTCTATGCCGCTGGTACTTTACTTGGACTGATATTCGTCGGACGGGCGATTGTAATTGCGCGGACACGTTCTTAGTCGGGCTTCTTTACGGCACGGATAGAAAAGCGACCCTCCGATTGTGGAGTGTCGGGAGCGAGACGAATCGTCTGTGTTCTCTCGAGAATATCCGCCGTCTGTGCAGGCGACCATGCCCGCACAACCAGGCTCGGATGACAAGCTCATTCAATCAATCGATGGCGTCGTACTCCACCAGCGTAAATCGGTAACGCGCCTGTGCGCGCATGTTTTCGGCGAGCTTCGCATGCCGCTCTGTCCACGTGCTGTAGCGCTCGATAAAGCGATCCGCAGCCGCCTTGTCGCCGTTGTACTGGATTGCAAGCACATCCCGGAGCAGCGATCCAACGACGTCGTGGTAGCGGTCGTAGTGAATGATCAGCGCATTGCCGGCATCGAATTCGAGCAGGCCATTCTCGAGAAAGTAGTTGAACTGCATGAGCTGCATCGTCTGGTACGGCTGGTCACGACGCGGCTGCACGTTCTGAAGCGTCCTGCGTATGCCGCTCGCGTAGACGGAGCGTAGTCGCTGCGCGTCGTAGTAGCCCCGTTCGTTGAGGGCCTTCGCACCGAAGAGCGAAACGAGGTCCGCCTTCATCTCTTCCATCGAGGAGGAGTTTTCCTGAAGCGCGGTCTCGAGATCGCGCCCGCTACGGTCGGTGTCGACTCCAAGGTAGTGCCCGATCTCGTGCCATAGGGTACGGTAGAAGTTTCCGTCGGGACCAAGGTCGGTTTCGTGTTTCGTGGCGACAGCCGCCTCCCACGCTCTGCTCGTGTTCGAAAAGAGATCGGGGTGCTTCATGATGTTTCCGCGCAGCAGGATGATTCGCCCGTATCGCTGCGCGAGGAAGTTCTCGTTCGGCAGAATCGTCGCGGTGTTCGCACCCCGCGCCTGGCCGAAGTCGGCGATGACTTCGTAGACCCCGACCGGAATGTCTTCCCTCACGCGCTTTTTCTGATCGTAAGGCAGGCTGTTCTCGAGTTCCTGAAGTCCCTGAATGGCTTTGCTGAGATCTTCACTGGCAGCCCGGTCGCGAACGAGAACGCTGAGTGAATAGAACGACTTCACGCCGAAGAGCTCGTCGTCGTAAACCTCGTACGAGCCGATCTGCGCGTTTAGGTTTCTGAAGTTGCCGGTGATCCACGAGGCGTCGCCCGATTCGTAATCATCCGATAGAAGATCGCGCGAGCGGTTTCTCAGATACCGGGCGAACTCCCAGTCATCAGCCTCAACTGCATCGGCGGCTTCGTTCAGCAGTGCGTGTGCGCGAATCATTTCCTCGCTCCACGCCACTGAGTACGGGACGGCGTAGAAGCTCTTGCTGTTCGGAGCGGATGCCAGGGAACGAAGCTCACTTCTGAGCCCCGGATGCAGGGTATCGAGAGCCGGATGACGGTCGAGGGAGTTGAGATCTTTCGCGATCGACTGCGCATCCGCCCGTCGCACGATGGCGCGGAGGTCGAGAATCGAATTGCGTTTGTCGGGATGGGCAGCAAGAAAGGCGTCGACCTCTTCCCGAGTCACGGCGGTTGGATAAACGTTCTTCCCCGGAACAACGGGATCGACCGGCAGAAATGCGACCCTGCGGTTGTCGAGAGTCGTTGCGATCGGCCCCTGAAACAGCCGGTAGAGTTTGCGGAGATCGTCTGCTTCGGCGGACGCCAGCCGGTCGAGGGAGCTCTTCGCGTCCAGCGCCTGATGGTGCCGGGACTGTTCATAGATCCGTTGGAAGATTGCTCCGACTTCGAGAAGCTTTGTTACCGCCGTTCGCTCGCCGACCGAGAGCGCTGAGAGATTCGGAGAGAGACGAACCGTCTGAGTCTTCTCGAGGATCTCAGCCGTCTGTGCGGGCGTCCATTTGCTCATGGCAGCGGGCGATTCGGCTACGGGAGGCGTTGAGGCAACGCAGGATGCGGAGAGAATGAGCGCGGTAGTGAGGGCGAAGCCGGTTCTGATCTTCATGAGGTGGATTCTACCCTGACGTCACTCGAATGGTTCGACAGAGAACGGTGTCGAGTGATGGGCCGAATGTCATCCCGAGCAAGGGCGCGTGTGCGGGAGGGGCGAGGGATCTCCCGCGTTAGTACATTCGTGATTCGTGATGGGCATAGGGTGGTGGCGCAGGCCAGTAGGCAACTATGTACCATCGCCGGAGATCCCTCGCCCCTCCCTCCCGCACAACCAGGCTCGGGATGACACGTGGTCCGGGCCCCTTCAGTTCTCAGTCACTCCGCTGCGCGAATCGCTGCTGGATCATCCTCTGCCGGTAGTCGAAGATCGCGTCGAGCTGGCGTCGGACGAGCCAGCCGCCGAAGATGCGCCCGACGATTCCCAAAGGCAGCTCATAGTCGACACGGTCCGTCATCATGACCCCGGAGCCCTCCGGGCTGAATTCGTGCCTGTGAATCCACTGCCGGTACGGACCCTTCTCCTGTACATCAGTGAAGAAGCGGCCCTCACTCCACTCGGTGATGTGCGTGATCCACTGGAGCGGAACGCCAAGGACGCGGATGCGGTATCGGATCCTGTCATCGCGGCGCAACGTGCGATCGGGTGCATCCAGGATCTGAAACCCCATCGACGGAGGAGTGATCACGGCCAGGTTCTTCGGGTCGGAAAAGAATGCAAAGACTTCGTCGATCGTTCCGGCGACGAACGTGTTTCTGTCGAATCTCATCGGTTCATCGTACAGTGCTGGCGCACCCGCCAGGGGCTCATGTTCATGCTCGAAGCAGGTTGGAATCAACTTCGCAACGAGCGCAACCAGAATTCTGGTGGTCTCCGGAGGAACTTTGGATCATGCCGTATCGCTCGTTCAAGCCTACCTGCAGCTGAATGGATACTTTACCTCGGCCGAGTATCCGGTGGTCAGTTCCACGCAGGGCCGCGGATTCCGTACTCTCACCGACATCGACATCCTCGCCTTCCGCTTTCCGCTCAGCGCATCCGCGGCGGCAGGAAACATCTCTCCTGAAATGACACTCCACGAGCCTGACCCCGGACTGGGCGTGCCGCCGGACCGGATCGACATGATCATCGGTGAAGTCAAGGAGGGGAAGGTCAACATCAACTCGGGGGCGATCGAACCGGAGATCCTTAGAGCCGTGGTCCGGCGATTCGGCTGCGGCCAGGAAGAGACCGATATTCTCGTCCAGGGGCTGCTCGAGTCGGGATCGGTCATCGCACCTTCCGGCTATCAGATCCGCCTCATCGCGTTCGGCGCATTTCCGCCAGGCGCCGAAGTGCCGCCGTGCCGCATCATCAGCCTCGGTCACGTCCTCCGATTTCTTCAGGACTACGTGCGTGACCACTGGGCGATGCTTCGCCACTGTCAATTCAAGGACCCGGCATTCGGGTTCCTCATGACGCTCGAGAAAGCGAGGAGGGGAGGTGCAGGCCGCCGCGGCGATCAGGGAGTCGAGATCGTTCCGGCGGCGGGGAGCAGACCCGCCGCCATTGCAAACGAGCGGCGCGGCCGCAGCACGAAGCAGAACGGCGACGGCATTGTTCCGGTGACGAAGCCCGTCAAGCCCGCTGCGACTGCGGCGAGCCGTCCCGTTGCCCGCCAGCGACCTCTGTCCGGCCGGCGCCGCACGGCGAAATCTCGCGACGTGTAAGTGTAGGGCGTGCCCCCGGCTCTGATTCCCCTCTCCCCGACTTCGCGGGGAGAGGGGAAACCGACCGACGACACCGAGATGTAACAGCCTTTCGTTGACACTACGAAATGCTTCGTATTAGGATCAGTTCCGTTACCCGGAGGAACGTTCATGGCCGAAAAGAAGCTGCTTCGTCCCACCGATTCCGAACTGGCGATTCTCAACGTGCTCTGGAAGCGGGGATCGAGCACGGTCCGCGAGGTGCATCAGGATCTCACTCCGGTAACACCAATCGGCTACACCACCGTTCTCAAGCTGATGCAGATCATGACTGAGAAGGGTCTTGTGGTTCGAGACGAGTCGGAGCGCGCGCATGTCTACGCTGCACGCTTCACGGAACAGAAGACACAGCGGCAGCTGGTGAACGATCTGCTCGATCGTGCATTCGGAGGCTCTGCGACGCAACTGGTTGTGCAGGCGCTTGCAAGCAAAAAGGCGAGCGCTGCAGATCTCGCCGAAATCCGGCAACTCCTCGATGAAATGGAGGCGTCGAAATGAACGCGATTCAGTGGTTCTCCGAAGGTCAGCTTGCCGAGGCGATCGGGTGGGCCCTTTTTCATTCGCTGTGGCAGGGTGCGATCATCGGACTGCTGTTGTACCTTCTGCTGAAGCAGCTTGCCGGGCAGAGCTCTAATCTGCGGTATCTCGTTTCTTGCTCGGCGCTGGCCCTTCTGGTCATCCTGCCTGTGCTCACTACCCTCGATGGCCTCCGGTCGACCGCGGTTCAGGCGCCGTACGAACTTTCGGCACCCATCGGGATGGCAGCTATTCAGGAGGGGTCGACGACCTGGATCACCGAACGTACAGTCGAAGCGGAAGCTTCGCATTGGCTTGAAAGTTCACGCGGTCTGGTCGCAGCGAATCTCGAACTGATCGTTCTCTTCTGGGCCGTTGGCGTCATGCTCCTCTCCTCTCGGCTGATCGCTGGATGGATGCGTCTGGCAAAACTCACCCGCGAGAACGGCCGAGCCCCTGAGCATCTGCTGCGCACCCTGAACGCGATCGCGGACAGGCTCGAGATCTGGAAGCCGATCCGTCTGGTCCAGAGCAGAGCCGTCGAAGTGCCGATGGTGATCGGCTGGCTCGAGCCTGTAATCCTGCTTCCGGTGACGGCATTGACGGGCCTGAGTCCCCAACAGCTCGAGACGATTCTCGCTCACGAGCTCGCACACGTCCGGCGTCATGACTATCTGGTCAACCTCGGTCAGACCCTCATTGAGACGCTCCTTTTTTATCATCCGGCGACATGGTGGATCTCGCGGCAGATTCGTATCGAACGGGAAAACTGCTGTGATGATCTCGCTGTGAAGATCTGCGGAAGCCCTCTCGTCTACGCCCGAGCACTCGCAAGTCTGGAACAGCTGCGTTCGAAGAATGTGTTCGGCATTGCAGCGAGCGGAGGATCACTCGTTTCGCGGATTCGCCGCCTTGCCTCGGCTCCCGAATCGCGATGCACCTCGAACTGGGTTGCGCGCCTTTCTTCCTTGACGATGGCATGCGTGCTCCTCATCGCGGCACCGCTTGCGACGTTTGCGGTCAACGATGAGGAAGCCGAGAATTCACCGGGAACGACCGTAACTGTGACCGCACCTGCGATCGCCTATGAACACGCTTCGCCGATCGCTGCCCCAGAGGTCCGGAGTTATGAGTTGAGTGTCGAAGCGGACTTCGAAGTCGAAGATGCATCGCAAGACTACGGCGAGGTCATTGAACCACCACTGGTCCTCGCTGATCTCGAAGATCTGGGTGAGCTGTTTCGACTCGAAGATCTGGCGAACGGAAGACTTCAGATCGCCATGTTCGAGATCGAACAGGAAGGTTCGGCAACGAGGGATGATCGTCCCCCAGCCGGAACTGGCCGTCATCAGGCTTCCGTTGATGAGCTGATCGCGCTTCGACGGCATGCAATCACCCCTGCATATATCGAATCGCTGCGCGCGGTCGGACTCAGTGATCTCGGTGTGGAAGAACTTGCAGCGCTGGCGATCCACGGAGTCTCAGCGGATTACGTGCGCGCTCTCGCTGCGAATGGCCTGAGCAGTCTGGACCCTGAAGAGCTGACTACTCTTCGGATTCATGGGGTCAATCCGGAAATGATCAGAGGGCTGCGGGAAGCCGTTTCGGCTGATCTCGACGTCGAGGAGATCACGAGTGCCGCCATTCATGGGTTGAGCCCGGAGTGGATCGCAAAAATGACGGCCGCAGGTCTCGGCCGGCAGGACATCGATGAGCTGATCTCTCTCCGCGTTCATGGAGTGAGCCCCGGGCTGGTCGAAGAGATCAGGGCGCTCGGGTTGCCGGACTTTTCCATCGATATGGTCAAGGAGATGTCGATCCACGGAGTGAGTCCGGAGTACGTCGCCCGCATGCGGGCCGCCGGCTTTGCGAATCTCGATGCCGACGGGCTCGTCAGCTTTCGCATCCATGGCGTAACGCCCGCATTCGTCAAAGGCATGTCACGGCTTGGCTATTCGAACCTCGATCCCGATGACCTGGTTCGCTTGCGGATCCATGGTGTCACCGAAGGGTGGATTGAAGGCCTCCAGCAGGCGGGGTACTCCGACCTGACGGTCGATGATCTGATCCGGCTTCGTATCGCGGGGATCTCCATGCAGCGCGAGAGAAGGCGATAATCGGCAGGCAGGTTTCTTTTTCCGTCGCTCCGTTGTCCAATATCCGTGAACACGATTCTGGCGTTCCCTTCACGAAAGGGAGGCGATACGACTCTCACGGAACCCGAAGCCGATGAAGCGGAGCTGGTTCGGCTGCTTCGCGAAGGCGACAGGAGCGCGGCGGAAGACCTGGTAGCGATTACCTACCAGACGATCTACGCCTCGCTGTTCCGTCTTTGCGGAGGGGACGGCGACCTCGCTGCCGATCTCACGCAGGAGTCGTATCGGAGAGCTTGGACCGCGTTGCCGCAATTCCGGGGCGGCTCGCGGTTTTCTACGTGGCTGTACAGAATCGCCTATACGACCTTTCTCAATCACGTGCGCCGTCCGCGGCGTGTGGTCTCGCTAGACGAGGAAGCTGCAGTGGAGGTTCGGGATGTGAGACCCGATGCCGAGGAGTTGCTCTCCGGCTCCGAACAGGCGGGCGCGTTGCGGCGTGCTGTGCTGGCGTTGCCCGAAGATCTTCGATTCACGGTGACTGCGCATTTCTGGGGAGAGCTCGAAGTCAAGGAGATCGCGGTGCTCGAAAACGTAACGGGCGCTGCGATCCGTAAACGGCTTCACAAGGCATTCGATATGCTCGGAATCACTCTGGGCGGGGAAGCGTCATGACCAGACCGAATCGAAATGAGATTGAACGGATGCTCGCCGCGGGCGAAGCTCCGAAACCGCCGGACGGTCTTCTCGAGCGTCTGCACGCTGACATTCCGGACGATCTCAGCGCCACTGCAGTGAAAGAGAAGCGCGAAGTGAGTTTCTGGCGGCAGGGATGGCTGGCTGCTGCGTCGCTGATTGCGGTGGTCGGCATGGGTTACGTGATGATGCGTGTCGTCGACTCGCCGGAGTTCCAGAGTGAGATGGTTGTTGCCGAGTCGCCGATGGCAGCCTCTTCGCCGGCCGATGCTCCGTCCGAGTCAGACGCGGACGCCGCCGGGAACGCGATCGCTGACACGGTCGCACCGTTCGCTGCGGAAGGGTCGAAAGACCGCGCGATGACACAGTCCGTTTCTGCGGAAGCGAGACAGCTCCCGGGGCGGTTCCCCGCTGCTCCGGCAGCTGGTGCGGAGATGCAGGCAGCAAGGGATGATCGGGCTGAGTCGTATCAGGAACCGGTTGAGTTGTCGGGGCGCGGCCGCGAGATTCCAGCGCCGGTCGCGATGGCACCGCCCCCACCTCCGGCTGCGGCAGTAGTAGGGGGACAGACCGGTGCATTCGCGCAGGAGATCGAGAGCGACAGGGTCCAGGAAGCCAGGACCGAGCGGAGCGTCGAGGGTCCTCGGCCAACGCCTTCGGTCGCTGCCCGCAACCAGATGCGCAAGTCCGCCCATGAGGAGGCTCCGGCGAGGGCAACTTCGAGTGGCGCGTTGGTGGATACGGAAGCCGATCCGGTATCGACGTTCGGATTGCGTGTCGCGGATTCGTCGTGGACGCTCGTAGGCCGCGCGCTCCGCGGCGGCCGTCTGCCCGATCCGCAATCAGTGCGGCCGGAAGAACTGATCAACTACTTCCGCTACTCCGATCCCGAGCCGGCGAGGGGAGAGGTCACCGTCAGAACGGAAGGCGCCGAATCGCCCAGGCGGGTCGACGGATCGGAACATCTGCTTCGCGTCGGAATCCGAGTGAGCAGCAATGACGATCTCGCCGTGCGGGGCGCGAAGATGCGAGTCGAGTTCAATCCCGCATCGGTCGATGCCTATCGACTCTTCGGCTATGAACAGAACCGCGGCAGGTCGGCAGCGCTCCCTCAGGGTGACGATCTCGCACCCGGACATCGCGTCACGGCGCTCTACGATGTCCGTATAGGTTCCGAGGTGGGTTCATCAGACAGCCTCGGAGTCGTCACGCTTCAGTACGAGAATCGTAAGGGCGAGAATAAGCAGGTGGAGCAGGTGATCCGCAAGAGTGACCTGGGCGGCTCATGGAACAATGCCTCGAATGACCTTCAACTCGCTGCCCTGGTGGGCGACTGGGCCGCATTCCTCCAGCGGCCGGGATCAAAGGCCGAGGCCGCAGCGCTCCAGCGGCGCGCGACGGCTGTCTCAGCGAAGTGGCGGGGCGATGCAAGGGTTGCCGAGCTCGCAGAGTTGATCGGGGCGACCGCGAAACTGGTCAGGTGACGTCATGTGGCAGGGCCTTCCCAGGCCCTGCCTTTTCTGGGAGCTGACCAGAACGTTGACTGAAACGACGAACCCGGGATGAATGCCGCCAGGTGTCGTACATCTTCACGATCCGGAAGAGGCAGGGCCTGGGAAGGCCCTGCCACATACTACTGTGCGTTCTTTCTCGATTCTGCGAACGTTGCCACGTCGCCGGGCTTCCGCAGCATCTTGTCGACCTCGAACATGTGCAGCTCTTCGGTGTAGACCATCTGGCGTGCGTATTCTTCGAGCATGACAGACTTGCCTTCCACTTCTTCGAGCAGTTCGCGATAGAGCCTGACTCCCGTTCGCTCGTTGTCGAGGGCCTCCCTGAGGATGTCACCGATGTCGTGCTTGTGGCTCTCGAGCAGCTGGCCGATTCCGAGTGAGGGATGCGCTCCGAGAGCGGTCATCAGCTCACCTGCCTGCTGCGCATGCGCCATCGATTCAGTAGCCTGTTCGCGCAGCCACGAGACGATCGGGATGCGGTTGTAGCCGTAGACCATCAGGGAGTAGTGCGTGTAGCGGACCACGCCGGCGAGCTCCGCCTCGAGGATCTTGTTGAGCAGTGTTACGACTTTGTCTTTGTCGAATTCATGATCGGACATGCTTGTGTTCTCCTGTTTCTTGTTTGCAGCACGGATTGCGCCAGTCAGGATATCCTTGAACGGGAATTGCGAAAAGTGTCATCCTGAGCGAAGCGAAGGATCCCCTGAAGTCTTGCCGAATCGCCTCAAGGAAGGGGATCCTTCGCTTCGCTCAGGATGACAATCGGAGGGAACTTGAACCGATTCGTCACTACCGTACTTGCAGCTGCCGGGGGCCTGGTGCTTTTGTCCGCTCTCACACTCGCGGCCGCAGCGCAGGGTCCTCCCGAAGCGGCTCCCTCGACACCGACGACGAGTCAGGCTGCTTCCGACGAGTTCCAGGTCGATGTGACATCCGAGATGCGCGAGCACTCGCGGATCCGCAACATTCTCTACTTCGCCGGCTTCCTTTACGGAAGCGCCGTTCTTCTCGTCATTCTGGCGACAGGACTGTCACGCCGCATGCGCGATCTCGCTGTCAGGTGGGGAAAGAAGCCATTCGCGTCGACGGTGATCTTCGTCGCGCTGTTCAGCGTCGCATCGGCCATTCTGACGTTTCCGCTCGACTGGTACAGCGGCTTCGCAGTGCCCCACCAGTTCGATCTTTCGAATCAAACGTTCGGCGCCTGGCTGTGGGAGGGCCTCAAGGGACTCGGAATCGGAATCCTGATGGGAGCGCCGCTGATCGCTCTGGCGATGGTGGCGATCCGCGAGTCTCCACGCAGATGGTGGCTCATGCTCTGGGCCGGAACGCTTCCGATCACGATTCTTCTCATCGTCATCATGCCTCTCGTGGTCGACCCGATGTTCAACAAGTTCGAGCCGCTCCGCGATCAGAAGTTGCGGGCCGAGCTTCTCGAGCTGGCCTCACGCGCGGGAATCGAAGGCGGTCGCGTCTATCAGGTCGACAAGTCGAAACAGACGAAGACGCTGAATGCATACGTCAACGGAATCGGGCCGTCGAAGCGGATCGTGATGTGGGACACGCTACTCGCGAAGTTGAACCACGATGAAGTGATGTTCGTGATGGGTCACGAGATGGGGCATTACGTGATGCATCACATCTGGAAATTGCTTGCATTCACGATGGTTGTGCTCTTCTTCGTCTTCTGGATGGGGAAGAAGGTGGTCGACTGGGCGGTGGTGCGTTTCGGTCCGAAGTGGGGGTTTGACAAGCCCTCAGATCCGGCGGCCATACCGCTGCTCGCGCTCGTCCTCTCCGTGATGCTATTCCTGCTCTCGCCAGTCTTCAACGCGAACACGCGCCGGGTCGAACACGAAGCCGATATTTTCGCCCTCGAGCTGACGCGTCTCAACGAAGCAGGTGCGCGCGCGTTCATCAAACTTGCCGAGGAGTCGAAATCGGATCCGGAGCCGCACCGGCTGATCGAGCTTTGGCGCTACAGCCACCCCGCGCTCCATCGGCGGATCGCCTTCGCCCTCGGATACCGCCCCTGGGAAGAAGGGAAGCCGAATCAGGCATGGAGGGAAGGCGACTCTTAGGGAAGTCGTCGTACCTTTTTCGAGAGTGTCATCCCGAGCGTCGAGCGAGGGATCTGGGAGGGGGCTCCCTGTCTGACATCAGGATCGGCCATCAGTCGACACGCAGAGGCCTCCGCCCAGATTCCTCGCTCGACGCTCGGAATGACACGCCGTTCCCTTTGGCAAGAGTTCCTGCGGTTGGAACGCCCCTCACCCCTGCCCCTCTCCCCGTGCGCGGGGAGAGGGGTTCTCTACTGGCTACTGACTTCTGACTACTTCAGTCAATTCAACAGCATCCCCGGCTCGATTGTCGCGTCCGCCAGACGTTTGTCCGCAGCAAAGAAAGCGTCGACGGCTTCCTCGAACGAGATCACGACGAGCGTCTGATCGTCCTCCGGCGGGCGATTGCGTGTGAAGCGGCGGACGGCGTCGAGGAGCGCTCCCCGGATCTCTTCCGCATTTCCGTCGCCGGCTGAGTGAATGACCTTTTCGAACCGCTGAAAACCGAATGGCTCCCCATGATCATCCAGCGCCTCGATCAGACCGTCGCTGTAGAGAATCAGCTTGTCGCCCGGTTCGAAGATCACGCTCTCCTCACGGAAGGGGTCGCGCCGGCGCACACCGAGTGGGAAGCCCCACACCGAAAGTGAGGTCACAGTTCCGTCCTTTGCGCGATAGACGAATGGATCGAGATGTCCAGCCGATGAGAACTGCAGCTGCTGGGTCGACGGGTCGAGGACGCCGAAGAAAAACGTCATCATCATCCGCTTCGGCGCCGTCTTGAGAACAGTCTCGTTGAGGACCTCCATGACGCGACGAGGCGAGGAGTCGTAGC